>NZ_JBIAIV010000046.1:0-68908 GCF_042871645.1 Streptomyces sp. NPDC005774 | reverse complement strand
CTCCAGCGACACCCGACCCCCTTGATCGACGACATACCGATCCTGACAGTCCAGGCCATCCGCCAACACCGATTCACGGATTTCCCAACGGAGTCCTTGGGGCCGAAGATGGTGTCGGCCTCGTCGACCAGCAGCGTCGGCGGGTTCTTGCCGATGACGCGGAAGACCACCGCGGGGGAGGTGTTCACCGTCATCATCGGCTGGTGCACCGTCTCGTGCAGCACGTCCAGGACGCGGGACTTGCCGCACCCCTTCGTCGGACCGACCACCGCCAGACGCGGCGCGTGCTGGAGGGCGGGCTGGATGTGGGAGGCCGCCACCCGCAAGGTGACCGCGGTCAGCGCCTCCTCGCTCGGCAGCACCACGTACCGGCCGATCGTCGCCCGGACCTCGTCCAGCAGCCCGGCACCGTCCACCGCCCCGTCGGCGGCGCTTCCACGGTCCCTGGCCCCCGAACCGTCATCCGGGACCACGGTCCCGCTCTGTATCTGCCCGGTCCCAGTTCCCCCGGGACCGCCAGTCCCCACGGTCCGCTGGGGACCACGGTCCCCTGTCGTACGGTCCTCCAGTGCGATGCCCGCACCCTGGGGACCGGTCCCCACGGCGGGGACCGGGGGAGCGGGACCGGGCTCTTGGTCCCGCTCCGGGGACGGGACCGGTCCGCCCGGACCGGCATGATCCCCAGCCTGCGGGCCGGTCCCCACGCCGCTGGCCTGCATCTCTTCCGCATCAGCGGATATTCGGTCCCTGGCTCGTGCCTGGTCGTGGGACAGGACCGCGCCCTCCGGCGGCCACGGAGCAACACCATGGTGCGGTGGGTCCCCGGTCCCCGCACGGGGGGACCGGTCCTCGGTTTCCGGTCCCAGGGGACGGCCCCCGCTGTGGGGACTGTCTTCGGACTCGACGCGGGGACCGTCCCCGGCCCCCTGGAGTGGGGACCGTGACTCGGCTCGGTTTCCGTTACGCGGGACTGTCCCCTGCCCGGGGACTGCCACGGGTGGCCAGACGACCTGGAGCCCGGCCTCCGCGCCGGCGGACGCACTCGCCGCGTCAGAGGACGTAGCGTCCTCCATAGACGTTCCTTTCTGGTGAGGGGCAGGACGGACTGGGTCCCGCCCCTCACCGGCTCGCTCGTTCAGGGATGGGCGATGCGCAGGGGAATCTCCGGCCCCCGGCGTTGGCGCGCCGGGGGCCGCTCTGTTCCCCCGTGAGTCATGCCGTGAGGTCGTACGCGGTCTGCTGGTCGAGCCAGACGTCGACCTCGTGCCAGCGGTAGCGCAGGTGCCGGCCGACCTTGTGCACCTTCGGGCCGATGCCCCGGTACTTCCATTGGTAAAGGGTCTTCACCGGCACCCCGAGGTAGGCGGCGATCTCGGCGGGCGTGGCGAGCGGGCCGCGCTCGGCAGCCGTGGCAGGGCGAGGGAATCCGTTGGGCAAGGGCACTCCATATCGATTGCAGGCGACGGGCATGGGAAAGAAGCCCACGCCTTTCGGGCTCTGTCCATACGCGTCTTCGGGACTTCTTTAGTCGACCCGAAGAAGGAAGAGAGATAACCGTAAGGGCGAATCGTCGGTCGACCAAAAAGCCGTTCGGTCGTCCGTATCTCCCCGGCAGGTTCTGTGGGTGCTCGGCAATCTTCGCCGGGGAACCAGCAGGCCGGAAGCGTGCTGGGATGGCCTTCAGTACCTGGCGTCGCTGTAGCGGCGCGGGAAGATACCACGCAATCATTGATACGCCGAACCATCCAATCCGGCCGAAGTTCCATGCGCCTGCAAGTTCTATAGAGTTTTAGAACCAACTCTTGCCACGGCTGTCGATTCCGAGTTACGGCTATCTGTCATGGCTGCTTACCCCATGGAAAACGGATCGGCCGAAATCGGCACGGTCCGCAATATCGAAGCCTCCCACCTGACCTTCCGCCTCACCCAGCGGCAGCTCGCCGCGCGCTGCACCGCCCTGAGTCGCCCGGTGACCGACAGCGTCGTGAGCCGGACCGAACGCGGTCGTCGCCTTCGCGACGTGGACGACCTGGTCGCCCTCGCCGCCGCCTTTGGCACCTCGCTCCTGACTGTGCCGCTGTCCTCCTCGGAGGCCGACCCTGCGACCGCCATGCCCAACGGCGTCCGGGAAGGGGTCTGATGGCGCGCGTCTGGATAGAAGACCGCGTCGGCCACAACGCGTACGGGCGGGCCGTGGGAGCGGCCAAGAAGGCGGGGCGTACTCCGCCCGGGCGCTATCGCGTGCGCTGGTACGACCCCGACGGCAAGCTCAGGATGAAGACCCTGGCCCGCAAGGTCGACGCCGAGGCCGAGCGGACGAGGGTGGAGTCCCGTCTCGCCGATGGCACGTACCGTGATCCGGCGGCCGCACGGGTGAAGTTCGCCGAGGTGGCGGAGTCCTGGCTGGCCGCCCAGGTCCACCTCAAGCGCTCAACGCGCAACCGCTACCGAGGCGTTCTGGACGTCCACGTGATCCCCAGATGGGGCACCACACCGCTGGACCGCATCCGCTTCGAGGACATCGCCGAATGGCTGGCGGACATGCTATCGGGCGAGGCGGCGGGAGGGAGGAAGCTCAGCGCGCGCTCGGTGCGCAAGGCGTACGTCGTCCTCAGCCGCGTACTCGGCTTCGCGGTCAAGTCCCGTCGCCTGGCGTTCAACCCCGCCGCCGGCGTCCCCCTGCCGAAGCCGGCACCGGCTGACCACGTCTACCTCGACGACCTTCAGGCTGAAGCACTCGCCGACGCGTCCGGGGCGTACCGGGTCTTCATCCTGCTGCTGGCCTACACGGGGCTGCGCTGGGGCGAGGCGTCCGCGCTGAAGGTGGGACGCGTCGACCTCGACGCCTGCCGTGCCCACATCGTCGAGGCGTACGTCGAGGACAACGGCAAGCTCTACCTCGACTCGCCCAAGAACCACGAGCGCCGGTCCGTCCCGATCCCCCGGTTCCTCGCCGAGGAACTGAAGCCCCATGTCGAGGGGCGGGGCGAGGACGAGCTCCTGTTCACCGCTCCGCAGGGCGGACCGCTGCGGGCCCGGAACTTCCGGCAGCGGTTCTTCGCCCGGGCCGTCGCCAAGGCGGGCCTCGGTCACCTCGGGCTCACGCCGCACAAGCTGCGTCACACGGCGGCCTCCCTCGCCATCGCCAGCGGCGCGGATGTCAACGTCGTCCAGAGCATGCTCGGCCACAAGTCGGCGACGCTGACGCTGGACACGTACGGCCATCTCTTCCCGGACCGCCTCGACGAGGTCTCGAAGAAGATGCACAAGCGTCGCGCCAAGCAGTTGGCCAAGGCGAAGGAGAAGTGGGAGAAGGCGGAGAGGAAGGCCCGCAAGGCCGCCGAGGCGGTGGCGGCCCTGGAGGACGCCACAGCCTGATGTGTGCCTGGTCAGTACCGAGGCGCAGCGGCTCTGTCCACGAGAACGGGGTCGGGCACACATCCTGTGGGTTGCGCACCCTGTGTGACGGATGAGCGCCGGATCAGCGCCCAGGAGAGTCCATCAGAGCTGCGCTCAAGGAGCGCTCCAACACTGTCCTCACAACCCGCAGTTGGTTTCCGGATGTCTCCAGGTGACCGGCCGCAGCTTCGTCAGTGGCAGCCTCTAGAGTGACAGACTGCCGTTCTGCAGAGCTGAGTTGAAACGGGGATCCAAGTGGTCACTAAGCGATCTGCCCGCGCGATCAGATGGTGGGCCTGCACTGCGGTCATTGTCATGAGCGCAGCGACAGGCTGCGGCAGCAGTGCAAGCGGGGGACAGGCGCGGGGAGTGTCACCGTCAGCGACCAGCGAGCCGGCCCGTGCCTCGCGTCCGGTTCATGATCCGCCGTCGACTTTCGCCACCAGTCATACCACTCCGCTGCCGGATAGGGTGATCGAGGGGCGTTTGACCGTAAAGGGCGACCTGAATTCCGCTCTGCCGGTGGCCCTGTACAAGACGACGGCTTTCCTCGCCTCGGCCAAGCAGATGCAGGCGATGGATACCACTACCGGTCAGGTCGCCGCCACCATCAAGCCGCAGGGCACACCGGTGGATCCAGGTGAATTCAACACCGACCCGGCCACGCCCCCGCTTCTCGTCACCATCCAGGGCACGGCCACCGTGCTCACCTCGTTCGTGGTGGAACAGGCCGGCACCGGTACGCAGGCCAGCCACACGGTGGTCGAGGTCAACGGCACGAATGCGGACACCGGCAAGGTCATGTGGCGGCTCACCCTGCGTCCGCCTCAGTGGGACACGACCTCGCTGGATCTGCGTACCACTGTCGTCGGCGCGGACGGGGACAGCGCCGTCATCCGGGTATCGACCGATGATGGGTATCACGCTGCGGCGTACGGCATCGATCTGAACAACCCGCGACAGGTCTGGAGCACGGACAAGGTCCGCGTGGACGCGGTCGCGGACGGAGCTGCGGTCGGGGCGGTCTTTGCTGACGGTCTCGGCACCGTTCAGCGGCCCGCTGGGTTCGACATCGCCACCGGCAAGCGGCTCTGGACCGGAGAGCGCAGCTACGACGTGGAAGCCTCCGTTGCAGGCCCGCAGTTGATCCGTGTGCAGGGTGCTAACTATGACAGCGAGGAGAACTACGACCGGCTCGTGGAGCCTCGAACCAGCCGGGTCCAGCGGACCGTCCCTACGGACATGGATGGCGCGGAGTGTATCTACGACGGGCAGAGCACTCTGGTCTGCCATGGTACGAGCGGAGCGTCAGGCTTGGACGCCTCCAACGGCAAGGAGTTGTGGCAGCTTCCCGACGAGCAGGCCGACCGTATTGCCCCCGAGGTCACGACGGCCTGGCACGGCCGTGTCTACGGCACGGCCAACAACAGCCCGGTCGCCCTCGATGCCCGTACAGGCAAGGACCTGCCCAATCCCGGCACCGCACCGTTGCTTGTCAACGAGTCGGTGGGCATCGCCCTGGGCGACTCCGGCCTGGTCGCCTATCCCACCAACAGCTGACTCAGCGTGGCGTGCGCAGGGTGTCGCGAGTGTGAGCCACGGCTACGGTCGGACGACCCCGGCGCCCTGGACCGCCACACCTACTTGTCCGTTCCACGTGGCTGAGTCCGTGGGCAGGGCGGTGTGCGGGTCGAGGAGGACGGCGGTCACGTAGAGCGCGGCCGGGGACGTCACGGGGTAGAGAGTGTCCCGCTGGTGCACCACGTGGTGCAGGTGGTCCAGGGCCTGAGATCTCGTGCATTGGTCGTCGTCCAGCGGTGCGACGAGCTACGCGGGAGTGTCCTCGCCGTCCCGTAGGCGTGTTCCAGGGCGCCTCAGCCGGTCTCGGCCGGCCCTGCGGTGGGCTCGGGCAGGGCCACCAGGCTCACTGACGCTCCCGCCGGGCCCGGTCCATCGCCTCGGCTGCCGCGTCCGCGGCGAGCTGCCTGATCTCCTCGGGGACCTCGCGCTCATCGAGGACGAAGAGCCGGTCCCCGACGAGCCTGGTGGCCGGCTTCCAGCCGAGCCGGTGGCCCGCCTCCCGGGCGGCACGCCGGACGTCCTTGAGGTCGCCCATCTCCGCCAGGTCGCCGCTGCTCAGGACGAGCTGCCCGCAGTACCCCTTGTATTGGGGCTTGAGGGCGGCCCGCATCAGCGTTTCGAGGCGGTCGACCAGCTTCTCGTACCGGCGCCGGGCCAGCTCATCCTTGTCGGGCATCCTGCACAGCTCCCCACCATCCGCGCGCACGGCATGTGTGCCATATGTGTGCTGCAAGCACAGAGGCCCTCCCGTCCGCCGGACGGAAGGGCCTCTGACCAGGCGTTTTGCTGTGCCCCCGGCAGGATTCGAACCTGCGACACCCGCTTTAGGAGAGCGGTGCTCTATCCCCTGAGCTACGAAGGCGAAGGCGCGGGCTTGGCGGGGCCTCGGGGAGGATCCGTGGGGTGGATCTTCTGTGAGGAGGTCAAACCCACTGGTCGGGCATGGTGCGACGTGCTCCGCAGTCCCGCTTGGTTGCGTGGCGCGGCGTACCAATGACCGACCAGGGACAGCGTAGCGGATACGTGCCGGTGAGGGTCGTCGGTATAAGGGGAGGAGCCGGGTGGTGGTGCCCGGGGAGGGGGAGGGCGGGGGCGTCTGTCCGACCCCCGCCCTCCTCCGTCAGGGCCGCTCGCCTCCGTCAGGGTGTGATGAGGATTTTTCGGCTCTGGCCCGCTGCGAACTGGGCCAGGGCCTGGGGGTAGTCGTCCAGGGGGAGGCGGTGGCTGACGAAGATCTGGGGGTCGAGTACGCCGGTGGCGAAGAGGTCCGCGGCGCGTTCGAAGCTGTGCAGGACGGCCATGGAGCCGGTGATGGTGATCTCCTGGTTGTAGATGCGGTACGGGTCGATCGTCACGCGGGTCGCGTAGTCGGCGACGCCGAACTGCAGGAAGGTGCCGGCCTTGGCGACCCGGTCCAGGCCGTCCTGGATGGCGGCCGCGTTGCCGGTCGCGTCGATGACGACCTCCCAGCCGTTCGGCCGCTGGAACTCCTCCGCCGAGGCGGCCGCCCTCGAGCAGCCCAGCTTCTCGGCGGTGGCGAGGCGCTCGGGGTTGACGTCGATGACGTCCACGGAGGCGGCGCCGGTGCGCTTGGCGAGCTCCAGCATCATCAGGCCCATGGTGCCGCTGCCGTAGATGAGCACGTGCGCTCCCACCTTGGCGTTGAGCACGTCGTATCCGCGGACCGCGCAGGACAGCGGCTCGATGAGGGCGGCGTCCGCCGTCTCGACGTGGTCGGGCAGCTTGATGCAGTTGGCGACGGGGGCGACGGCGTACTCCGCGGCGCCGCCGGTGACGGTGACGCCGATCGCGGCCCACCGTTCGCAGAGGTTGTTGCGGCCGTGGCGGCAGTAGCGGCATTCGTTGCAGTACAGCGAGGGGTCCACGGCGACCCGGTCGCCGACGGAGAGTTCGGTCACCGCGCTGCCGACGTCGACGACCTCCCCGGCGAACTCGTGGCCGGGGACGATGGGCAGCTTCGGCGCGAACTCGCCCTGCAGGATGTGCAGGTCCGTGCCGCACAGTCCGCAGGCGGCCACGTCCACCACGACGTCACGCGGTCCCGGGGTGGGGTCGGGGACCGTGGTGACGGTGACCTTGCCGGGGGCTTCGATGAGGGCGGCTTTCACTTGACTGCTCCTAGGGAAAGACCGCGCACCAGCTTGTCCTGGGCGGCCCAGCCGGCGATGAGGACGGGCAGGGACACCAGGGTGGCGGCGGCGCACAGACGGGCGAGGAAGAGCCCCTCGTTGGTGATGAACCCGACGAGGAACACCGGGGCGGTGGAGGCGTTGGTGGCGGTGAGGTTGACGGCGAACAGGAACTCGTTCCAGCTGAAGATGAAGCAGATCAGCGCGGTGGCGGCGATCCCGGGTATGGCGACGGGGCCGACGATGCGCAGCAGCACCGTGGGCAGCCCGGCGCCGTCGACCTCGGCGGCCTCCAGGATCTCCTTGGGCACTTCGGCGAGGAAGGAGCGCATCATCCACACCGCGATCGGCAGGTTCATCGCGGTGTAGAGGACGATCAGTGTCCAGACGTTGTCCAGCATCCCGGCGTCCTTGACGATCAGGTACACCGGCAGCAGCGCCGCGATGACGGGCAGGAACTTCGTCGACAGGAAGAAGAACATCACGTCGGTCCACTTCTCGACCGGCTTGATGGACAGCGCGTAGGCCGCCGGGATCGAGAGGGCGAGCACGAGCAGCGTCGAAATGACGCTCGCCATGGCCGAGTTGAGCAGGTACGGCGTGATGTCGCGGCCCAGTAGCAGTTCGTACTGGTCCAGGGTGAAGGGCGCGAGCAGGCTGGGCGGGTTGGTGGCGGCGTCGGCCTCCTGGTGGAAGCTGGTCAGCACCATCCAGGCCACCGGCGCGAAGAAGGCCAGCGTGGCGAGCCAGGCGACGAAGGTCCACACCGGGGTCAGCCGAGGCGAGCCGTTCTGGTCGCCCTGGGTGTTCTTGCGGCGGCGGAACTTCTTGGGCCCGGCCGCAGGGGTGGCGGCCGGCGCCGCTTGGGTGGTGGTCACCGGGAGACCTCCTCACGGAACAGGGACGCGATGGTGCGCAGGGCGAAGGTGGCGATCACGATGGCGCCGATCACCACGACCACGCCGGCGGCGGCCGCCTCGCCGTACTCGTACTTGCGGAACATGGTCAGGTAGATCTCGTAGGGCAGGTTCGTGGTCTGCGAGCCGGGGCCGCCCTGGGTGATGGTGAAGACCGCGTCGAAGGTCTGCACGACGTAGATGGTGCCGAGCAGGACGCCCAGTTCGATGTACTGCCGCAGGTGGGGCAGGGTGATGTGGAGGAAGGTCTGCCGCGCCGAGGCGCCGTCGACCCGGGCGGCCTCCAGTACGTCGCCGGGCTGGGCCTGGAGGCCGGCCAGCAGGATGAGCATCATGAACGGCGTCCACTGCCACACCAGCGCCACGATCACGGCGGGCATCGCCGAGTTCGACAGCCAGTCGATGGTGGGGCCGTTCTCCGCTCCGAAGAGACGGTAGACGGCGTTCAGGGTGCCGTTGAGGAGGCCGTAGTCGGGGTTGTAGATGGCGTGCTTCCACAGCAGCGCGGCGGCGACCGGCATGACCAGGAACGGCGTGATGAGCAGGGTGCGGGCCAGACCCCGGCCGGGGAAGCGGCGGTCGAGGAGGAGCGCCAGGCCCAGTCCGAGGAGCACGCTGATGATCACCACCGAAGCGGTGAGCAGGACGGTGTTCAGGACCGCCGTGCGCAGCCGCTCGTCGGTGAAGACGAAGGCGTAGTTGGACAGGCCGGTGAAGTGCCGTTCGCCCGGCTTGAGGATGTTCCACTGGAGGGTGGAGATCACGAGCGTGGCCACGAACGGCAGCTGCGTGACGATGATCGTGAAGATCAGTGCCGGCAGCAGCGGTACGCGGCGCCGCCACTTGTTCAGCGATTCGCGCCTGCCCGGCCGGTGCGGGGGGTCTTTGCGCACCGCGTTGGGTGCGGGAGTGAGCGTGGTCATGAGGGGTCCTTGAGCCGGCCGGTTGCGGCCGGGTATGGGGAAGCGATGCCCGGTGCACCGGCCGAAGGCCCTCGTACGGGATGCGGATGTACGAAGGTCCTCGGCCGGTGCGGGCGGGCGGTGTACGTGCCGGACGCGGTCTGTCGGGCGCCGGTGTCCGACGGGCGAGGGGAGCCACCGGAGGGACACCGGCGCGGTCACCGGGCCACCTGGTGGTGGTCACCGACTGGTGGTCACCGGATGGTGGGTCACCGGTAGTTCTTGGCGACTTCCTCCGCGAGCTTCTGGCCGTTGGTCAGGGCCTTGTCCACGCTGGTCTTGCCGGCGATGGCCGCGGAGATGTCCTGCGTCACCTTGGTGCCGAGGTCCTGGAACTCGGGGACGGCCACGAACTGGACGCCGACCGTGGGCCGCGGCTGCACACCGGGGTTCGTCGGGTCCGCCTGCTCGATGGACTTGAGGGTGATGTCACCGAAGGCCGAGGCCGCTTCCTTGTACTCGGGGATCTCGTAGGTGCTGGCCCGCTTGCCGGACGGGACGCGCGACCAGCCCAGCTTCTCGCCGACGAGCTTCTCGTAGTCCTTGCCGGACGCCCAGAGCATGAACTTCGAGGCGGCGTCGGCCTTCTTGGTGGTCTTCGGCATCGCCCACGCCCAGGTCCACAGCCAGCCGGAACTGTCCGTCTTGTCCACCGGCGCGTAGGCGTAGCCGACCTTGCCCGCGATCTTGCTGGAGCTGGGGTCCTCCAGCGAACCGGCCGCGCTGGTCGCGTCGTACCACATGGCGACCTTGCCCTGGCTCATCGCGTTGAGGCACTCGGTGAACCCGGACTGCGCGGCGCCCGCCTGGCCGTGCTTCCTGACCAGGTCGACGTAGAAGTTGGTCGCCTTCTTGAACTCGGGGCTGTTGACCTGGGCGTTCCAGTCCTTGTCGAACCAGGTGCCGCCGAAGGTGTTGACCACCGTCGACAGCGACGCGCCGAGCTCGCCCCAGCCGGCCAGGCCGCGCAGACAGATGCCCTTCATGCCGGGGCGTGCCCCGTCGGCCTTGGCGGCGATGTCGGCGACCTGCTTCCAGGTCGGCCGCTCGGGCACGGTGATGCCCTTCTCGTCCATGACCTCTTTGTTGTACATGAGGAAGGACGACTCGCCGTAGAACGGAAGCGCGTACAGCTTCTCGTCCTCGCCGGACAGGGACTGGACCATGGGCTTGAGCAGGTCCTTCTTGTCGAAGGCGGTGTCCTTGTCGGCGTAGGAGCTCAGCTCCTGCAGCCAGCCGTTCTTGTTCCAGATGGGCACCTCGTAGGCGCCGATGGTGGCGACGTCGTACTGGCCGGCCTGGGTGGCGATGTCCTGGGTGACCTTGTCGCGCAGTTCGTTCTCGGGAAGGATCGTGAAGTTGACCTTGATGCCGGTGTCCTTGGTGAAGGTGTCCTTCGTCAGCTTCGCTATGTCCTCCATCTGCGGGTTGCCGACCATGAGCACATTGATGCTCTCGCCCCCGCCTTCGGAGCTCGACCCGCCGGCCCCGCTGCACGCGGCCAGCATCGAGCCCGCGGCTATGGCGACGAGCGCAGCGCGCGTGCTTCTCCGGACGCGGGTGATCTTTTGGATGGGCATGGATGACTCCAGAGGTGTTCGAGGGCGTGGGAGGCCGGGGCCCGGTCGGGCGAGTGCGTGGTGAGTTGGGGAAAGCCGCGGGTCACACCCGGATGACCCGCGGCCCCAGGAGGAAGTAGCGATGGGCTTCGGAGGCGGGAAGCCCGGTGTCGGTGACGATCGCCTCCAGGTCTCCGATCCCGGCGAACCGGCAGAAGCTGGTCGCTCCGAACTTGCTGTGGACGCCGGAGAAGACCCGGCGCCGGGAAACGGTCATGACGTGCGTTTTCACATCGCTCACCGCGGGGTTCGGCGTGGTGAGCCCCCATTGGCGGGAGATGCCGTTCGCGCCGACGTAGGCCAGGTCGATGACGAGGTCGGACAGCGTGTGGGTGGCCCAGTGGTCGACGGTCGCCAGCGTGGCGCCGCGGACGCGGCCACCGAGCAGCAGCACGGTGATGTTCTCGACGGAGGCCAGGGTGCCGGCCGCGGCGAGGGACGAGGTGATCACGGTCAGCGGCCGGTCGCGGGGGAGGGCGGCGGCGATGAGCTGCGGGGTGAAGCCCTCGTCGATGTACACCGTCTTCGCGTCACCGAGCAGGTCCACGGCCGCGGCGGCGATCCGCGTCTTCTCCATGACCTGACTGGTGGTGCGGTAGGAGAGCGTGGTCTCGAAGCCGGCGCTCTCGACGGGGTGGGCGCCGCCGTGGGTTCGCCGCACCAGCCCGTGGGCGGCCAGCAGGTTCAGGTCGCGCCGCACGGTTTCCTTGGAGATGCCCAGTTCGGCGGCTGTCTTGGCGACGTCGACCGAGCCGACACGGCGCGTCACTTCCAGGATGGCGCGTCGACGTTCTTCGGCGTCCACGGTGACACCTCCAGTCCGCGACTCCGGCCGACGCTCGGTCAGGCCGTTTCCGGTGTGGCGCGTTCGCGCCTTCACAGAGTCCGGTCCGTTCGGGCTCTTGCGGACTATTTATGGGCATGCCCAGGCTTATGACCAGGCAAAACGTCATGCATTCCGTGACCGCATGTGCCCGCTTCAAATGGGTTGTTCCCGCAGGCAGGGGCCTTCTTCGGTCAAAAGCAGAGCATGATCTCCACCCGTGTCCGCTCGAAACGGTGCCCGTTTGCTGCCTGCTCCCCGACGGCAGGAGCTGGCCGGTCTTGATCATCCGGGGAAATCGGGACCGGGATCGGGATCGGCTGAGGGGTTCGCGAGCGCGGGATGCGTGCGGGTGGCGGGGTGGCGGGGTGGTGGGATGGGGGGTTGGACTGTGCCTGTCGGCCGGTGCCGGGCCGGGTGTGTCGGACGGTGATCACACCGCCGCCACTGTTATGCGCCACCGTCCGCCACTCCACTCCACTCCACTCCCGGAGCGGGCAAGGGCGTCGGGCGCCCTCGTCCGCCGGTCACTGGAAGACCGTCGGTGCCAGGGGGAGAGGTGGGGTTCAGGTTCGGGTGACCTTTATGCGGTACGAGGGGTGCGTGGGTTCTGTGTCGGTCTTTGTCGTCCGTTCGTCGTGCGGTTCCAGCACCGTCACCCGGATTCCCGCCTCGCGGTCGACGAACGTCTCGCCGGGGATGAAGGGGGCGTCGGAGAGTTCCGCGTGGATGTTGGGGCTGCGGGTGCAACCGCCGCTCTCCTGGCGGGAGTCGTAGACCGTGACCGGCCCCATGCCGGTTTCGACGGCGGCGTCGACCTTGTAGATGAGGATGCCGGGCCGGCACACCGCCTCGTCGTTGCCGGCGCGGGTGCGGAACTCGACGGCGTATCCGGAACGCGCGTCCAGCGGGAGGAAGACGAGCTTCGGGCCACCCGGCTCGGCCAGCGGCGTCAGGGCGTACTCCCGTGTGCCCGTGCCCGCCGCGCAGTGCACCTGGCGTGGGTCCAGCCAGCCCATTTTCCATTTGTGCCAGCCGAGCAGGTCGTTGTTGGCGCCCCAGTCCTCGCTCATGATGTCCCAGTGGCCCACGGCTCCGCCGCCCTCGGCGGTGTAGAGGTCGGGCAGGCCGAAGACGTGGCCGTTCTCGTGCGGGAGGACCCGGTAGCCGGTGCGGTCCAGGGAGCCGGAGCCGTCGTCCTGGCGGGAGTAGACGAACGACGCGTTGGCGACCGGGACGCCGTCCGCGGTCGGGGCCTCCGGGTTGCCCGCGAAGGTGACCGACAGGACGGTGTCCAGGGCGGAGGGGCCCGCGTTCGGGGTCATCAGTACGTTCACCAGGTCGTACGACCGGAAGTCCACCTTCGGGTCCGCCGCCGCGACGAGATCGTCGACCAGCTTGCGGTAGCCGGGGTCGAACGGGGCGCCGCGCTCTATGCCGTACTCCCGGAAGGACTTGGGCATCCGCAGCCAGTCCGGGATCGGGCTCTCGGGGCGGTAGTCGAGGCGGCCGTACGAACTGGTGCGGAACCACTCCTGGGTCTGCGGGAAGAACTCCCGGTAGCGGTCGAGGGCCTTGCCCTCGCCGGGGGCGTCCGAGAAGTCGATCATGAGGGTGAGGGCGTGGACGGTACCGGTGGAGGGGACGTACCCGTCGATCGTCGGGATGCCCTCCGACATCTGGACCTCGCGGGCGCTGCCGATCATGCAGGGGCCGTGCGCGGAGGAGCGGGACAGAGCGCTCGGTCCGGCACCTGAGGTCGAGGGGTAGGGGGAGAGGCGGCCGTTGCCGGCCGATGGGGCGACGGCGAGGGTCAGGACGGTCACGGACGTCAGAGCGGCCAGTCGGCGCGGGGATATCCGGCTGCGGGTCGACTGCGGCTGCATGCGGGGGACCTCCGCGCTCCACACGGCAGCCACCGGTCTCCGGCTGCACCCTTTTGATCACCCTCCGTCGGGGGGTGCACGGGCGCGCGTTGGAGGGGCCGATCGTGCGAGCGGTCCGGCAGACACGCAGAGAACGTGACTCAGGTCACATGAAAAGCTTCCGATGGAGGGAAATAACCGGGGACTGCTTCCCCGTTTAGACCTGTGTTCACGCGAAACGGGGAATCCTTCCCCGGATCGCGACAGCAGCTGTGACAGCAGTAACAGTGACCTAGGAGTGCATCGTGCAGACCGCCGCTTCCGTATCGCCCAAGGCGTCCAGGCCCCGCGCCGATGCCCTGCGCAACCGGGAACGGATCGTCACCACCGCCCGGGAGATGTTCGTCGAGTTCGGCGCCGACGTGCCGTTCGACGAGGTCGCCCGCCGGGCCGGCGTGGGCAATGCCACGGTGTACCGCAACTTCCCCGATCGTGAAGCGCTGGTGCGCGAGGTCGTGTGCTCCGTGATGAACCGTACGTCGGAGGCGGCCGAGCAGGCACTCGCCGAGACCGGGGATGCCTTCGAGGCGCTGGAGCGGTTCGCGCACACGGCCGCAGAGGAGCGGATCAGCGCGCTGTGCCCGATGCTCTCCAGCGCCTTCGACCAGCACCACCCCGACCTGGAGGCCGCACGTGTACGAGTCGAGACGCTCGTCGCGCAGATCATGGACCGAGCGAGGGCGGCCGGTCAGCTCCGTGACGATGTGGGGTTCGGTGATCTGCTCATCGGTATCGCCCAGCTCAGTCGGCCGCCGGCCGGTACGGGCTGCCTGAGCGCAGACCGGTTCGTCCACCGTCATCTTCAGCTGTTCCTGGACGGGATGCGGGCCCCGGCCCCCAGTTCCCTGCCGGGTGCGACCGTCACCGTGGAGGACCTGCGCGCGAGCTGAACGATCCCTGACCAAGATCCCGATACCGATCCCGATCCCGATCCCGATTCAGATTTCGATCCACCCCGAACCACTTCAACAACTACCTCAGTAACGACTTCAGTAGCCGGCCCGGCGGCCGTCCCCTGGGCGAGTCGTTCCGTCACGACACCGTTTTTCATCGCAAACTGCGAATTTTTCCGTCATGAAATCCCGAAGTCCCGAAGTGGGTACCCCCATGTCTGAAACAGCCTCAAAAGCTCCCGGCGTACCGGATACCAACCGCTGGAAGGCGCTCGTCTTCATCGCGCTCGCCCAGCTGATGGTCGTCCTGGACGCCACCATCGTGAACATCGCCCTGCCCTCCGCCCAGCAGGACCTGGGCATCTCCGACGGCAACCGGCAGTGGGTCGTCACGGCCTACGCCCTCGCCTTCGGCGGACTGCTGCTCTTCGGCGGGCGGATAGCCGACCTGTGGGGCCGCAAGCGGGCGTTCGTGCTCGGTCTGGGCGGCTTCGCGGCGGCCTCCGCGCTGGGCGGCGCGGCCACCAACGAGGTCATGATGTTCGGCGCGCGTGCCCTGCAGGGCGTGTTCGGCGCGCTGCTCGCGCCGGCCGCGCTGTCCCTGCTCGCGGTGATGTTCACCGACGGCAAGGAGCGCGCCAAGGCGTTCGGCATCTACGGCGCGATCGCCGGTGGCGGTGGCGCCGTCGGCCTGATCCTCGGCGGCTTCCTCACCGAGTACCTGAACTGGCGCTGGACGTTCTTCGTGAACATTCCGTTCGCCGTCGTCGCCGCGCTCGGCGCGTACTTCGTCATCCGTGAGCCGCGCGGCGGCCGCAACCGTTCGCCGCTGGACGTGCCCGGCGTGGTGCTGTCCACCCTCGGTCTGGTCGCCCTCGTCTACGGCTTCACCCGTGCCGAGTCCGAGGGCTGGAGCGACTCGCTGACGATCGGCATGTTCGTCGCGTCGGCCGTCCTGCTCCTGGCGTTCGTCCTGGTCGAGTCCCGGGTCGAGGCGCCGCTGCTGCCACTGCGTGTGGTCACCGAACGCAACCGCGGCGGGGTCTACCTCTCGCTGGGCCTGGCGATCATCGCGATGTTCGGCCTGTTCCTCTTCCTCACGTACTACCTGCAGATCGTCCAGGACTACTCGCCGGTGAAGACCGGGTTCGCCTTCCTGCCGATGGTCGTGGGCATGATCACGGGTTCCACCCAGATCGGTGCCCGGCTGATGACCAGGGTCCCGCCCCGGCTGCTGATGGGCCCCGGCTTCCTGGTCGCCGCCCTCGGCATGCTGATGCTGACCCGGCTGGAGGTCGACACCTCCTACGCCGCCGTGTTGCTGCCCGGCATGCTGCTGCTCGGTCTCGGCATGGGTACGGCGTTCATGCCGGCCATGTCGCTGGCCACCCTGGGCATCGAGCCCCGGGACTCCGGCGTCGCCTCCGCGATGGTCAACACCTCGCAGCAGGTGGGCGGCGCGATCGGTACGGCCCTGCTGAACACGATCGCCGCCTCGGCCACCACGTCCTACATCGCCGACCACATCGGCGGCGCCGCGAGCCGGTCCCAGCAGCAGTTGGTTCAGCTCGAAGGCATGGTGCAGGGCTACACCAGCGCGATCTGGTTCGCTGTCGGGATCCTCGTCCTGGCCGCGGCCATCGCCCTGACCCTCATCAACGCCGGCCGCCCGGGGAGCACGGTCACCGGCTCCTCCGACGATGGCTCCAGGGTCGCCGGGGGTGCCGAGGAGGACGTGGCGGTGCCGATCATCGCCCACTGACGGCCGGCCGCGCGGCCTTCACCAGCCACTGGCCTTCACCGCCCACCGCCGGCCCTCACCGGCCCTCACCGGCCCTCACCGGCCAGTACCTTCGGGCCACCCGTACGGAGGGGGAGGGGACGCCTCCTCCGTACGGCTTCCAGGACCTGCCCCGGTTCCGCGCTCAGCGGAGCCAGGGCAGGTCCGCACCCGCTTCGCTGGGCTGCAGACCCTCGGCGACGATCTCCATGATCTCGCCGAGGACCTTCTGCTGTCCGGGGGTGAGCCGGTCGAGGAACGCCTGCCGCACGGCCTCCACATGGCCCGGCGCGTTCCGGCGCAGCACCTCGAACCCTTCGTCCGTCAGTACGGCGAACTGGCCCCGCTTGTCGGACGGACAGTTCTCGCGACGCACCCAGCCGCTCTTCTCCAGGCGGGCCACGGCGTGCGAGAGCCGGGAGCGGGTGATCTTCGCCAGCATCGCCAGTTCGGTCATGCGCAGCCGCCGTTCCGGCGCCTCGGCGAGCTTGACCAGCAGACTGTAGTAGAGGTGCGGCATGCCCGCGTCCCGCTGGAGCTGGCGGTCGAGGTGGTCCTCCAGGAGGGTGCTGGCCTCGATGTACGAGCGCCAGACGCGCTGTTCCTCGGCGCTGAGCCAACGGGGTTCGTCGGTGCCTGCCGGGCCGGGTGCCGAACCCGGTGCCGCTGCGGAAGTGAGTGCCGTCGTCATGTACTCCACTGTAAAGCCCTTCTCCTTGAATGTTAAACAAAATTGCGCTAGGGTCTGGGGCATAGGTTGAGGTTTCAAGTAAAAAGCTTCATCCGCCCACCAGCCAAGCCAGCCGGATCTGCACCGATCGCCGGAAGGAGTCGCAGCCATGACCGCCGCCACTCAGGAACGCATGCCCGCCCTGTACCTCAGCCATGGCGCCCCGCCCCTGGCCGACGACCCCATCTGGCCCGGTGAGCTGGCCGCCTGGTCCGCCGGCCTGCCCTGCCCGAAGGCGATCCTCGTCGTCTCCGCCCACTGGGAGGAGGCCCCGCTCGCCCTCGGCGCCACCGAGACGGTCCCCCTCGTCTACGACTTCTGGGGCTTCCCCGAGCACTACTACCAGGTGAAGTACGGCGCCCCCGGCGCTCCCGCGCTCGCCGACTCCGTACGCAAGCTGCTGCGTGCCCCCGGCATCCCGGTCCAGGACGTGCCCGACCGTGGGCTGGACCATGGCGCCTACGTCCCGCTGGTCGAGATGTTCCCCGAGGCCGACATCCCGGTGCTCCAGGTCTCCATGCCGACCCTGGACCCGGTGAAGCTCATGGACATCGGACGCAGGCTCGCACCGCTGCGCGACGAGGGCGTACTGATCGTCGGCTCCGGGTTCTTCACCCACAACCTGGCCGCGCTGCGGCAGGGCGGCATCCCCAGGTGGTCGACCGAGTTCGACGACTGGGGGCACCGGGCGCTGGACGCCGGTGACGTGGACGGGCTGCTCGACTTCACCCGCAAGTCCCCGGCGGGCATGCTCGCCCATCCGCGTACCGAGCACTTCGCACCGCTCTTCGTGACCATGGGCGCGGCGGACGCCGCCGGTGACCTGGACACGCAGAAGTCGGTGATCGACGGGTTCTGGCTGGGGCTGGCCAAGCGGTCGGTGCAGTTCGGCTGAGGACACCGGGGCCAGGCCGGGCCCGGCTGGGCCGGGGTCTGCGCCCGGTCCTCGGACGGCCACTGGCTCCTGGACGGCCGTCGGCTCCCGGACGGGACGACCACCGGCTCCCGGACCGCTGCCGGTTCCCGGACGGCCGTCGGCTCTCGCGTGCCGGACCCCCGGCGGCCGCCGGCCGTGGCGCCGGCGGCCGCCGGCTACAACTCCTTCTCGTACCAGGCCACGTCCCAGTAGCGGCCGAACTTGCGGCCCACCTCGCGGTACGTGCCCGTGTGCCGGAAGCCGAGGCGCTGGTGCAGCCGGGTGGATGCCTCGTTCGGCTGGGCGATGCCCGCGTAGGCGCGGTGCAGGTCCTCGCTCGCCAGGGCCTCGAGCAGGGCCGTGCAGAGCAGAGTGCCGATCCCGCGGCCTCCGGCGTCCGGGGCGACGTGGACCGTCGTCTCCACCGACGTCGCGTAGGCGGGCTTCGCCCGGAAAGCGCTGGACGTGGCGTAGCCCAGAACCCGCTCGGAGTTCCCGGTTGTGGTCGCGGCCGTGGCAACCATCAAGCGGTACGGGCCGTCTACAGGGTGGGAGAGCAGCCAGGGGCGGCGTTCTTCAGGGGTGAGGACCGTGGTGTCGAACGTGATGGCCGTCTCGCGCGCGTACTGGTTGTACAGATCGGTGAGCGCTGTCAGATCACCCTCGGACCCTGACCTGGGCCTTCGCATACTCCGACGCCATCTCGCCCTCCTGCGGCTCGACAGGATACTGCATGATCAGAAAATTCGAGGGTCGGGTGGGGAATTCTGTCCGGATTCCAGTCGTTGTTTCCAACAGATGCCGGGCACCCGAGCAGAGTCCGAAGTGAGAGATCGAGACCCTGGACCTGACGTACGTGCCGGGCATCCGCAGAACCGCCCGCCGACCTCATCACCGTAAGGGAGCAAGCATGGCAACCCGTGCCGTCGCCCGTCGTAAGTCCGCCTCCGGCGAGACGGCCGACTCGGCAAGCAGTGTTCGCGCCCATCGTGGCGAGATCGCCGACCGTGACCTGGTCGGTATGTACCTCGACGAAATCGCGCGCACACCGCTGCTCGACGCCGCCAAGGAGGTCGAGCTGTCCCAGATCATCGAAGCGGGTGTGTTCGCGGGGCAGATCCTTGATGGCACCGAGGAGAACAAGGTGGGGGCCACCACCGAGGAGCTTCAGAAGCTGTACGACGCGAGCGAGCTGGCCAAGGACGTCTTCATCCGCTCCAACCTCCGCCTGGTCGTCGCGGTGGCCCGCCGCTACCCCCGCAGCGGTCTGCCCCTGCTCGACCTGATCCAGGAGGGCAACGCCGGCCTGGTGCGCGCGGTCGAGAAGTTCGACTACCGCAAGGGCTTCAAGTTCTCGACCTACGCCACCTGGTGGATCCGTCAGGCCATCACGCGGTCGATAGCCGACCAGTCCCGCACCATCCGCCTGCCCGTCCACCTGGTGGAGGAGCTGGGCCGGATCCGGCGCGTGCAGCGCGAGTTCAACCGTGAGCACGGACGGGACCCGGAGCCCGGTGAGATCGCCGCCGAGCTCGGTTCCACACCGGAGCGGGTGACGGACGTGCTCGACTGGGCCCGCGACCCGGTCTCGCTGAACATGCCGGTGGACGACGAGGGCGAGACCCAGTTCGGCGACCTCCTCGAGGACACCTCGGCGGTGTCGCCGGAACAGTCGGTGCTGACGCTGCTGCGCAGCGAGGAACTGGACGACCTCATCGGCCGCCTCGACCAGCGCACGGCCTCCATCATCAAGATGCGGTACGGCATCGATGACGGCAGGGAGCGCACCCTGACGGAGGTCGGCAAGCAGCACGGCCTGACCCGCGAACGGATCCGCCAGATAGAGAAGCACGCGCTGATGGAACTGAAGAAGTTGGCCCGCGACACCGGGTTCGACGCGGCGGCGTAGAGCCGATGCGGGGCCGGTGCAGGGCCCTTGGGGGCGCCGGGTGACGAAATACGGCGCAAACATGACGTCCTGACACCGCTTCAATCCGCTGGGCCAGGGAACAAGAATGCAGAGCGCAGGAATTCGGGTTACGAGATCCGGGGACGGAAAATCTCCGTCGGAAGATCTCCGGGTCTCGGCCTCCTGGACGACTCTCCTGAACCACGTCCCGTCGCACCACCCCCCCGGCGCCGGGACTTCCCAAGCCGGGTCCGGCACCCTCCCCCCGGGTGCCGGACCCGGTTTTCCCTTGTGCGGGACGGGAAAGCGGGCCACCCCGAACCTGAACCCCGGGGTGGCCCGCCAGATGGCAGATTGTGCCACATGGGCATACCCTGCCGGGCGTGAGCAGCAGCACCCCACCGTTTCCTCCTGTCTCGTTGACCGAGCGGCGCAAAGCCGAGACCCGGATGGAGATCGCCCGCGCGGCGGCCGGTCTCTTCGTCCGCCAAGGGCTGAAAGCCACCCGGGCCGAGGACATCGCACAGGCGGCGGGCATCGCCCCGCGCACCTTCTACCGGTACTTCGCAGCCAAGGAAGAAGCCGTCGTCCCGCTCTACGAGGCCGGCGCCCGGCGCTGGGTGGAAGCGGTGCGGGCGGCGCCGCCCGGGACGTCCGTACCGCAGGCCCTTGAGGACGCCGTGCGGTCCACGCTGAGGCCGGGTGCGGGGATGTCGTCGGATTCCTGGGTGTGGGCGCGCACCCTGATCCGGCTGGCCCACTCGAACCCCTCCCTGCGCAGGGTGTGGGCGGAGGTCTGCCAGACGTCGGAACGCGCGCTGGCGGAGGTCCTGGCGGCACGGGTGCCCGTCGGCGCGGCAGCCGGCGACAACGATGCCGAGCATGCCGACCGCGCAGCGCACGTGGACGACGCAGGTAGCGCCGACAGTGCCGACAGTGCCGACAGTGCCGAGCGGGTCGACGGTGCTGCCGTGGACGCGCGACTGCGCTTTGCCGCCGCCGTCGCGATCGCCGCCGTACGCGCGGCCGTCGAGGCCTGGGCGGCGGACGAGGGTACGGGCGAGGACCCGCCGGGGCCGGCGGAACTGGCCGTGGCCAACCTCGCGGCGCTGCGGGACTTCCCGTGGGACGCTCTGACGGAGTCCTGACGGTTTCCGGATGACGTCCTGACGGGACGGCCGCTGCCGCGCGCCCTGGAGGCCGCCCGGCAGCGGCCCCTTCTCATGCCGCCCGAGCATCCCTGCCCGCCCGAGCCGTCCTCATGCCGCCCACTGACCGGCCCGAACCGCCCGAACCGCCCGGGGTGCCCGAGTCGCCGAAGTCTGCGGACTTGCCGATGGTGGAAAGGGGTGGGTCGAACTCGTGTCCTACTTGAATTCAGGCCTTCCTGTTCGAACCCTGCTCGAATCCTGGCCGCGCTGGCCGCGCTGGTAGGCGCGCCGGAGGGAAAGGGTGTCGAGCGCGGCCCAACGTCCGTTCATGCCCGATTAGGCCCGTTCTTGTTTACTTTCCGGGGTACTCGTCGTAACCTTCAAGGAAAGCCACACGTTCGGGCATGCTTCGGAGGTGAGTGGACATGTACGCACCAGAGCGACAGCAGGAGATTCTGCGGCTCGCCCGGGACGGCGGCCGGGTGGATGTGGTTTCGCTGGCCGAGCAGTTCCAGGTGACGGCGGAGACGATCCGCCGGGACCTGAAGGCCCTCGACCGCGCGGGAGTGGTCCGCAGGGTGCACGGCGGGGCCATCCCGGTCGGACGCCTGGACTTCGAGCCGGACCTCGCCGAGCGCGAGACCACGGCCGCCGGTGAGAAGGACCGCATCGCCAGGGCCGCCCTCGCTGAGATTCCGAACGAGGGCACGATGATCGTCGACGCCGGTTCGACGGTGGCGTTGTTCGCCGCCGCCCTGCCGGTGGAGTTCTCGCTCACCGTCGTCACCCACAGCCTGCCCATCGCTGCCCGGCTCGCCGACCACCCCGGTATCCAGCTGCACTTGGTCGGGGGCCGCGTACGGCACCGCACGCGGGCCGCCGTGGATGCCTGGGCGCTGCGCGCGTACGGCGAGATCCGCGCGGACGTGCTGTTCGTCGCGGCGAACGGCTTCTCCACCGGACACGGCCTGACCACCCCCGACCTCGCCGAGGCGGCGGTGAAGCGCGCGGCCATGGCAGCCGCCCGCCGTGTGGTGCTGCTCGCCGACTCCTCCAAGCACGGCCAGGAGCACTTCGCCCGCTTCGGCGGCCTGAACGACGTGGACCTGCTGATCACCGACAGTGGGCTGAGCCCCGAAGACGCCCTCGCGATCGAGCGCGGCGGCACGGAAGTAGTGCGTGCATGATCCTCACCGTCACCCCCAACCCGTCCCTGGACCGTACGTACGAGGTGCCCGCGCTGGAGCGTGGCGAGGTCAACCGGGCCACCGGCGAACGTGTGGACCCGGGCGGCAAGGGTGTCAACGTCTCCCGCGCCGTCGCCGCGGCCGGCCGGCGCACCGTCGCCGTGCTTCCCCTGGGCGGCGCACCGGGCGCCGTGGTCGCCGAACTGCTGGACGCGCAGGGCATCGAGGTCGCGCCGGTGGCGGTGGCCGGGGCCACCCGGTCCAACATCGCGCTCGCCGAGGCGGACGGCGTCCTGACGAAGATCAACGCGCCGGGCCCGGAGCTGACCGCGGCCGAGCAGGAGCTGCTCCTGGAGACCGTCCACCGGCAGTCGCGGGGCGCCGACTGGATCGCCTGCTGCGGCAGCCTGCCGCGCGGCCTCGCACCCTCCTGGTACGCCGAGCTGGTCGAGCGGGCGCACACCGCGGGCGTACGCATCGCCCTGGACACCTCCGGGCCCGCGCTGGTCGCGGCGCTGCGCGAGCGGCCCGACGTGGTGAAGCCGAACGCCGAGGAACTCGCCGAGGCCGTCGGGTGTCGGCTGATCACCGTGGGCGACGCGGTGAAGGCGGCCGAGGAACTGCGCGGGATGGGCGCCCGGACCGTGCTCGCCAGCCTGGGCGCCGACGGCCAGGTGCTCGTCGACGAGCACGGCGCCTGGTTCGGCACCGCCCGGGTGGACGTCGTCCGTAGCAATGTGGGTGCGGGCGACTCCTCGCTCGCCGGATTCCTCATCGCCGGCGGGCGCGGTCCGGAGGCGCTCGCTTCGGCGCTCGCCCACGGAGCGGCGGCCGTCCAGACCCCCGGCAGCGTGATGCCAGCGCCGGGAGACCTGGACCCGACCGCGGTGACGATCACGGCAAGGGTGCCGGTGGACCGCGTATTGAAGGAGCCGGTCACATGAGCACCGATGTTCGTACCGCTCCGCTCCTCGCGACCCTCGTGACCTTCGCAACCCTTTCAGCTCCCACAGACCCCACAGACCCCACAGACCCCCACCGCAGCACCGTCCCCATTCCCCCTTCCGCCCACCCCACGTCAAGGGCGATACGCGTGCAAAGGAGCCCGCGATGAGCGAGATGATCACCGCGGATCTGGTCGACCTCGACCTGTCCGCAGACACCAAGGAAGCGGCGGCGCGAGCCCTCGCCGAGCGGATGGTGACCCTGGGCCGGGTGACCGACCTGGAGGGCTTCCTCGCCGACGTGGCCGCCCGTGAGGCCCAGATGCCGACCGGCCTCGACGGCGGTATCGGCATCCCGCACTGCCGCAGCGAGCACGTCACCGAGCCGACGCTGGGCTTCGGGCGCAGCACCGCCGGGATCGACTTCGGTGCCGCGGACGGGCCCGCCGACCTGATCTTCCTGATCGCCGCCCCGGCCGGCGCGGACGACGCTCATCTGACGATCCTTTCCTCGCTGGCGCGGAAGCTGATGAACGCCGAGTTCACCGACGGGCTCCGGGCGGTCGGCGACGCCGAGGGCGCCGCGGCGCTCATCCGCGGGGACGAGCAGCCGACGGCCGACGGGACCGGGACCGCCACGGCGGACACGGCCGGCTCGGGGGCCTCCGAGAGCCCCGACAGCCCCGAGGGCTCCGGCGCCACCACGAACTCCACGGACTCCGTGGTGGCGCCGGTGGCGGCCTCCGCCGGTGCCACCACGGGTACTACCGGCGCAGCCTCCACGGGGGCAGCCTCTACGGGCGAAGGAACCCCGGATGCGGGCGCGTCCGACACAGGCGCCTCCGACGAAGGTGCGTCCGGTGAGGGCGCGCGTCCCTTCCGGATCGTCGCCGTCACCTCCTGCCCCACGGGCATCGCCCATACGTACATGGCGGCGGAGGCGCTGGAAAACGCCGGCCGGGAAGCGGGTATCGAGATCGCGGTCGAGCCGCAGGGCTCGGGGGGCTTCACCCGGCTCGACCCGGCCGTGATCGCGGCGGCGGACGGCGTGATCTTCGCCCACGACGTGCCCGTCCGGGAGAAGGAACGCTTCGCCGGCAAGCCGACCGTCGACACCGGCGTCAAGGCGGGTATCAACCGCCCCGCCGAGCTGATCGCCGAGGTCCGGGGGAAGGCCGAGCGCGGTGAGGCAACCGCCGCTGCCGCATCGGGCGACACACCCGTGGACCGCACCGGTGAACCCGGTGAGGGCTACGGCACCAAGCTGCGCAAGTGGCTCATGTCCGGCGTCAGTTACATGGTCCCGTTCGTCGCGGCGGGCGGTCTCCTCATCGCCCTCGGCTTTGCGATCGGCGGCTATGAGATCAACCAGGCGCCATCGGTGATGGAACACTTCGTGTGGACCCAGGCCGACAGTTGGGGCGCCCTGCTCTTCCAGATCGGCGGCGTGGCCTTCGGGTTCCTCGTCCCGGTCCTGGCCGGCTACATCGCGTACGGCATGGCCGACCGGCCCGGACTCGTGCCCGGCTTCGTCGGTGGTTCGATCTCCCTCACCATCAACGCCGGGTTCCTCGGCGGTCTCGCGGCCGGTCTGATCGCCGGTGCGGTCGTGCTGGCGATCCAGCGGGTGCGCATCCCGGTGGCGTTGCGCGGCATCATGCCGGTGGTGGTGATCCCGCTGATCTCCTCGGCGGTGGTCGGCTTCCTGATGTTCGTGGTGATCGGCAAGCCGATCGCCGGGGCGCAGAACGCCATGACCGACTGGCTGAACGGCCTCACCGGCACCAACGCCATCCTGCTCGGCACCCTGCTCGGCCTGATGATGTGCTTCGACCTCGGCGGCCCCGTCAACAAGGTCGCGTACACCTTCGCCACGGCCGGTATCGCGGTCGCCAGCCCCAGCGACTCCGCGATGAAGATCATGGCCGCGGTGATGGCGGCCGGAATGGTCCCGCCGCTGGCGATGGCCCTGGCCACCACGGTCCGCGGCAAGCTCTTCAACCGGACCGAGCGGGAGAACGGCAAGGCCGCCTGGGTCCTGGGCGCCTCCTTCATCTCCGAGGGCGCGATCCCGTTCGCGGCGGCCGACCCGCTGCGCGTGATCCCCGCCTCGATGGTGGGCGGCGCGGTCACCGGAGCCCTGTCGATGGCCTTCGGCGCCACCCTGCGCGCTCCGCACGGCGGCATCTTCGTGGTCCCGCTGATCGGCAACCCACTGCTCTACCTGGTCGCCATCGCGGCGGGCGTCTGTGTCACGGCGGCTCTGGTGATCCTCCTGAAGGGCCTGCGCAAGACGGTTCCGGGAGCACCCGGCACGACCAACGGCGAGGGCTCGGCGGCCTCGGCAGCGGAATCGAAGCAGCCGGTCGCCGCGTGACACGGGAGCCGGCAACACGGACGTCGGTAATACGGACGTCGGTAATACGGACGTCGGCAACGACGAAGGACGGTACCGACGGAAGACGGTAATGACGGCGAACTTCCTCAATGGGCATATGTGGGACTTTCGCAGGCAAATGAGCTAACTGCGATATAGATCACGTTCATCACGGTCCGGGACCAAAGTCCCGGGCCGTGATGTGTACTGGGCCCATGCCTGAGCACGACTCGATCTTGAGAGTGACGGGCGCCACCGCCCTCACCCTGGTGGCCGCGGCCTGCACAGCGGGCCTGGCCGGTGTCCTACGGCGGGACCGCAGGCGGGTGCGGGGGAGTGGCGTCGGCTTGCGGGTGCGGACGCGGATGCGGGCGCTGGCCCGAGCGGGAGCGTATTGGGGGGACAGGGGGCCGGGACGGCGGGATGAGGGCGTCGGCCCCCACCCGGATCAAAAGCCGGATCAAAAGCCGAGTCGGCATCCGGGGCCGCATCCGGGGCGTGGTGTTCCGGGGCCGCAGGAGTTGCGGGCCCTCCGGACGATTCCGTCTCAGCGGCGAACGGGCCCCCAGGCGGAGCAGGTGCGGCTCACTCCGGCCGAGCGTGAGGCGTTCGCCCTCCTGATGCGGGGCTTCGCCGGTGGCCGGGAGGAGTGATGGCGGCGGATCGGGCGGCCTGGCTCTGCTCAGGAAACCTGGTTCGCACGCTGCTCCATCGCGTCCCGGGCGGCTTCGTCGGTGACGTACACCTCGCACATGTGCCGCCCGTCGGGCGTGGCCGTGTGCTCCACCTCCCAGAGGGAGACCTCCGCACCGTCACGCAGCAGGAACGCGTGCTCGTACAGCGAGAAGGACGGCCCCGAGCGCCCCGGCCCGCCCGCGGCGGACGGGCGGCCGAAGGCCTGGGTGATCTGGTGGGCGGATGCCGTGGACAGCAGCGCGGCCGTCCGAGGCCCCGGACGGTCCGTGTTCTCCGCCCGGCGCAGTAAGCGGCGCGCGTGGTCCGCCGAAGCGTCGGGGACATAGACGGGCAGGGGTGCGGGGATCCGGGACAACTGCACCACCACCGGCAGTTCGAAGTCCGGGGTCTCCGGAGGCAGCGGCAGCCGGGCGGTGGCGACGCCCAGTTCCTCCTCGTCCGCGTACACCTCGTGCTGGGGCTCGCTGCCCGGGGCCGTGTTGTGGACCAGCTCCCAGAGTGTGAGCGCCGAGCCGTCGGCGAGCAGCCAGGTGTGCCGGTACGTCTCACGGTGCAGGCCCGCACTGTGGTGCGCGGAGTGCAGCGAACTGTCGTGCGCCAGTGCACAGTCGAGCAGGCGTATTGCCTCGTCGGGCAGTTCGAAGGAGTTCAGGGCACGGCCGAGTAGTCGCGCGAGATGCTCCTCAGGAGACTCGGGCGAGTCGGCTGGTTCGTACGCTGCCGTCTCGTACGGAACGCTCAAGGCTTCTCCCGGCGTTGCTGCATGTCACCTTGTGGGTGCATACCGTAGCCTCTCGGGCGGACATCATGTCCGGGAACTGAGAAAATGTATGGCGTCAAAACGAACCGACCGCGCGAAGAATTCCCGTCCGTCCCCGGCGGACCTCCGTACCCCCTGCTCAGGCGCCACTCCTGGTGCTTCCGGCCGGGCCGGCGGCCGCTGATCACGCAGTCCGCCCAGCGGTCGGCTCCCTCCGCTCACCGGACGTCCCCGCTGCCCTGCCTGGCTCCCCGACGCTTCCCCGTCCGGGGCGCCCCACGCCTCCCTGTCCGGTTCGTCACACAACTACCCGTACGGCTTACCCGTGCAGCTATCCGTACAGCTCCTCGTACGACGGCCAGACTCCGCCCGGTCCGTCCACCGAATCGGCCGCGCGCAGGGCCCGTACGATCGCGCGGGTCACCAAGTCGGCGCCCGCAGCGAGGATCTCGTTCAGGGCGAGAGGGTTCGCGGTGTCGAGCGGGCGGGTGGCCGTGGCGAGGGCGAACACCGTGTCCCCGTCGTTGAGCAGATGCACCGGCCGTACCGCCCGCGCGATGCCGTCGTGCGCGGTGCCGGCCAGCTTCTGCGCCTGCGCCTTGGACAGGTCCGCGTCGGTGGCGACCACCGCGAGCGTGGTGTTGAGCGGCTGCGGCCCGTTCCGCTCCGCGAGGCCGGCGAGCCGCCGGAGCGCCGCCTCGTGTACCTCCGGATCGGGATGGAATACCCGGCCGCCCCGGAACAACTCGCCGTACAGCGTCCCCGTTTCCGGGTCCAGTGCCGAGCCCGCCGCATTGGCCACGACCAGCGCGGCCACCGTGATCCCCGAGTCCAGCATCGTGCTCGCGGTGCCGATCCCGCCCTTCACCGCTCCGACCACGGCCCCCGTGCCGGCGCCCACACACCCCTCCGGTACCCGTTCCCCCGGCGCGGTCGCCGCTGCCGCCTCGACCGCCGTGCGCCCCGTGGCCGCGTCCGGCCGGGCCCGGAAGTCCCCGCCCCGGCCCAGGTCGAAGACGCAGGCGGCCGGCACCACCGGCACCACGTGCGCGGGATCCGGGCCGACGCGCACCCCGCGCCCCCGCTCCTCCAGCCAGGCCATCACCCCGGACGCCGCGTCAAGTCCGTAGGCACTGCCCCCGGTCAGGACGACCGCCTCGACCCGCTGCACGAGGTTGCGGGGATCGAGCGCGTCGGTCTCCTTCGTACCGGGACCGCCGCCACGCACATCCACGGCGGCCACGGCCCCGCCCTCGGGCGCGAGCACCACCGTGGTGCCGGTGAGCAGGCCGTCTCCGGTACGGGTCGCGTGCCCCACGCGCACACCGGCCACATCGGTCAGAGCGTCAACAGTCATGGCGTCAGTCTCGCGCGGTCACCGCCGGAGCAAGGAGTCGCCACCAGGGAACAGTCGCTGTCGGGGGTAGGTTCCGCCGGAGCCGTATTCTGGTCGTATGAGCACTGCCCCCGATCCCCGGCCGCGCGAGCCGAAGCCCGCGCTGGTCTTCGACGACCCGCTGGACCAGCAGTCCACGGACGACACGGACCGGGGGTGGGGCGACCGTCCGTCCGGCGACAGTGCGTCGGACCTGAAACGCTTCCTCGACGAGAAGCCGCCCCACCACATCTGACCCGGGAGCCGTGCAGGCCGGTGCCGGCTATCGCTCGCCGTACCCCGGGCCCTGGCCACGACCCGAGCCGCGCTGCGCGACCAACTCGTCGCGGATCTCCTTGAGCACCTCGAGCTCGGAGATCTCGATGATCTCCTGCGCGCCTTCCTTCGCCTTCCTGCGGGCCTCGACCCGGGCCAGGTACCGGGCCATCGGCATCACCATCAGGAAGTAGACGACCGCAGCCGTGATCACGAACTGGAGCGTCGCGCCGAGTACCGAACCCCACAGGATCTTGACGCCCGTCGCAGCATCGCCGGTGCCCTTGCAGGAGCCCTTCAGACACGAGCTGTAGCTGTCCAGGTTCTGCGTGCCGAAGGCGCCGACCAGCGGATTGATCATGCCCTTCACCACCGCGTTGACGATGTTGGTGAAGGCGGCGCCGATGACCACGGCGACGGCCAGGTCGATGACGTTCCCACGCATCAGGAAGGCCTTGAAGCCCTGCCAGACGCCGGTTTCGTTCTTCTCGCTCAACCCGGAGCTCCATCTTGTATGGGTGACGTGGGGGATCAAACGCTCCGCAACCTATGTCAGCGCCCCACCGGACGGTCCACTTGGGTCCTTCGAACGAGGTACTCGACACGACACCCGCGAAATCGGCAGAGAAGGAACCGCTCACCACAGGGTCACCGCCAGCCGTGCTGTGGCGCTCGCGCCGACGAGGTCGGCCGCGGCGGCCCGCGGAACCGACAGCACCACCAGGGCCCCGCCCGTGCCCATGTCCTCCAGGGTCTTCGGCACCTCGGTGACCCGCGCCCCACGCGCGACCACACGGGCCTCACCGCCTGTCACCCGCTCCTCGGCGGCGATGACATCGACCCGGTCGCCCGGCCGCAGCAGTCGCACGGTGGCGGCGTCGGCGATCCGCACCGGCGCCGTGACACGCGCTCCCGCGCGCCGTGCCCGTGCGACACGGTCTCCCGTGGACACCGCCGGCCCGGCATACGTGCTCGAAGCGCTCTCGGGATGCCCGCGCGACCGGTCTGCCTCCCGGGGGCCGCCCGCCGCCACCAGTGCCACTGCCGTGACGGCGAGACCGGCCGCCGCCACCCGCCTCCGGTGCCGGGCCGCCCGGGCCGACCGCAACAGTCCGCCACGCACCCGCACCGGTGCGAAGTGCGGCACCTCGCACCGTGGGGGGACACCGGCCCCGGGCGGGTACGGAACTACGGCGGGGCGGGAGGGGGAAGCCGAGGGAGTCGGCGAGGGGGCGGAGTAATAGGGGGAGGAATGGAAGGTGGACCGGGCGGAGGAGGGAAGGGGCCGGAGCGAGGGCTGACGCAGAGACGGGGGAGGGAACGACGGCGGAAACGACACGGGAGCACCACCTGCGACGAGGGATCGGCTTGCGGACCCCACGATGGGGCTTCCCGCCGTTCTCCGCCGGAGCCTGTGGACAGACCACGGCCTGGGGAAAACTCCCTCACCCGGTCGTGCGCCGCGACCCGGCCGTGCGTCGCGACCCGGCCGTGCGTCGCGAGCCCCGCGGCGGCAGCCCTACGGCAGCGCGAACCCCGGATCCATCCCGCCCAGCGCGGAGGCGCACAGGCAGTCCCGTTCCTCGGTCGCCGGCAGCGCCGCCACCGCGTCGAAGAGCACGTTCCGCAGCCGGTCCACGTTGTCCGCGAACACCCGCATCACCTCGTCGTGCGAGACGCCCTCGCCGGCCTCGGCACCGGCGTCGAGGTCGGTGACCAGGGTCAGGGACGTATAGCAGAGCTCCAGCTCACGGGCGAGCGCCGCCTCGGGGTGGCCGGTCATGCCCACCACCGACCAGCCCTGCGCCTGGTGCCACAACGACTCGGCGCGGGTGGAGAAGCGGGGCCCCTCGACCGCGACCAGCGTGCCGCCGTCCACCGGCTCCCAGTCCCGACCGCGCGCCGACTTCAGGGCGGCGGCCCGGCCGGCGGGACAGTAGGGGTCGGCCAGCGACACGTGCACGACGTTCGGGACGGTGCCGTCGGGCCGCGGCAGCCCGTCGAAATAGGTGCCCGCCCGGGACTTCGTACGGTCCACGAGCTGGTCCGGGACCAGCAGTGTCCCCGGCCCGTACTCGGGCCGCAGTCCGCCCACCGCGCACGGCCCGAGCACCTGGCGCGCGCCGACCGACCTGAGCGCCCACAGGTTGGCCCGGTAGTTGATCCGGTGCGGCGGCAGATGGTGGCCGCGTCCGTGCCGGGGGAGGAAGGCGACCCGTCGGCCGGCCAGTTCACCGAGGAAAAGGGAGTCGCTGGGCGCCCCGTAGGGGGTGTCCACCTGGACCTCGGTCACGTCGTCGAGGAAGGAGTAGAAACCGGAGCCGCCGATCACGCCGATCTCGACGTTCGCCTTGTTCGCCATGCTCCGCACCCTAACCGGCCCCGGAAACGCCGAGGACCCCGTCGTCCGACGACGACGGGGTCCCGTAAGGATTCGGCCTCAGGCGGCGGTACTGCCGGCGGTGCTGCTGGAACTGCCGGACCCGGACGACGAGCCGGAGCCCGAGCTCGAGCCGGAGCCCGAGGAAGAAGACGAGGAGTCCGAGGAGGAACTCGTCGACGAACCGGACGCCTTCGACGCCGGGGTGCTGCTCGACGAGGAGCCGCGGCTGTCGTTGCGGTAGAAGCCGGAGCCCTTGAAGACAACGCCGACCGCCGAGAACACCTTCTTCAGGCGCCCCTGGCAGTCCGGGCACTCGGTCAGAGCGTCATCGGTGAACTTCTGCACCGCCTCGAGGCCCTCGCCGCACTCGGTGCACTGGTACTGATAGGTGGGCACTGTCTTCCTCCTGGCACTCTCACTCGATGAGTGCTAACGATCGCCAATGGTAACCCGTGCCGCAAGTGATCGGCGTAACGTGCGTCACCCCGCCACGGGCGGCAGCCGGAGCGTGACCCTCATGAGGACGGGCCTCCGTACGTGCTCGGCGCGTGTCCCGGACGCGCTTTGCGGCGTGGCTTCCCAGGCGGGGAGCCGCATCGGTGGTGTTGTCACGGCTCCGCGCGTGTGCCTGGGTAAACCCGGCGGGCCTGTGCGACGGCCTGTGCGGCGGTCTGCGAGTGCGTCACATCTCACTGATCACATCTCGCATCTCGCTGCTCGCATCTCGCTGCTCACCGATCACCGATCGCTGATTGCGACGGGATCGCGCCGGGCCGCGCCGCGCGTGACCTCGCGGGTCGCCCGGGGCGGCACCAGCCGTGACCGAAGGGTCAGCAGTGTCACCAGGGCGAGCACCGTGCCGCCCATCGGCACCAGGAACCCGGCACCGGACCAGAGATTGTCCTCCAACTGCCCGGAGACCGTGACCGCGGCGGCCTGGCCGAGTGCCACCGCGCCGGTCAGCCAGGTGAAGGCCTCGGTGCGGGCACCGGCCGGGACCAGGTCGTCCACCAGTGTGTATCCGGTGATCAGGGCGGGCGCGATGCACATGCCGACCAGCAGGCCGAGCCCACCGAGGAGCAGCGCGGAGTGGGCGGTCCACAGGGCGGAGGCGGTCACCGCGAGCGCCACGTATCCGATGACCAGGCGCCGCTCGGGGGCGGCCTTCCAGACGATGGCGCCGCAGGCGATGCCGGAGAGCATGTTTCCCGCGGCGAAGACGCCGTACAGGACGCCGTTCAGTCCGGGTTCGCCGATCGACTCGGTGTACGCGGCCAGTGACACCTGCATACCGCCGAAGACGGATCCGATGCCCAGGAAGATGACGATCAGGACGCGTACCCCGGGGACGCGGAGCGCGGGAACGTGTTCCACGCGCGCGTGCCCCCGGGCGGCCACCTCGGGCTGCGTGCCCTTCTGCGCGGCGAACAGCAGGCCGCCGACCAGGGTCAGCGCCGCCTCGGTCATCAGGCCCGCCGCCGGGTCCACGGCCGTGCACAGGGCGGTGGCCAGCAGCGGTCCGACGACGAAGGTCAGCTCGTCGGTGACGGACTCGAAGGCCGCCGCCGTGGTCATCAGCGGGGAGTTCTTGAGCTTCACGCCCCAGCGGGCGCGCACCATGGGCCCGACCTGGGGCACCGAGGCGCCGGTGGGCACAGCGGCGGCGAACAACGCCCACAGGGGGGCGCCGTTCAGCGCCAGCGCGGTCAGGGCCAGTCCGGACAGGGTGTGCACCAGGACGCCGGGGACGAGGACGGCGCGCTGTCCGTAGCGGTCGGCGAGCCGGCCGCTGTAGGGCGCGAACACGGCCATGGAGACGCCGGTGACCGCCGCGACGGCGCCGGCCACGCCGTACGAACCGGTGGTGTGCTGCACCAGCAGCACGATGGAGAGGGTGAGCATCGCGAACGGCTGGCGTGCCGCGAAGCCGGGGAGCAGGAACGTCCAGGCGCCGCGCGTGCGCAGCAGTCGGCCGTATCCCGGACGGGAGGTGGCCGCAGAGTCCTTCGACGTGGTGACCGTGGATGCCACGGCCCGTGCCTTTCTGCCGCCTGGTGGCGCGTGGGCCCTTGATGTCGGGCGCGCCGAGAGCTGTCCTCTTGCGCTGACTGCGGTAGATGCCGGTGCCACAGCTCAGGGCGCGCCGGCCGCCATACGGTCGCGCCAGCTCTGCGTCAGGCAGAGTTGGTTCGATCTGGGTACCGTTCGCATGGTACAGGCGCTTCCAGGTATCCACAGGTGTCAGGTGCTTGTGACCCTGTGAAAGCGGGCACAGGGAGGCCGTGTCCCTGTGAATGGTGGATCGTGACCCGACCCGACCCGACCCGACCCGACCCGACCCGACCCGACCCGACCCGACCCGACCCGACCCGACCCGCACACCGCAGCGCGAGAGGCGACGTGGGAGTCGGCGTGAAGGCGACGCGAACGACGCCGGAAGCGACGTTTCGGCCCCTGGTTCCGCCCGTCCGGTCACCCCCCGGGCCGCGCCCCGTCCGTCCCCAGCCAGCCGGCCAGTTTGCCGCCGCGGCCCACCGCGCGGAGGCGGCGTTCGGCGGCGTCCCGGACCGGGTCGGTGGCGACGACGAGGAGTTCGTCCCCGCGCCGCAGCATCGTCGTCGGCCCCGGAACGAACGAGGTGCCCCCGCGCACGACGAGCGTGACGGCCGCCCCCTTCGGCAGCCGCAGTTCGCCGACCTCCACACCGTGCATCCGCGACCCCTCCGGGATGCCGACCGACAGCAGGTGTCCGCGCAGCCGCTCCAGGGGCGCCGACTCGATGCCCAGGTCGGCGGCCTCCGCGTCCTCGCCGAGGCGCAGCTTGAGGGCCAGCCACGGCAGCGTCGGCCCTTGGACGAGGGTGTAGACGACGACCAGGATGAAGACGACGTTGAAGATCGACCGGCTGCCGGTGACGCCCTCCACCATCGGAATCGTCGCCAGGATGATGGGCACGGCACCGCGCAGCCCCGCCCACGACATCAGCGCCTGCTCCTGCCAGGGCACCCGGAACGGCGCCAGGCTCAGGACGACGCTCAGCGGGCGGGCCACCACGGTCAGCACCAGCCCGATGATCAGTGCGGGCACGATGTCGTCGCCCAGTTCGTGCGGGGAGACCAGCAGGCCGAGCAGGACGAACATGCCGATCTGCGCGAGCCAGCCGAGCCCTTCGGCGAATCCGCGCGTGGCGGGCCAGTGCGGCAGCTTGGCGTTGCCCAGCACCATCGAGGCGAGATAGACGGCGAGGAAGCCGCTGCCGTGGGCCATGGCGCCCGCGGCGTACGCGGTGACGGCGATGGCCATGACGGCGATCGGGTAGAGGCCGGAGGCCGACAGCGCCACGTGCCTGAGCCCCAGGGAACCCAGCCAGCCCACCGCGATTCCGATGACGGCGCCGATGGCCAGTTCCAGGGCGATCTCGCCGAGCAGGACGTACCAGTGCTCGATCGGACCGGCCGTGGAGAAGGCGAGCACCAGGATGACCACGGGAGCGTCGTTGAAGCCGGACTCGGCCTCCAGCGTGCCCGTCACCCGCGAGGGGAGCGGAATGCGCCGCAGTACGGAGAAGACGGCCGCCGCGTCGGTCGAGGACACCACCGCGCCGATGATGAGCGCCTGTTGCCACTCCAGCCCGATCAGGAAGTGCGCGGCCGTCGCGGTGACACCGACGCTCGCCGCGACACCGACGGTGGCGAGGGCGGCGGAGGCGGGCAGGACGGGTTTGATCTCCGTCCACTTGGTGCCCAGGCCGCCCTCGGCCAGGATCACGACCAGGGCCGCGTATCCGATGACCTGCGTCAGCTCGGCGTTGTCGAACTGGATGTCACCGAGGCCGTCCTGGCCCATGGCGACGCCGATGCCCAGATAGACGAGCAGGCTGGGGAGCCCGCTGCGCGAGGAGATCCGGACCGCCGCGACGGCGACGAGCAGGACCAGCGAGCAGACGAGCAGGAGCTGGTTGAGGTGGTGGACAGTCGTGGACGTTCCCTTCACTGGCACCCGCGCGGTGCACCCGAGCTCCTGTCCGGGGCCCGGGTGACCGGCGCGTTCACGGCAACTGCTTCGTTACCTTACCTAAGTCTTGACGCCTTCTTGACGCGTGCCCCTGGCATCATCGAACGTCAGTCCGTGCTGGTACCCGACTCCGCGTCAAGTGGCGGAGGGCCCTGCGCCTATCGTTGCTCCAGCGCTCAGTTAAAAGCACAGCCCGCCCTGCCGCTCGCGTAAGGACAGCAAGGACAGCGATGCCCCCCAATACCACCGCCTCCACGGGTCAGCAGCCCGGCAAGTCCGGCAGGAAAAAGGGGCGCAAAGCCCGCCTGATCGTGTTCGTCCTGGTGCTGGCACTGATCGGTGGTGTCGTCTACGGGGCGTACTGGTCGGTCAGCACCGTGCGTGCCTCCTTCCCGCAGACCAAGGGCTCGATCACCCTCGAAGGCCTGGCGGGTCCCGTCGACGTCAAGCGTGACGGCTACGGGATCCCGCAGATCTACGCCTCCTCCGACGAGGACCTGTTCATGGCGCAGGGCTACGTCCAGGCGCAGGACCGGTTCTACGAGATGGACGTCCGCCGGCACATGACCTCCGGGCGCCTGTCGGAGATGTTCGGCAAGAGCCAGGTCGAGACCGACGAATTCCTGCGCACCCTGGGCTGGGACCGGGTCGCGAAGGAGGAGTACGAGAAGAAACTCTCCCCGGCGACGAAGAAGTACCTCGACGCCTACGCCAAGGGCGTCAACGCGTATCTGGAGGGCAAGGACGGCGCCGGCATCTCCCTGGAGTACGCGGCGCTGGGCTTCACCAACGACTACAAGCCCGGCGCGTGGACGCCGGTGGACTCCCTGGCCTGGCTGAAGGCGATGGCCTGGGACCTGCGCGGCAACATGCAGGACGAGATCGACCGCGCCCTGATGACCAGCCGCCTGGACCCGGAGCAGATCGCCGACCTGTACCCGGCGTACCCGTACAGCCGGAACAAGCCGGTGGTGCAGGAGGGCCAGTACAACGAGCTCACCGGGACCTACGAGTCGGGCGGCGGGGAGAGTGGCAGCGGCACGGGTGACGGCACCGGCGTCGACCCGGGCACGGGCGCCGGCACGGTGGACCCCGGCACCGGCGTGGAGGGCGCGTCCGGAGCGGGCACGGCGGACGGAACCGCGGGCACCGCAGGCGGCACCGCCGGCACCGGGAGCGGTCTGGAGGGCCAGATGACGGGTCTCCAGCAGGTCCTGCAGGACCTCCCGACCGCCGTCGGCGTCAACGGCGACGGCATCGGCTCCAACTCCTGGGTCGTCTCCGGGCAGCACACCATCACCGGTGAGCCGCTGCTGGCCAACGACCCGCACCTGTCGCCCGCACTGCCGTCCGTCTGGTACCAGATGGGCCTGCACTGCCGCAGCGTCTCCGCCACGTGCCAGTACGACGTCTCCGGCTACACCTTCGCGGGCCTGCCCGGCGTGATAATCGGCCACAACGCGGACATCGCCTGGGGCCTGACCAACTCCGGGGTCGACGTCACCGACCTCTACCTGGAGAAGATCACCGGCGAGGGCTACCAGTACGGCGGCAAGGTGGTCCCGTTCAAGTCCCGCGAGGAGACCATCAAGGTCGCCGGCGGTGACTCACGGAAGATCGTCGTCCGGGAGACCAACAACGGCCCGCTGCTCTCCGACCGGTCCAAGGACCTGGTGCGGACCGGCAAGAAGGCCACCGTCGACTCCGCCGCACCCGACCGGGGCGACGGCTACGGCGTCTCCCTGCGCTGGACCGCGCTGGACGCCGGACGCACCATGGACTCCGTCTTCGCGATCAACCGCGCGAAGGACTGGGACGGCTTCCGCGAGGCGGCCACCCTGTTCGAGGTGCCCTCGCAGAACCTCGTCTACGCGGACACCGAGGGCCACATCGGCTACACGCTGCCCGGCAGAATCCCCACCCGCGCGGAGGGCCACGACGGTTCCATCCCGGCACCCGGCTGGAACCCCGAGTACGAGTGGACCGGCTGGATCGAGCAGGACGAACTGCCCTACGAGTTCGACCCCGACCGCGGCTACATCGTCACCGCCAACCAGGCCGTGGTCGATCCCGACGCGTACCCGTACACCCTGACCACCGACTGGGGCTACGGCGCCCGCAGCCAGCGGATCAACGATCTGATCCAGTCGAAGATCAAGGACGGCGGCAAGATCTCCACCGACGACATGCGGCAGATGCAGCTCGACAACAGCAGCTCCATCGCCAAGCTGCTCGTGCCCGAACTGCTCAAGATCGACGTCAAGGACCCGGCCGTACGCGAGGCGCAGAAGCTGCTGGAGGGCTGGGACTACACCCAGGACGCCGACTCGGCGGCGGCCGCCTACTTCAACTCCGTCTGGCGCAACACCCTCAAGCTCGCCTTCGGCCACAAGCTGCCCAAGGAAGTACGGGTCAAGGGCCAGTGCCTGTGGGTCGACCCGGTCGACCCGGTCGGCCCCGCCGAGGAGCGCGTCAAGGTCCGCGAGTGCGGTCTGCGCGAGGCGGACCAGGCCCAGCCCGACGGCGGCGACCGCTGGTTCGAGGTGGTCCGCACGCTGATGGAGGACGAGGACAGCGACTGGTGGACGACCCCGGAGTCCGGCACCCGCGAAGCCGCGGAGAACCGTGACGAGCTGTTCAGGCGTGCCATGGTCGACGCGCGGTGGGAACTCACCGCCAAGCTCGGCAAGGACATCGACACCTGGAGCTGGGGCAGGCTGCACCGCCTGTTCCTGAAGAACCAGACCCTGGGCACCGCCGGCCCCGGCTTCGTGCAGTACGCACTCAACCGCGGCCCCTGGAAGCTCGGTGGCGGCGAGGCCACGGTCAACGCCACCGGCTGGAACGCCGCCGGCGGCTACGGGGTGGTGTGGGTGCCGTCGATGCGGATGGTGGTCAACCTCGGCGACCTCGACAAGTCGCGGTGGATCAACCTCACCGGCGCCTCCGGCCACGCCTACAACGCCCACTACGTCGACCAGACGGACAAGTGGGCCGACGGCGAACTGCTCGAGTGGGCCCACTCGGAGAAGGCGGTCGAGAAGAGCACCGAGGACACCCTGCTGCTCAAGCCGTGAACGGGCGCTGAGCCGACCGCTCGTTCGATACGTGAAAGCGGCCTCCACACACGCGTGGAGGCCGCTTTCACGTGGGCCGCTCTCAGGTGGAGGCCGCTTCCCGTGGGCCGGCTCGGCCGAACCGCCGTACCCCCGACGGCGTCACCACCGCGTGCACCGGACGGTCGTGGGGCTCCTCGGGAACCCGTTCCACGACCTCCGTGTCGTACAGCAGCACCACCAGTGCCGGGTGCGCGTCCGCGCGTTCCAGCCGGGCCAGCACCCGGTCGTACGAGCCCCCGCCGCGTCCCAGCCGCATCCCGCGCGCGTCGACGGCCAGGCCCGGCAGCAGCACCACGTCCGCCCCGGTCACGGCGTCCGGCCCGAGGCGTTCCCCGGACGGCTCGAGCAGCGTCATCCGCCCGCCGCCGTGCCGCACGCGCGTGAGGGACTCCCCGCCGGTGTACGGGCCCCAGTCCAGGTCGTTGTCGGGGAGCAGAGCCGGCAGCAGTGCGCGTACGCCCCGGGCGCGCAGTGCGTCCAGGAGCGCGGAGGTGCCGGGCTCACTCCCCACGGAGACGTACGCCGCCACCGTGCGCGCGTGCGACAGTTCGGGCAGCCCGAGCGCCCGGCCGGCCAACGCGGTCGCGGAATCCCGTACGTCATCCGCCGTCAACTTTCCCCTCGCCAGGAGGATTTCCTGTCGCAACGCCCGCTTGCCACGATCGTCCGCACGTTCGTTCTGTCTCAACTCTGTCCCCGTACCGTCTCAATATGCTCATATGATCATTAAATGTGCGGAGCCCCATATTCTCTGTGAAGGTAGCGGATATGGTGGCGGGCATGATTCAGTCGCACCCTCGGCTCACCAAGGCTGTCATCCCCGCAGCAGGCCTCGGTACCCGGTTCCTGCCGGCCACCAAGGCCACTCCCAAAGAGATGCTGCCGGTCGTCGACAAGCCGGCGATCCAGTACGTGGTCGAAGAGGCCGCCGCCGCAGGTCTCGATGACGTCCTCATGGTGACGGGCCGCAACAAACGCCCGCTGGAGGACCATTTCGACCGCAATTACGAACTGGAGTCGGCCCTCAACAAGAAGGGCGACGCCGCTCGCCTCGCGAGGGTCCAGGAATCCAGCGACCTCGCGACGATGCACTACGTCCGCCAGGGCGACCCCAAGGGCCTCGGCCACGCCGTCCTGTGCGCCGCCCCGCACGTCGGCGACGAGCCCTTCGCCGTCCTCCTCGGTGACGACCTGATCGACCCGCGCGACCCCCTGCTCCGGCGCATGATCGAGGTCCAGGAGCAGCACGGCGGCAGCGTCGTCGCGCTCATGGAGGTCGCCCCGGAGCAGATCCACCTCTACGGGTCCGCCGCCGTCGAGACCACCGCGGACTCCGACGTCGTCCGGGTCAGCGGCCTCGTCGAGAAGCCCGACCCCGCCGACGCCCCCTCCAACTACGCCATCATCGGCCGCTACGTCCTCGACCCGCACGTCTTCGACATACTGCGGAAGACCGAGCCGGGCCGCGGCGGCGAGATCCAGCTCACCGACGCCCTCCAGCAACTCGCGGCCGACGAAACGGTCGGCGGCCCGGTGCACGGCGTGGTCTTCAAGGGCCGCCGCTATGACACCGGCGACCGGGGCGACTACCTGCGTGCCATTGTCCGACTCGCGTGCGAACGTGAGGACCTGGGCCCGGACTTCCGGACCTGGCTCCGCCGTTACGTCACCGAGGAGATGCAGCAGCCTTGAGCACCGCCGCGCCCCGCACCGCAGGCCCGGACCACCTCTGGTCGGTGGACGAGCACCTGGACGACATCCTCGCCACCGTCCGCCCCCTGGAACCCATCGAGCTGCAGCTCCTCGACGCCCAGGGCTGCGTCCTGGTCGAGGACGTCACGGTGCCGGTGTCACTGCCGCCGTTCGACAACAGCTCCATGGACGGGTACGCGGTACGGGTCGCGGATGTCGCGGGCGTGAGCGAGCAGTACCCGGCGGCCCTCGAGGTCGTCGGCGATGTCGCGGCCGGCCAGACCGACCTGCTCCAGGTCGGTCCCGGCCAGGCCGTACGCATCATGACCGGCGCCCCGCTCCCGCCCGGCGCCGAGACCGTCATCCCCGTCGAGTGGACCGACGGGGGGCTCGGCGAGGGCCCGGTCGCCGGGATGCGGGCCCGCAGCCTGTCTCCCGAGGGCGCCGCCGGGCAGGTGCTCGTGTACCGCCCGGCCGGGGCACGCGCGCACGTGCGCGCCAAGGGCAGCGACGTGCGGGCCGGCGACCGCGCACTGGAGGCCGGTACGGTCCTCGGCCCGCCCCAGATCTCCCTCCTGGCCGCGATCGGCCGCGGCTCCGTACGGGTGCACCCGCGCCCGCGCGTGGTGGTGCTCTCCACCGGCAGCGAACTCGTCCAGCCCGACGAGGAGCTGAGGGCCGGTCAGATCTACGACTCCAACAGCTTCTCCCTCACCGCCTGCGCCCGCGACGCCGGCGCCATCGCCTACCGGGTGGGCGCCGTCGCCGACGACGCCGACACCCTGCGCGACACCATCGAGGACCAGTTGGTGCGCGCGGACCTGGTGGTCACCACCGGAGGCGTCAGCGTCGGGGCGTACGACGTCGTCAGGGAGGCGCTGTCGTCCGTCGGCGACGAGGACGAGCCGGGCAGCGGCATCGACTTCCGCAAGCTCGCCATGCAGCCCGGCAAGCCGCAGGGCTTCGGCTCCATCGGCCCCGACCACACCCCGCTGCTCGCCCTCCCCGGCAACCCGGTCTCCTCGTACGTCTCCTTCGAGCTGTTCGCCCGCCCCGCCATCCGCACCCTGATGGGTCTCACGGACGTCCACCGGCCGAGAAAACGCGCCACCCTCACCGCGGGCGGGGCGCTGACCTCGCCGAAGGGCCGCCGTCAGTTCCTGCGCGGCCGGTACGCCGACGGCGAGGTGACCCCGGTCGGCGGCGCCGGATCCCACCTGGTGGCCGCCCTCGCCCAGGCGAACGCGCTGATCGTCGTCCCCGAGGACGTCGAGTCCGTCGCCCCCGGCACCGACGTCGAGGTGATCCTGCTCGGCTGACCCGCGCGGGTTGGCGGTACCGTGTCGCGCACAGCAGGCCCGTGCGCCGCACCGCGGCGGGCCCGGACCGGGAGCGCCACACTCATGACCGTGCCTTCCCGGGGGGACACCCCCGGACCTTCAGCGCAGGACGACCGTACGCAGGACGGAGCCCAGGACCGTACGCAGGGCCGTACGCCGGACCGCCTGACGCATCTCGACGAGGCGGGCGCCGCCCGTATGGTCGACGTCTCCGGCAAGGACGTGACCGCGCGCACCGCCCGCGCCACCGGCCGCGTCCTGGTCTCGCCCCGTGTGGTCGAACTGCTGCGCGGCGAGGGGGTCCCCAAGGGGGACGCCCTGGCCACCGCGCGGATCGCGGGCATCATGGGCGCCAAGCGCACTCCCGACCTGATCCCGCTGTGTCACCCCTTGGCGGTGTCCGGTGTGAAACTGGACCTGTCGGTCGCGGACGACGCCGTGGAGATCACGGCCACCGTGCGGACGACGGACCGTACGGGCGTCGAGATGGAGGCGCTCACCGCGGTCTCGGTCGCCGCGCTCACCGTGATCGACATGGTGAAGGCGGTCGACAAGAAGGCGGTCATCACGGACGTGCGGGTGGAGGAGAAGACGGGCGGCAAGTCGGGCGACTGGAGCAGGGCATGACACTCGACGCATCCGTCGGCGGCGCGCTGCTCGCGCCGTACAGCGCCCTGGTGGTCACCGCCTCCAACCGGGCCGCCGCCGGCGTCTACCAGGACACGGGCGGCCCGCTGATCGCCGAGGGCCTGCGGCGCTTCGGCTTCGCCGTCGACGGCCCCCAGGTGGTTCCGGACGGCGACCCGGTGGAGGCCGCGCTGCGCGCGGGTACCGAGGCCGGGTACGACGTCATCGTGACCACCGGCGGCACCGGCATCTCGCCCACCGACCGCACCCCCGAGGCGACCCGCGCGGTGATCGGCCACGAGGTGCCCGGCATCGCGGAGGCCATCCGGGCGTACGGCCGGGACAAGGTGCCGACGGCCGCCCTCTCCCGGGGCATCGCGGGGGTCGCGGGCGGCGGGACCCTGATCGTCAACCTTCCGGGGTCCAGGGGCGGGGTGAAGGACGGTCTCGCCGTCCTGGAGCCGCTGCTGAGGCACGCGGTCGACCAGTTGCGCGGTGGTGACCACCCCGGGTCGAGGGCCGGCGGGGGTGCGAGCTGAACGGCGCGGCCTGGCCCGTGGAGCTGGCGGTCGGCGACGTCGTCCTCCGGCCCATAAAGATGCGCGACCAGCGGGCCTGGCGCGAGGCCAACCGCCGCAACCGTGACTGGCTGCGGCCCTGGGAGGCAACCATCCCGCCGCCCACCCCCGCCGGCCCGGTCGTGCACCGGCCGACCTACCGCCAGATGGTCCGTCATCTGAGGGCCGAGGCGCACGCGGGCCGGATGCTGCCGTTCGTCATCGAGCACCAAGGGCGTCTGGTCGGCCAGCTGACGGTCGCCGGGATCACCTGGGGCTCGATGTGCTCGGGTCACGTCGGCTACTGGGTGGACGAGGCGGTGGCCGGCCGCGGAGTGATGCCGACAGCCGTGGCGATGGCCGTGGACCACTGTTTCCGTACGGTCGGGCTGCACCGCGTCGAGGTGTGCATTCGCCCCGAGAACGGGCCCAGCCGGCGGGTCGTGGAGAAACTCGGATTCCGCGCGGAGGGGCTGCGCCCGCGTTATCTGCACATCGACGGAGCCTGGCGCGACCATCTCGTCTTCGCGCTCACCGCGGAGGAAGTGCCCGAGGGGTTGCTCGGCCGCTGGCAGCGGGAACACTCCCGGCGTGAGCGGCCGGAGGACGAGCGGCGTCATCCCGGAATCCCGCACAGCCCCGGTAATTGAATAAATGTTCGAATTTCATCGCCTGATGATCGTCCGAAGCCCGTGAAGGCAGGGAATTTCGCGTCTCGAGTGGTCTGCTGATCGTATCGGTCAAAAAAAGTTCGAGATATCAGCCGGATCGTGCGACACACCGGCTCAATTGGCGGATGGCCTCACTCAAACCCCTCTACCGTGGGAGGCGTGAGCAGCAGCGGCCTCATCTACGCAGTCATTGTCGGGGCCTGGGCCGCCTACTTGGTGCCGATGTGGCTCCGTAGGCAGGACGAGCTGAACGAAGCCCGTCCGACGGAACGCTTCAGCACCGCCATCCGATTGTTGTCCGGACGGGCGGGAATGGAGCGCCGGTACGCCAAGGACCTGCGGGCGCGCTCCACCGACGAGGAGGAGCGGAGCGCCCACGACCCGGACGCGGTCACCGATTCGGTGGACGTCCGGGCCTTCGCCGTGTCCCACACCCGTCCGCAGGTGCAGGCACCCGTACAGGAGCAGCCCGCCCAGCGGCCGGACCGGCGCGGCCCCGAACCCGGCCCCGAACCCGGTCCCGCGCGCGAGCGCGTCCCGTCCGCCCGCCGCGAACGGGCCCCCCGACGGGCACGGCCCCAGCACCCCGGGCCGCTCCCGCCCCCGCCCTCGCTCACCGCCCAGCAGTCCCGGTCGGCGCAGGCCTCCGCGGCGCGCGCCCGGCGCTCGAAGGTGCTCGCGCGCCGCCGGCGCACCACCACCCTGCTCTTCGTCGCCTTCACGCTCGGCGCGGTCGTCGCGGCCATCGGCGGACTCGCGTTCCTGTGGGCGCCCGGAGTGCCGGCCGTGCTGCTGAGCGTCTACATCGCGCACCTGCGCTCCCAGGAGCACCGCCGGTTCGCGTACCAGATGGACCGCCGCCAGGCGGAGGTCGCGGCGCAGCGGCTGCGCGAGCGCCAGCCGCGCCGCCGCCCGTCCGTCGACGACGCGGACACCGGCGAACCGGAGGGACCTGGACAGAGCTTCGAGCCGGCCGTCGAACCGGCCCAGGAGACCGACCCCGGCCTCCTGGCGCTCGCCGCCGACCGGCGGGCGCTCGTGGAGCAGACCGACCATGCCGAGTGGGTCGACCAGCAGCGCGAGCGCCAGCGGCGCCCCGGCCAGGGCGGCGACAGCTGGGACCCGGTCCCGGTCCCGCTGCCCACGTACGTGACAGCCCCGGTCGCCCCGCGTGCCACCAGCGACGTGGACCTCGGCGCCCCGGACGCATGGAGCTCGGCCCGCTCGAGCTCCATGGCCCCGGGCCCGGAGGAGACGGCGGGCTCCGCCGACGACGCGGAGCCCGAAGGGGCCCAGAGCGGTACGGAGGAGCGGGCCGAAGGCGACGAGCGCACCGACGCCCTCCCTCACGCTCGAAGGCGCTCGCGCGGGGGGACCCCCACGGCGGCCTCGGCCCGCCGGGCGCGCGAGCGCGGCCGCACCCCGCTGTTCGACCAGTACGAGGACGGCGACCGCCCCCGCGCCGCCAACGAATGACCTCCGAAACCGCAGGTGACCCCCACCCGCAACGGATTTCCGAGCACCCCGATCGGGATGCTAAGGTTTCTCTCGTTGCAAGGGCCTGTGGCGCAGTCTGGTAGCGCACCTCGTTCGCATCGAGGGGGTCTGGGGTTCAAATCCCCACAGGTCCACCGCAGCTGAGAGCCCCCGCCGGGAAACCGGCGGGGGCTTCTTCGTGTCGTGCGAAGCCCGAGAAGCCGGGGGCCGGCCGTCACTTCGTCTCAACGGCGGTCCGTGGCGCGTGGATGCCCTGTGCCGGCAAAGGTGATCCAGCATGTTTCCCGGGCTGCGTCCAGGAGGTACCGGACGCGACCGCCACCGGTGACCTCGATCTGTCACTGCTCGCAGGTCTGCCCGCGGTGAGTGCCATGTGCCAGGCTGCCCTTGAGCCGGTGGTGCCGGGGTGTTTCCGTGGTCGGCCCGGGTGCGGTACGCATCGTGACCCAAGCGCGGTAGGTGTTCTCACGGGCCTGTCGGGCGAGGTTCTCCCAGCCCTTGGCGGAGGCGGCGTCCGCGAAGCGGACCTCCCCGTGCCCCTCCGCGGCCGGAGGCGCGGCTCGGTCGCCGCGGCCCGCCGTCACTCGGCATCCCGCGGGTCCGGTACGGGACCGTAGTCCTCTGCGTGGTCCCTGGTCAGGGCAGCCAGCAGTTCGGGGTCGGAGTGAACCTCCGCGGTGTGCTGCCAGGCGATGAGCAGTTGGGCGACGGAGGCGCTGTTGCCGAGTGAATCAGCGGCGCGCATGGTGTCGACCAGTTCGACGGCGAAGGCGTGGAGATCGGGCTCGGGCAGGAAACGGACCCACGGGAATGCGTCGGGCAGTATGTCGAGGAGCAGTTCCATGCTGCCGGGCTCCCGGCGCGCCATCGCGGCCAGCATCCGGGTGGCTGCCGACACCACGGTCTGGTCCTGCTCGGCCCGCGCCGCGGTGGTGAGGACCAGGTCCTCGCCGTCTCTGCGGTGCAGAAGCAGTCTCGGCGATTCCTGGAGCCGGGCAAGCGTCTGCTTGTTCTTGTTCACCAGCTCGGAGAAGTTCACGGCGGCTCTCTCGGTACCCATGACTTTGAAACTACTTCGAAACTCACCCCGACGCCATCGCCCGCAAGAGGGGCGCAGAGCAGCGGACCGGTCGAGGCGTGGGCGACTCCCGGGTACTGCGTCCGGTGCCGGGCACGGCGACGATGTGGCCGGTCGGCCGCGCCGACGGCCCCGAGGGCACCTTCGCCCCACGCATCCTGCGGCTCGGCTGAGAAACCGCCGTCGTCGGGCGGGGTGAGCAGGCCGAGGTCGCCGAACGGCGATACGGCGAAACAGGACGGGACCGTCAGTCGGCGGTTCCGTCCTCGCTTGTGGGCGCGCTGGTCGGAGGCTGCTCCACCACGAAAGAGCCCTTGCCGCGCACGGTGACGATGAGTCCTCGTTCGCGGAGTTCCTGTGCGGTCCGGCGGGCGGTGAGTCGTGCCACTCCGTACTCGTCGGCGAGATGGTTCTCCGAGGGGATGGGTCTGTCAGGCGCGAGCTCCCCCGACTCGATCTTCTTCGCGATGACGTCGGCCAGCTGAACATAGAGCGGTCTCGCGCTCATCGGGTCCAGAGCTGTCGGGTGCTGTGTATCGCTCATATGTCCAACATAGGTGTGCCCCGATCTGCACGTTCGGGTAGATCCCTCTCTACTTGTATGCAGAGGGCTGTGCATCGGTGTAGTTTCAGCAATGCAAAGACCCCGGCGAGGTGGCTAGACCTCCCGGGGCACGGCCAACGCTGCTTAGGAGCGTCAACATGCGCAACCTTATCCACCGTATCGCCCATTGGCTGAGCCTTCTTTTCGGCCCCGGTACCGGAATCCGCCGCGCAGGCGCCCTCCGCCACCGCGCCCAGCGCCCCACGCACCACACCCCGCGCACTCCGCACCTTGCCGCCCTCGCGCCCCGCCTCCCTCTCCCCCGCTCCCCGTACTGCCGTCACCTCCCCCTCGACGGCACCGCCTCCCGCCTCGTCCGCCCCTACCTCACCGCCCACGAACAGGAGCAGGCGCTTCGGCGGCACCGTCGCCGGGTCGTCGTACTCGCCGCCGGCTTCGGTGCCGACCTCGACCTCGGCCAGTACACCGTCGGCGCGTGGAAGGCGGCCGCGTGATGAACTCGCTCACCGCGCTCCGGCTGCTGCCCTGGCTGTCGGCGGAAGGCAAGCCCTGCTTCCTCGTCCCCGGTGAGGGGGAAGGGATCGTGTCCCGGCTCGCCGACGAGACGGAGGCCCGGCAGCTCGCGGACGGGCTGGACGTTCTCCGCTCCGCCCGCCGGGTGCTGGACGACGTCCTGACCCCGAACGCCGAGGTCCGCTACACCGCGATCCGGCTGGCCGAGTGCCTGGCCGACGCGCTGCGCGTGGCGGAGTCCCGCGGCCGACGCCTGCCCACGGCCGACGACGATGCCGACGACGGGGAGGACGACGCCACCGATCATGAGACCGGCAACGGGACCGGTGACCGCGATTCGGGAGCGTGCTCATGAGCCCCGCGCCGGGTACCTGGACCGGCGTCCGGGCTTCGGGGACGAACGGGTCATTCGGCCCGACGAGACGGACTATCGTCGTAGGCCCGGTGCGCCGAAGGAGCGAAAAGGAGTACGTCCGGTCATGACCGCACACGCCCCAGAACCCACGCCGGTCGTTCCGCCCATGCCCGAGCGGAACCCGAAGGCACTGCGTGCTGCCATCGCCCAGCACACCCCCCAGCTTCTTCCGGACTTCGACGACCACTGGAAGTGGGCCGTCGCGGACGCGTACGACATCAGTACCGTGCCCGCGTTCATGGCCCGCTGGTGGGGTGAGTACGCGGTTGCCCGGGACTCGAAGCTCGACGCGCACATGGCTGATCTGCATCACCGCGCGGCAGAGGCCACCGACCTTGCCGAGGCGAAGGCGCTTCTCGAAGAGGCCTCCCACCTGCGATACGAGGCACAGCGACTGGAGCCCGGCCTGTGACCGACGACGGGCTCATGGGACCGCCCTGGCAGATGGACTGGACACTCAAGGCCCAGGCTGCCCGCGACGCCCTGCCCGAGCAGGTGCGGAAGACCGTCGACGCGGCACGCGCCGAACTGGTCACGGCGAAGGATCCCTACTACCGGGGAATTGACGCGGATGCGGACCTTCCCGCAGGTATGAAGGTCCTGCCGGCGCGGTCCGATCTTCCGAAGGGTTCTCGTATCTTCCACTTCGACCACGGGCACGGCTGGCTGCGTTACACCTTCGTGCCGCGCACCGAGGACCCCCAGATCATCGTGGAAGAGGTCTTCTGGCAATGACCGACGGTCACTGACTACGGTCCGAAGCCGATCGCGTCAGGTGACGACCGGCCCCCTGGGCATCGCTCGCGGCCCCGCCCTGCTGGGTTGGCAGGGCGGCTCGTTTCCGTTCCGCCGGCTTTTCCGGGTGCGGGTCTACAGGGCCTTCGCGTAGCAGCGGCTGTTGTCGTGGAAGCGGTAGTAGCCGAACTTCTCGCAGGGCTCGTAGCCGCTGGAGGTGTACAGGGCGATGGCCTCCGGCTGCTGCGTGCCCGTTTCCAGGACCATGCGCAGGCGGCCGGCCGCGCGGGCGTCGTCCTCCAGGGCGGTCAGGACGCGGCGGGCCAGGCCCCGGCCACGCATCTGCTCGATCACGTACATCCGCTTCAGTTCGGCGTCCCCGTCGCGGTTGCCCTCGCCGTTGGCGTTCTGGACACGCCAGCCGCCGGAGGCGACGGGGCTGTCGTGCTCGTCGTAGGCGATCAGGTAGACGCCGTTCGGCGGCCGGAAGTCGGCGGGGTCCATGGGGGTGGCGTCGCCGCCGTCGCCGTAGCGGACGTCGTACTCGGCCTGGACCTCGTCGTTCAGCTTGACGGCGTCGGGGTGGTCATAGGGGACGTGGCGGATATTCATGCGAAGTAAGGTATATCAATCCGGGAGGGGTGGGGGATCCGTTTTTCGGACCCCGTCCAGTGTGCCGGTATCGTGCCCTGATGCTCACTGTGACCTCCGTCAACGTCAACGGACTGCGCGCCGCCGCCAAGAAGGGCTTCGTGGAGTGGCTCGGCCGGACCTCCGCCGATGCGGTGTGCCTGCAGGAGGTGCGCGCGGAGCCGCAGCAGCTGCCCGAGCACGTCCGCGAGCCCGAGGGATGGCATGTCGTGCACGCGCCCGCCGCCGCGAAGGGGCGCGCCGGGGTCTCGCTGTATACGCGCCGTACGCCCGACCGTGTCCAGATCGGATTCGGGTCGGCCGAGTTCGACGGCAGCGGGCGGTACGTGGAGGTGGACCTGCCCGGGGTCACCGTCGCGTCCCTGTACCTGCCCTCCGGCGAGGTCGGCACCGAGCGGCAGGACGAGAAGATGCGCTTCATGGGGGAGTTCTTCGCGTATCTGAAGGGCCTGCGGGAGCGGGCCGCCGCCGACGGCCGCGAGGTCGTGGTGTGCGGTGACTGGAACATCGCGCACCGGCAGGCCGACCTGAAGAACTGGCGCGGCAACACCAAGAACTCCGGGTTCCTGCCCGAGGAGCGGGAGTGGCTGGGGCGGGTCCTCGACCCGGCCGACGGCGGGTACGTGGACGTCGTACGGGCGCTGCATCCGGACGTCGAGGGGCCGTACTCGTGGTGGTCGTACCGGGGGCGCGCCTTCGACAACGACACGGGGTGGCGGATCGACTACCACATGGCGACCCCCGGGCTCGCCGCCCGCGCGGTCAAGGGCTACGTCGAGCGGGCGGCCACCCATACCGAGCGCTGGTCGGACCACGCGCCGGTGACGGTGGTCTTCCGGCCGCGGGACTGACGAGTTCGCGCGGCCGGGCGACGCGTGGTCACCGGTCGGCGCTCTCGTCGAGCCGCTCGGGACAGGAGCGGCACGCCACCGCCCGGACCCGCGCTGCCGGCTCCGGCCGCGTCACCTCGTGACCCGGATGCCGGGACGAACTCAGGCCGGGGGCTTTCAAGGCGCTCGTCTCCTTCGGCCCGATCTTCACCCTCGGCATTCGGGGCCGCACGGCCCGAGTGCTGCCGAGGGACTGTGCGCCTTCCCGCCCGGGTGGCCGTCAGTCCCCGTCGGGCGGGGGAGGCAGAATGCCGCAGAGGGCGTCGAGCGCCGCCCCGAAACCGTGGTCGGGGGGTGCGGCGTAGCCGACGACCAGGCCGTCGTGCGCGGGCATGTTGGCGGCCGGGTGCCGGAAGCCGGCGAGCCCGTCCACGGCGATGCGCTCCCGGGCCGCGGCCCCGGTCACCGACCGTTCGGTGCCGGGCGGCAGTCCCAGCACCGCGTGCAGCCCGGCGGCGATGCCCGTGAGCGTGATGTGCGGCGCCCGGTGGGCGAGGAGCGCGACGAGACGGTTCCTGCGGTCCCGGTAACGTTGCCGGGTCCGGCGGATGTGCCGGTCGTAATGGCCCGACTCGATGAAGTCGGCGAGTGTCAACTGGTCCGTGACACCGGACCACGCCTCGCGTTCGCCCTTGACGCGCAGCACGGGCTCCACCAGGTGGTCCGGCAGGACCATCCACCCCAGCCTCAGCGCGGGTGAGAGGCTCTTGCTGAGCGAGCCCAGGTACACGACACGCTGCGGATCGAGGCCCTGGACGGCGCCCACCGGCTCCCGGTCGTAGCGGAACTCCCCGTCGTAGTCGTCCTCCAGCAGTACGCCCCCGCTCCCGCGCGCCCAGTCCACCGCGGCGGCCCGCCGCTCGGCGTGGAGCGGTCCTCCCGTGGGGAACTGATGGGCGGGAGTGAGCAGCGCCGCCCGTACGCCCTTCAGCGCGAACAGCTCGGTGGTGAGCGCCCCTTGCCCGTCCAACGTCAGAGGCACGGTCCGCACGCGCGCGTCCCGCAGGATCGACCGGTGGAACGGCAGTCCGTAGGACTCCACCGCCAGGGGGCCGCGCAGCACCTTCCCGCCGAAGAGGAGCCGCAGGGCGGACGCGAAACCGGAGCACACGACGATCCTCTCGGGGTCGGTGCGTACGCCTCGCGCGCGGGACAGGTATGCGGCGAGGGCGCGTCGCAGCTCGGGCCGGCCACGGGGATCACCGGGCCCGAACGCGTCGTGGGGCGCCGCGTTCAGCGCCCGCCGCGCGGCGGCCAGCCAGGCGGTACGGGGGAAGGAGGCGAGGTCCGGCAGGCCCTGCCGCAGGTTGTGGGCGGGTGGTCGGGGGCGCGCCGGCGTCGGTTCGGGCACCCGCGGGGAACCGACCGGCTTCGCTCTGGGCGCCACCCGCGTCCCCGACCCCTGGCGGGCGACCAGCCAGCCCTCGGCGACGAGTTCGGCGTAGGTCTCGGCGACGGTGTTGCGGGCCAGCCCGAGGTCGGCGGCGAGCGACCGGTAAGGAGGGAGCCGGGTGCCCGGTGCCAGCCGTCCGTCCCCGATCGCCTCGCGCAGCGCGCGACCGAGCGCGGCACGGCGGCCACGGCCTCCGGCCATGTCCGGCTTCAGGTCCAAGTGCAGGTCGCTGCCGACGTGTTCGGCCGAATTGACCCATGAATCAGACACGGGAATGCACCCTACACAGGGTCTTTCGAGTGCATAACGTAGTCATCAGGAAGTGCGGGGACCCGACGGGACACCGGGGCCCGGACACGGTCCGAGGCCGGCTCGTGCGGTCCCGCTTCCGCAGTTCCACCGACCCGACCGCACCGGAGGAGAACCCCGTGAACGCGTCCGCCCAGCCCGTCCTCGTCCGTGCCGGTTCCGCCGAAACACTGCAGGACGGGCCCACCAGCCTCATCACGCTGCTCGCCGACTCCGCCCGGACCCAGGGTGCGTTGACGGCCAACCGGGCCACCCTGCGCAAGGGGTCTCCGGGTGCTCCCGCCCACTTCCACACCAAGGCGACCGAGATGTTCTTCGTGCTCGGCGGCAGCCTGCGGGTGCTGCTGGGCGACCGGATCGTCACCCTGGAGACCGGCGACTTCGTGACGGTGCCGCCGCGGCTGCCGCACGCCTTCGCCCCGGCCCGGGGAGAGGAGGCCGACGTGCTGGTCGCCTTCACCCCCGGTATGGACCGCTTCGACTACTACCGTCTGCTGGAGCGTGTGTACCGGGGCGAGGCCACTGTCGAGGACATCAAGGCCGGCTCCGAGCGGTACGACAACCACTACTACGTCAGCTCCCTCTGGCAGGCGGAGCTCGCCGACGACTGACCGGCCCGACGACTGACCGGCCCGACGACTGACCGGCCCTGGGCCGGGTCCGCCCGCGGGCAGTCCTGTCCGCGGGCGGTCCTGCCCGCGGTCAGCTCTGCTTGTTCAGCCGGCGGTCCATCGACAGGGAGAGTTCCGCGTCGACCACGCTGCGGGCCAGGGGGCGCAGGCGGTGCACGGCCTCCTCGGGGGCGTGGCGCAGGATCAGCTCGGCGAAGAGGCCGGCCATGGCCTCGGTGTGGGTGCGGACCTCCCGGCCCGCGCGCAGCACCTCCGCGAGCGGGATGCCCTCGCGGACCAGGGCGGACGAGACGTCCAGCAGACGGCGGCTGATGTGGACGATCTCCTCGCCGTCGATGCCGAGGTAGCCGAGGTCCATCGCGGCGGCCAGGTTCTCCGGGGTGACGTCGCCGGCGAAGTAGTCGGCGAGTTCCTCGGGGGTGAGGCGGACGGGGGTTTCCTCGGTGGGGATGTCCATGCCGAGGAGCTCCCCGACGTCGCGGCCGTGGTCGAAGGCCTCGGCCAGTTCCGCTATGCCGTTGAGGGTGTGGCCGCGTTCCAGCAGCGCCGTGATCGTGTTCAGCCGGGCCAGGTGGTGGTCGTCGTACCACGCTATCCGGCCTTCGCGGCGGGGCGGCGGTATCAGCTTGCGTTCGCGGTAGAAGCGCAGCGTGCGCACCGTGATGCCGGCCAGGCGGGCCAGCTCCTCCATGCGGTACTCGCGCCGCTCGCCCTGGGGTTCTGCTTCCTCTGCCACGGCAGCAGCCTAGGGCCTGCTGTCGAACTCACGGGTGCGCGGCGAGCGCGGCCCCCGAGGGCGTACCGGCGGTAACTTTCCTTGCGTGCCCCCTACCCATCAGTAGGAGACTGCCTTACTCTCCCCATTGCGCCAGTGGTCACTGGCAAGGTTCTCGGCGGTGCGTAAGGACTGGAGGCTTCGGGATGGCCGAGCACGAGCACGAGCACGAACACGAGCACGAGCATGTGCGGGTCGCTGTGGTGGGGTCCGGGTTCGGCGGGCTGGGAGCCGCCGTGCGGCTGAGGCGCGAAGGGATCACCGACTTCGTCGTCCTGGAGCGGGCCGGCAGCGTCGGCGGCACCTGGCGGGACAACAGTTATCCGGGGTGCGCGTGCGACGTGCCGTCCCATCTGTACTCGTTCTCCTTCGCGCCCAACCCCGACTGGCCGCGCTCCTTCTCCGGCCAGGAGCACATCCGCGCCTACCTCGAGCACGTCACCGACGTCTTCGGACTGCGCCCGCACATCCGCTTCGACTCGGAGGTGAAGCGGATGATGTGGGACACGGAGCGGCTGCGCTGGGACATCGAGACCAGCAGCGGCAGCCTCAGCGCGGATGTGGTCGTCTCCGCGACCGGGCCGCTGTCCGATCCGAAGACCCCCGACATCCCGGGGCTCGACACCTTCCCCGGCAAGGTCTTCCACTCCGCCCGCTGGGACCACGACCACGACCTGCGCGGCAAGCGGGTCGCCATGGTCGGCACGGGCGCGTCGGCCATCCAGATCGTGCCGGACATCCAGCCGCAGGTCTCCCGGCTGACTCTCTTCCAGCGCACCCCGCCCTGGGTTCTGCCCCGTGTCGACCGTCCCATCGGCGGCGCCGAACGGGCCCTGCACCGGGCACTTCCCTTCACCGCCCAGCTGCGCCGCGGACTGCTGTGGGGCGTGCGGGAGTTGCAGGTCCAGGCGTTCACCAAGCACCCGGGCGAGCTGGGCTTCGTGGAGCGGGTGGCCAAGCACCACATGGCCCGCGCCATCAAGGACCCGGCTCTGCGCGCCCGGCTCACCCCCGACTACCGCATCGGCTGCAAGCGCATCCTGCTGTCCAGCACGTACTATCCGGCGCTCGCGCAGCCCAACGTGGACGTGGTCGACGGCGGCCTGAGCGAGGTCCGGGGATCCACGGTCGTGGCGGCCGACGGGACCGAGGCCGAGGCCGACGTCATCGTCTTCGGGACCGGGTTCCACGTCACCGACATGCCCATCGCCGAGCGGGTCGTCGGCGCGGAGGGCAAGACCCTCGCCCAGACCTGGGCGGGCGGCATGGAGGCGCTGCGCGGCGCCTCGGCCGCCGGGTTCCCCAACTTCATGACGCTCATCGGGCCCAACACCGGCCTCGGGAACTCCTCCATGATCTTCATGATCGAGTCCCAGCTGAACTACCTGGCCGACTACCTCCGCCAACTCGACGTCCTCGGCGGCCGGGTCGCCCTCGACGCCCGCAGGAGCGCCGTCCGCGTCTGGAACCACCGGGTGCAGGAGCGGATGAAGCGCACGGTGTGGAACACCGGCGGCTGCACCAGTTGGTACCTGGACGCCAACGGCCGCAACACCACCGTCTGGCCGGGCACGACCGCCGAGTTCCGGCGGGCCACCCGGCGCGTGGACCTCGCCGAGTACGCCGTCCTGCGGGCGGTGTCCGGGAAGAAGGCCGCCGCACCCCACGGGAGCACCGAGGCGATCGCGTGAGCCGGCCGGCGCACGTTTCCGCCGGGCCCCACGCCCCGCCCGTCCCCGCCCGCGAACTCGCCGCGGTCTCCGCCGACGGCACCCGGCTGCACGTCGAGTTGCACGGGCCCGGCGGGGCGCCCGCGGTCGTCCTCGTCGCCCACGGCTGGACCTGCTCGACCGACTTCCGGACGGCCCGGATCCGCGAACTCACCCCCGACCAACGGGTGATCGCCTACGGCCGGCGTGGCCACGACCGCACCCCGCGAGCCGGGGCCGCGGCGCCCGCGGCGCCCGTCGTACGCGTGGCACCCGCCGCACCCGCCGCACCCGTCACATCCGTTGCACCCGTCGTGCCCGCCGAGGAGAGCGCATGAGTGGACAGCGCACGAGCAGGGGCCGTCTCGAAGGGCAGGTCGCCGTCGTCACCGGAGCGGCCCGCGGGGTGGGGGAGTTGCTCGCCCGCAAGCTGTCCGCGCGCGGGGTGAAGGTGGCCCTGGTCGGGCTGGAACCGGACGCGCTCAAGCGGGTGTCGGCGCGGCTGCACAGCGACAGCGACCACTGGCACGCCGACGTCACCGACCACGAGGCGATGGCCCGGGTCGCGGCGGAGGTGAAGGAACGGTTCGGACGCATCGACATCGTGGTCGCCAACGCCGGTGTGGCCAACGGCGGTCCGTTCGCCGACTCCGACCCGGAGTCCTGGCGGCGCGTCATAGAGGTCAACCTGATCGGCTCGGCGGTCACCGCCCGCGCGTTCCTGCCGCTGCTGACCGAGAGCCGCGGCTACCTGCTCCAGGTCGCCTCGCTCGCCGCGATCACCCCGGCGCCGATGATGACCGCGTACTGCGCGTCCAAGTCCGGTGTGGAGGCGTACGCGCACAGTCTGCGGGCCGAGGTCGGACACCTGGGGGTGCGGGTCGGCGTCGGCTATCTGTCGTGGACCGACACGGACATGGTGCGCGGCGCCGACCAGGACGAGGCGATGCGGGAACTTCGGCAGCGACTGCCGTGGCCGACGAACAAGACGTACCCGCTGGGTCCCGCGGTGGACCGGATGGTGGCCGGGATCGAGCGGCGCTCCAGCCATGTGTACGGGCAGTGGTGGCTGCGGGGGATGCAGGGCGTACGGGGTTACCTGCCGGGCGTGATCGGCACCGTCGGACAGCGGGAGGTGCGGCGGTTCGCGGACCGGTTCGCCGGCATGCGGACGGGGCTGGTCGGAGCCGGAGGCAACGCCGACGAACAGCACCGGACCGGGATGGCAACGGCGCCGGATCGGGCGGGAGCAGCGCCGGGACCTGCGGGAACGACCTCGGAACACGTTGCGTGACTGATCGAGATGCGCAGGGTGACCGCCCGTGTGAATCTGGTCGGGCAACAGCCCCCACACCCCCACGGGAGTGAACCCACATGGGTATGAAGGACAAGTTCCAGGACAAGGCCGAGCAGATGAAGGACCAGGCCAAGCAGAAGATGGGCGAGGCAGGGGAGCAGTCCCAGAAGCGCGGCCGCAGCCGTCAGGAGGACCCGGAGGACCCGCAGCGCCGGCGGCAGCAGGAGTCCGAGGAACGCCGTCACCAGGACTACGACGCCTGACGTGACGTCGTGACGTACTGAAGCGAGAAGGGGCGCCTCCCCTGGTAGGCGCCCCTTCTCACGTCGCCCGCGGCGGCAGCTTCGGGCGGGAGCGGTCGGGGACGTCGCTGTAGGTCGGGGGAGTGGCCGGGGGCTCGGACTCCAGGAGTTCCAGGGCCAGTCGGACCGCGTCGTCCAGTACGGCGTGCCGGCCCTCCGCCCAGTCCAGCGGGGTGCGCAGCGCCTCCAGGTCGGGGGTGACGCCCTTGTTCTCCACCGACCAGCCGTAGGCGTCGAACCAGGCCGCGTTCATCGGCACCGTGATCACCGTGCCGTCCCCCAGTCGGTGCCGGCCGGTCATGCCGACCACTCCGCCCCAGGTGCGCTGTCCGACCACCGGCCCCAGCCCCAGCAGCTTGAACGCGGCCGTGATCATGTCGCCGTCGGAGCTGGTCGCCTCGTCCGCGAGGGCCACCACCGGCCCGCGCGGGGCGTTGGCCGCGTACGAAACGGGCTGGGCGTCGCGGGTGAGGTCCCAGCCGAGGATGGTGCGGGTCAGTGTCTCCACGACGAGTTCGCTGATGTGGCCGCCGGCGTTGCCGCGGACGTCCACGATCAGGGCCGGGCGGGACACCTCCATGCGCAGGTCGCGATTGAACTGGGCCCAGCCCGAGCCGCCCATGTCGGGGATGTGCAGATAGCCGCATTGGCCACCGCTCAACTCCCGCACCACCGCACGCCGTTTGGCCACCCAGTCCTGGTAGCGCAGCGGGCGCTCGTCGATCAGCGGGACCACGGCGACCCTGCGGGGCGGGCCGGTGCCCTCGGCCGGGGTGAACGTCAGCTCCACCGTTGTGCCGCCCGCCCCCGCGAGCAGCGGGTAGGGCCCGGTGACCGGGTCCACCGGACGGCCGTCGACGTGGGTGAGGACGGCGCCCTCACGGATGCCGGTGCCGGCCAGCGGGGAGCGGGCCCTGGAGTCCGAGGAGTCGCCGGGGAGGATCCGTCGGACCGTCCAACCGTGCTCGCGGGACACGAGGTTGGCGCCGAGGAAGCCCTGACGGCGCTGGTAGTGCGGCGGGCCCTCGTTGCGGCGGGCGGCGGTGACGTAGGCATGGGAGGTACCGAGTTCGCCGAGGAGTTCGCGCAGCAGGTCAGTGAACTCGTCCGGGGAGGCGACCCGTTCGACCAGTGGACGGTACTGGGCGAGCGCCGCGTCCCAGTCGATGCCGCACATGCCGGGTTCCCAGAAGTAGGACCGGGTCAGCCGCCCGGCCTCCTCGTACGCCTGCCGCCACTCGGCCCCCGGGTCGGCCTCGTGCAGGATGCGGCGGACGTCGATCCACACGGTGGAGTCGCTGTCGCCCGGCTCGGTCGCGGGCACCGCGCGCGGTTCGCCCTCGTTCGCGACGACCAGCCGGGTGCCGTCGCCGCTGACCGCGAAGAAGTCGAGGTGCTCGACGAGTTCGGACTTCTTCGCCCTGCTGATGGTGAAGTGCTCCAGCGTCGGCCGGCCGCTGGTGTCGTCCGGGTTGGCGAAGGTCTCGCCGAGCGCGCCCGAGATCGGCCAGCGCAGCCAGACCAGCCCGCCGCCCGCGACCGGGTGCAGCGCCGAGTACTTGGAGGCGGCGACCGGGAAGGGGGTGACCCTGTTCTCCAGGCCCTCGGTCTCGACGGTCACCGCGCCGCTGTCGGCGAGGTCCTCGGTGTCGTCGGCCTCCACCGGGTCGAGACCTCCGGCGGCCGGCCGGCCCTCGGGACTGAGAGCGAAGGGGGAGGGGGTCGCCGACGACAGCGGCACCAGGTACGGGCGGCACCCCAGCGGGAAGGACAGGTCGCCGGTGTGCACGTCGTACACCGGGTCGAAGCCGCGCCAGGACAGGAAGGCCAGGTAGCGGCCGTCCCGGGTGAAGACCGGATTCTCGTCCTCGAAGCGGCCGTTGGTGACGTCGATGACCAGCCGGTCCTTCATCCGGGCCAGTTTGATCTGCCGCAGCGACCGCCCGATGCCGGGATGCGACCAGGTGAGCCAGCCGCCGTCGGGCGAGAACGCGAGGTCGCGCACGGGGCCGTTGACGGACCGGATCAGCTCGGTGACCCGGTGGCCGGGGGCCGCCTCGCCGCCGGCACCCTCGCCGGCGCCACCGCCTTCACCGCTCCCGGAGTTCTCGGCCTCCGTCTCCTCCTCGGCCTCCGTCTCCGCCGCCGCCCGCTCCGCCGCCTCGGCCTCCCCGCCGGTGTCGACGAGCAGCAGGCGCCCGTCATGGGAGGCGACGGCCAGCCGCCCGCCGTCCGGGTCGGCGACCATCTCCAGCACCCGGCCCAGCCTCCCCGAGGCCAGCCGCCGCGCGGGGCGGTGACCGCTGGCCCGGGGCAGGGAGGCGATCTCGATGGCGTCCTCGCCGTCGGCGTCCGTCACGTACGCCACTTGGCCGCCCGCGCCGAGCATCTCCGGCAGCCGTACCCGTACGCCCGGGGTGTCGGCGAGGGTGCGGGCGGGGCCGTCGCGGTGGGTGAGCCAGTACAGGCTGCCGCGTACGACGACGGCGCTGGCCCGGCCCGTCTCGTCCACGGAGATGCCGTTCAGGTGGTGGGCGGCGGGCACCTGGTAGCGCCGCCGCCCCGCGCGCGGCCCGCTCAGCGTGACGTCGAGCCGGCGCGGCACGGAACCCGGGGACAGGTCGTCGACGATCCACAGGTCACCGGCGCACTGGTAGACGACCCGGTTGCCGTCGCTGGACGCGTGACGGGCGTAGAACGCGCCGTGATCGGTGTGACGGCGCAGGTCGGAGCCGTCGTACGCCACGGAGTACAGGTTGCCGACGCCCTCGTGGTCGGAGAGGAAGGCGACCCGGCCGCCGACGAACATCGGGGAGTGCAGATGCCCGTCGATGCCGCCGGCACCGCCGGCCCCCTCGACGGTCCCGTCCGTCCCGTCCGTCCCGTCCGTCCCGTCCGTCGTCCCGTCGAGCAGTCGTCGTCCGTGCAACCACAGCCTGCCCGTCGCCCCTCCCCGGTACCGCTTCCAGGAGGCCGGTTCGTGCGGTGGGGTGCCGGTGAGCAGCAGGGTCTGCCGTTCCCCGCCGACGTCGGCGACCTGGAGGTCGGACACCGGGCCCCAGGGCAGTTTGCGGCCCGGACTGCCGTCGGGGGAGAGCTTGTAGGACCAGGTGAAGTACGAGAACGGCTCGCTGTGCGAGGCGACGGCGAGGATCTCTGCGCCCACGTCCCCGTCCCCGTTCGGAGGGGCCCAGCCGCAGACCCGGGTGTCGGAGGTGCCCCAGTAGGTGAGCCGGCGCCCGGGGCCGCCGTCCACCGGGACCAGGTGGACCTCGGGGGCGAGGCTGCGCCAGCTCGTGTACGCGATGTGGCGGCCGTCGGGGGAGAAGCGGGGGTGGCCGAGTTTGGCGCGGTCGACGGTGAGCCGCCAGGCCCGGCCGCCCGGCGCGTCGAGCGGAGCGAGCCAGAGGTCGTCCTCGGCCACGAAGCACAGCAGGTCACCGTTGAGGTGGGGCAGGCGCAGATAGCTCACCCTTCCATGCTTTTCCGGGGGACGGACCGCAGCAACTCGTGCGAGGGCGGGGCACATTTTCGAACGTGACCCAGCGCACGTACGAAACGGTTTCGTTCTCATAGGGTCTTGGGTATATTCGTCATGTACGAATCCGCGCACGAGGTCGCATGCGAAACCGCGTAGGCGACGGCGGACGTGCGGCACTATGTGTACTGACGCATGTGTACCGACGCGTGTCGTGTGACGCGGTGGTACTTCCGACAGGGACCAAGGAGCGGGAAGGTGAACGGGATGACCGAGGTCGCGACCGTGCGGCGCAGCCGGATCACCCCCGAGCGCGAGGCCGAGCTGTACGCGGCCGTGCTCGACCTGCTCCGCGAGGTCGGGTACGACGCCCTCACCATGGACGCCGTGGCCGCCCGCACCCGGTCCAGCAAGGCCACCCTCTACCGCCAGTGGGGCGGCAAGGCCGAGCTGGTGGTGAGAGCCATGCGCCACCAGAAGCCCGGCAGCATCGGCGACGTCGACACCGGTTCCCTGCGGGGCGACCTGCACAGCATCATCGGCCGCGAGGACGACTGCGTCATGGAGCAGAACGCCGCCCTGATGCGGGCGCTCGCCATGGCGGTGCACATGAACGACGACCTGCGGCGGGCCTTCAAGGACCTGCTCGTGGAACCCGAGGTCGATGAGTTCCAGAGGATCGTCCGGCGTGCGATCGAGCGCGGCGAGGTCCCGGCGGACAACCCGGCGTTGGACTACATGGTGCACATGCTCGTCGGCGCGTTCGCCACGCGGACGCTGATCGACGACCTGCCGCCCACGCGGGAGTTCCTCATTTCGTACATCGACGCCGTGGTGCTCCCCGCCCTCGGCGTGTCCCCGCGCTGACCGGCACACCCCGACGGTCGGCGATCACCACCCGTACCACCCCCCACCTCGGCACCACCATCCCCATCACCCCCACCTGACGGACGCCACCGCTCACGTCGTCGGGCTGATCTTCCCTGCCCTGAAGAATCCACGACCTGACCGGGAGTACTCCCACGTGGCCACTTTGCTCTACCGACTCGGCCGTTTCGCCTTCAGGCGACGGCATTTCGTAGCCCTCTTCTGGGTGGCGCTGCTGGCGCTCGCGGGCGTCGGCGCGGCCGGCGCACCCGTCGCGGGCAACACATCGTTCTCCATTCCCGGCACCGAGGCCCAGAAGGCCTTCGACGTGCTGGAGGAACGCTTCCCCGGCGCCAGCGCCGACGGAGCGACCGCACGCGTCGTCTTCAAGGCGCCCGCCGGCGAGAAGATGACCGACGCCGGCAACAAGGCGATCGTCCAGGACACCGTCGGGGAACTCTCCGACGGCTCCGAGGTCGCCCGCGTCACCGACCCGTACAAGAGTGGAGGCGTCAGCGAGGACGGCACCGTCGCCTACGCCTCGGTGAGCTACCAGGTCTCCGGCATGGAGCTGGAGGACTCCTCGCGCGACTCCCTCGAGGCCGCCGCCGACGGAGCCCGCGACGCCGGCCTGACCGTGGAGATCGGCGGTGACGCGCTCCAGGCCGTCCCGGCGACCGGTGCCACCGAGATCATCGGTATCGGCGTCGCCGCGGTCGTCCTGGTCATCACCTTCGGCTCGCTGGTCGCGGCTGGCCTGCCCCTGCTCACCGCGCTCATCGGCGTCGGCATCGGCGTCGCGAGCATCACCGCGCTGGCCTCGACACTCGAACTCGGCTCCACCACGTCCATCCTGGCCACGATGATCGGCCTCGCCGTCGGCATCGACTACGCGCTGTTCATCGTCTCCCGCTACCGCGCCGAACTGGCCGAGGGCCGGGAATGCGAGGACGCGGCGGGACGCGCCGTCGGCACCGCGGGCTCCGCTGTCGTCTTCGCCGGTCTCACGGTCGTCATCGCCCTCGTCGGCCTGTCGGTCGTCAACATCCCGATGCTCACCAAGATGGGCATCGCCGCCGCCGGCACCGTCGCCATCGCCGTCCTGATCGCCCTCACCATGATCCCGGCGCTGCTCGGGTACGCGGGCCGCAGGGTCCGCGCGACCGGCGAGAAGGGCAAGCGGCACGGGCGCGAGGACGAGGAGAAGGAGAAGGAGAACGGGACCGCGCAGCAGAAGGCGCAGGAGAAGGCGCAGCGCCCGAACATGGGCACCCGCTGGGCGCGCTTCGTCGTACGGCGCCCCGTGGCCGTCCTCCTGCTCGGCGTCGTCGGCCTCGGCGCGGCGGCCATCCCGGCGTCCTCCCTGGAACTGGGCCTGCCCGACGACGGCTCGCAGTCGACGTCCACCACCCAGCGCCGCGCCTACGACCTGCTCTCCGAAGGCTTCGGCCCCGGATTCAACGGCCCGCTCGTCGTCGTGGTCGACGCCAAGAACAGCGACGACCCGGACGCCGTCTTCCAGCAGACCGGCGACGACATCAAGGCGCTCGACGACGTCGTCTCGGTGAGCCCCGCGGCACCCAACAAGGCCGGTGACACGGCGACGATCACCGTTGTCCCGGACTCCAAGCCCTCGTCCGTGGCGACCGAGGACCTGGTCCACGACATCCGGGACGCCGGAGCGGACATCAAGGACGACACCGGCGCGGACGTCCTGGTCACCGGTGCCACGGCGATGAACATCGACGTGTCGCAGAAGCTCAACGACGCGCTCGTCCCGTACCTGATCCTGGTCGTCGGGCTGGCGTTCCTGCTGCTGATCGTGGTCTTCCGGTCGATCCTGGTCCCGCTCAAGGCGGCCCTCGGATTCCTCCTCTCGGTGATGGCCGCGCTGGGCGCCGTGGTCGCGGTCTTCCAGTGGGGCTGGTTGTCCGGCCTGATGGGCGTGGAGGAGACCGGCCCGGTCATGTCGATGATGCCGATCTTCATGGTCGGCGTGGTCTTCGGACTGGCCATGGACTACGAGGTGTTCCTCGTGACCCGGATGCGGGAGGCCTACGTCCACGGCGAGAAGCCGGGCCAGGCCGTGGTGACCGGCTTCCGGCACGGCGCCCGCGTGGTGAGCGCGGCCGCGGTGATCATGATGGCGGTCTTCGCCGGCTTCATCGGCTCCAGTGAGTCGATGGTCAAGATGATCGGTTTCGGTCTCGCCATCGCCGTCTTCTTCGACGCGTTCGTCGTCCGCATGGCGATCGTGCCCGCGGTCCTGGCCCTGCTGGGCAAGAAGGCCTGGTGGCTCCCGAAGTGGCTGGACCGTGTCCTGCCCAACGTGGACGTCGAGGGCGAAGGCCTGCGCACCGACGCCGACGCCGACGCCGACGCCGGGAAGAGGGGCGGCAGCCCGGACGACGACCGGGACCTGGTCCGCGCCTGACAGCCGCACCACACCGCAGAACCAGCCGGTGAGGGCCCCGTGGGGACGGGGAGCCCTCACCGGCTTCCTCGTACGCCCACCGGCCGGGCCGACGGAGCCCGGGCCGACGGGGGCCGTCCGCCCCGCAGCCAGGCCGCTACCGCGCCCCGCACGACGAAAGTGCCCCTGAGCTCCGACGGCTCCACAGCCCTCGCCCCCGTCGCCGCCCTGCGGGAGCCGTCGGTCAAGCGCTGCTCATGCAGTAATAATCTCGCTGTTCAAGGGAGTTGAGGAGGCTACTTTCGTATGTGTACCGGGTTGGTCACCCATCGGCGTGCGCTGGTTGATCGCGCGCGACAAGAGAAGCTGGTTTGGGCGTGAACGTCGCTGCTCGCAGTTGGAGCGGGTCAAGCGTTGGTCGATTTCGCGTAGGTGAGGTTGGCACTGACCCTACGAGTGGTGGGGTGGTCTTCGCCCAGGACCTGTAGGCAATCGGTGAGGGTCTGTTCAAAGAGCGGGATGGCTCGGTTGAGGTCCCCCGCTGCCTGGTAGGCGCGCGCGAGGTTGTTGCGGGAGGTGAGCGTGTCGGGGTGGTCTTCGCCCAGGACCTGTAGGCAATCGGTGAGGGTCTGTTCAAAGAGCGGGATGGCTCGGTTGAGGTCCCCCGCTGCCTGGTAGGCGTACGCGAGGTTGTTGCGGGAGGTGAGCGTGTCGGGGTGGTCTTCGCCCAGGACCTGTAGGCAATCGGTGAGGGTCTGTTCAAAGAGGGGGATGGCCCGGTCGTGGTCCCCCGCCGTTTGGTAGGCGCTGGCGAGGTTGTTGCGGGACTTGAGCGTGGAGGGGTGGTTCTTTCCCAGGGCCCGCTCTCGGTCGGTCAGGGTCTGTTCAAAGAGCGGGATGGCCCGGTCGAGGTCCCCCGCTGCCTGGTAGGCGTACGCGAGATTGTTGCGGGAGATGAGCGTGGAGGGGTGATCTTCGCCCAGGACCTGTAGGCAATCGGTGAGGGTCTGTTCAAAGAGCGGGATGGCCCGGTCGAGGTCCCCAGCCGCCTCGTAGGCGCTGGCGAGGTTGTTGCGGGAGTTGAGCGTGGAGGGGTGGTTCTTTCCCAGGGCCCGCTCTCGGTCGGTCAGGGTCTGTTCAAAGAGCGGGATGGCCCGGCCGAGGTCCCCCGCCGCCTCGTAGGCGCTGGCGAGGTTGTTGCGGGAGGTGAGCGTGGAGGGGTGGTCGGGGCCGTGGAGGCGGGTGGACGCGTCCAGGGAGCGCCTCTTATAGGCGATGGCCTGGGTGATCTGGCCTTGGCCTTGCAGGTAGATGGCGGTTTGGTTGAGGAGGAGGTCGGTGTCCTCGGTGTCGTGGGCGGGGTCGACGGCGGTGAAGAGGGCTTCAGCGTGCGGGAGCAGGGTGCGCCAGACGGGCCATCCGGCCACGTTCGTCTCTGGTTCGTCGGGCAGTACGGTGCGCAAGAGGGCGGTGGCATGGTGGCGGGCGGCAGTGATGCTGTCCGGGGTGCGGTGGGGATCGGCGTCGTCTGTCGTGGTGGGGTCGGGGGTGCGGGCGACGGTCTGGATGAGGCGGTGGACGCTGAGAGTGCCGGCGTCCAGGATGATCATGTTGTACGCGGCGAGCTGGCTGAGAACTTGGGCGTAGCTGACGGGGCCGTCGGCCAAGGGGGCGAGCAGGGTGCGGGGGATGGCGGTGGGGGCGAGCCAGGCCGCGGTGCGCAGGATGTCGACGGCCAGGGGGGTGTCGCGGTGGAGGGCGTCGAGGGTGATGCGCCAGATGCGGGCCATGGTGCGTTGAGGGTCGCTGCCCGCGGGGGCGGTGCTGGTGGTCTGGGCCGTGTACTGGCGGAGCATGTCCCGGTAGGCGCTGACGGTGATGTGGCTCTCGGCGATGAAGGCGCCAGCTTGTTCGAGGGCGAGGGGGAGGTGCCCGAGTTCGTCGGTGAGGAGGCGTGCGTGGTGCTGGTTGTCGGGGTCGGTCAGGCCGGTGAGACGGGTGAGCAGATCGAGTGAGGCATCCGGGGTGAGGAGGGGGAGGGCGAGGGGTGCGGTGGGCCAGCCACGCACGAAGCGGCTGGTGATCAGATGGCGTCCTGTGTGGTGCAGCTGGCCCAGCAGATGGCGGACGGTGTCGGGGTGTTCGGCGTTGTCGAGGATGAGGAGCCAGCCAGGGTGAGCTTGGAGCCATCTGATGGCCCACCCGGCGTCCTCGGCCGTAGTGCGGCCGGTAGCGCTGCCATGGATGCTTGTGGTCAGAGCGGCGAGGCCGGTGGTGATCTGTTCGGGGGTGTCGGCGCGGATCCACCACACCAGTTGGTAGGACTCCCGGTGGGTGTGGGCGTAGTGCAGGGCCAGGGTGGTCTTGCCGACACCGCCGAGTCCCTGGATGGTCTGCGTGATGGCTTTGGAGCCCTGCTCCATGGCGCTGGTCAGGCTGGCCAGGGCGTTCTCTCGGCCGACGAACACTTCGGTGGGAAGGCCAGGAAGATTATGCAGACCGGAAGGCGCGTCAATGTCGTACGGCCCTGAGGAATAGTCGCTGCCGGCAGGGATCGTGATGTCTTGGAGTGTCAGCAGATTGCCTGCAGCCTTGATGGTGGTGGTGAAGTCGGGGCGTGCGGCGAGGGTGGCCAGGGGGACGGCGATGAGCTGGTCGCCCGTGTAGTTCCTCGCGCGGTCGGTGGTCAGGACCCCGGTCAGCAGATCCCCGCAGAACAGGGCGGCCCCGGATGCTCCGGACCAGGACGATGCTGCACCCGTCGTGCCCGGGGTGGCGACTTCATCGAGGTGGGCGGTGATGAGGCCGGATTTCAGGCCGGTCAGGGTCTCGATGTGCCCGCGAATCTCCTTGGTGTCCCGCTCGCCGTCCCGCTGCTCGGCCTCCGGGAACCCCACAGCGACACACGCCACTCGCGTCCCGACGACACTAAGCGACGGGACGGGCATTCGCCCCCAATGCACCGCCTTCGCAAAAGTGGGAGGCTGCCAGGCCGAGTCGGTGATCAGCAGCAGGGCGGCATCGGTGTGTGGGTCCTGCTCGATGTCGGGTGGCTGATCCGGCCACAGCACCTCAGCTGACGCCCATACGGTCTGCCGCTCCCCGTGTAGGGCCAGCTGCCGTACCTCTACGGCCCGCTCATAGGCAGATTTGGCGTGCTGGATGTTGTGGTAGGCGGTCAGGACCAGTCGGTCCGTGATGAGGTAGCCGGTCCCGGCGATCCGTCCCGTTGGGTCCCAGACCTCCATCACCCGTAGCACGTCCACGTGCACACCCCCCGTTCTCTACAACTCACCGAGCAGGCGTCAACCGGCGCTACTTGGGGCGTTGCGGGCTTTTGGCACCGATGTTCTGGTCCTGGCCGTGCTCGTCGACCGGCTGCAAGGTGATCTTCAGGCGGGATGTGGTGCCGGCCGCGTATCCGGCTTTTGCCTCGGCGCTGGCGCTCCAGGGCAGGATGGACACCTTCGCGCCGGTTTGGGCGTCCTTCTTGACGTCCACGGCGAACTCCATCTCCACCGGTCCGGTGCGGAACTGGATCGTGTGCCCGTGGCCGTCGGTCATGGCCTGCTCCAACTCGGCCCGGATCGCGCTGATGGCCTCGGACAGTCCTGCCCACGGCTCCTGCGGCATGATGGTTCCCCCTGATCTCACGAGGTGACGTTCAGATCCGCAGGGTAACGGCACCCAGCCGCTGAAATGACCCAGAATGACGAACTGTCACATAGTCAGGGCGCCGCTGCGACAGGGCACCGCCACAGCGGTCCTTGTGCTCCTTGGTCCAGGAATGGCGCCGCTTCAGGAAGTCGGTGAAGAAGTGACCTAGAGATGCAAGCGGCTTACGCCCCAGATATCGGAAAAGCAGCTAAAGCCCACTGACTATGCCTTCAAGCGTCCTGTAGGCGCGTCATTAAGTTCTGACACGCCACACCTAGAACGCATTGCGTGCACCAGATCTCTTTGCGAGCCACATGGTATGTTCTCGACTAATTCCCTGCTCGGCAGAATGCACGTACGTAGACCATGATTGCTCAGTGGAAACCTCAGCGACAGAGTGCCGTATAAGAGATAGTTCCAGGGATGTCAAAGCATAGGCCTCGGCCACTGAGTCGAATTGGCGTACTTCTACCCAGGCGACACCGGCTATGATTAGGGCTGCTAACACGCCGCTAAAATCCAAGAACGAATAATCCAGGAGAACCAGCAGTGCTGTAACTAGACCCAGCGCTTCCAGTAGAAGTAAGAGAATTTTCCAACGCTTAGCTGCCCGCTCAGATTTATTGGAATTATCGGCGTACCATACGCACTGTGCGTCAATCCGATACTTTATGTAACATTCCATTCGCTCACTCAGGCTAGATGCCCGTATGGCCGCCATGTTCTCTGTCACGAGCGGATCTACATTGGACATTAACCTCACCGAGTGCAAGGAAAGCAACTCGCGGAGCTTTCTTCTGAACAGTCTTTCAGCCTCGTCAAGCTGCATTTCCTTAGGGAATGGTGCGGAGCAGACGGAAAACCTCCAGGCGAGGGTCTTTATAGACTCTGCGAGGGCTCGACCGCCGTACCAAGAGCGGTCAGGACGTTCTTTCAGTAGGAGAATCTCGGCGACTAGAGCTCCTGTGAAGAATGCTATGGAGAAGGACGCGTAAATCCGCCTCGAACCTGGAGATATCGAACTTGTCGTCGATAAGGTTCCCGCAAGAGCAGCCAGTATAGCCATACTCAATCGTAGTCTTGTGAGACGGATGTGAGTTTTTTGCCCTCGGCGGGATGTGTCACTCGCCGCCCTATAAAGGCCGGGGAGATCATTCCTGGCCATTCCCAGAGCCGCCACTAGCTACTACCCTCCCGGAACCGTGGATCACCTACAGCTACCTATCCACAATGAGGAAGGTTTACGCCCTGGATGGCCAGCCGTAATGTCAGGCAATATCGGGACATCTGATTATTTTACTATCCTATCGACTGCAGGAGTGTGATCGTTTCTGTCTTCTCCACACGTGGCATCCGCCTGACATATAGGATCCTCGCATGCTCAAAAGGTTTATGTACCTCGACACCAGTGCACTCGCTGACTACGTGAGCGCCCTAGAGGATGGCGTTCGCAGTTCGCTTGAGCGTCAAGACGAGAAGGAAAAGGCGACCTTCTCTGACACGCCGCAAGCGCAATTCGAGAGGCTTCTGTCCCTAGCGAAATCCGAAACGGATCTGGCGGGTTGGTTTCCGATCGGAGTGGAAACTGACTTGAGTGAGGTCAAAGTCGGTCATCTGGTTGACACGGAATGTGATATTTATATTCCTGATCTAGTGAAGGCGCTATCGCCGCGAGGTGGTTTGGCCGACGCTTTGAACTTGATGGAATCGATCGGGCCGGCGATGTCTGTCTTCGGTGTTGACGGGATGGGTGATCTTCCAAGCCGCGAGCAGCGCGATGCAGTCAAGCTTTTCTCCAGCACTCTCGGTGGAAGTCAAATCGCTGTTGGCGAGTTGGAGGATTGCGAATGGCGACTGGCGGGTCAGTTGGCTCCGGAGTACATCAAGTCGGATGTTGAAGGGCCGGCTCGCTTGATCGGAAAAGTGTCAAGTGTCTGGCAAGCGGGGCAGTGGAAGCCTTTTCTTGCACTCCCCGGAACATCGCTGATCCCAAGAGCAGAGCGCAGAAAAATGGAGCGTAAAAAGCCAGCTGAAAATGAGCGAGATCATTATCTTGAGGGTCCGGCATTCATGCTGGATATTCTTGCAATTTACCGGTAGCTGCCGAGCCTGCCAGCCTCTACAGTCCCCTTATAGAGGCTGGCATTGAATCAGCTAGATGGAAGCCTCGAAATCACCCACGGTGTGCCAATCGACACCCATCATGCTCACAGCGCAGCCGGCGCTGAGCAAGCGTTGGGCCAATTCCTGCCGTCGTGAAGTTGAGTCGTTCATTCGAATCATGTGACGTCCTGCGATATCGCTGAATGGCCTAACCACCCCTAGTTCTACAAGGATCGTCCTGTTTGGATCCCGACCCATGGCCATTCCGGCTTCGAAAAGGACATTTGGCCTTGCCTGCCCTGTCGGTTCAGTTTCGTGGGCAGGCTCATGGGATCCGCGATATTCCTCTCTTAGTGAAGCGCTGTCATCCGGAGTCATCAGAACTAGGACAGCTGCGGCTTGACTGAATGCAAAATCCAGGATTTCGCCAACGTAAGGTGACGGCTTTCCCGTTGCGAGACTGGCCTCGTTCCACTCAACTGGACTCAAAGATAGGGAGCGGAGGAAAGTAAACATGGCGTTGCGTGCTTTGAGGTTTCTCCCATGAACGACAAAGACGCGACGGGGATCCATTGTGCTCTTGCTATTCCTTTCTTCCGCATTTCTTGAAATCGTAACTGCCTCGCGACCGGGCGTTGACGTGATGTATTTTTCGGTCACTTCTTCGCCGTATGCCGCAATGTAGTAGTCATCGCCACGAAGAGTTATTACGCTCGAGTGTGCCCGCTGATCTCGGACAATGGGGAGGATTTGGGCTGCTGGCAATGGCCATGAGTTAAGCCGTGTGGGGTGTGAGCTGGTGGAGCACGATGGTGCGGGTGACTCGGCGGGTGCCGGGGTCGGTTGAGCTGCGGGT
>NZ_JBIAIV010000045.1:0-69687 GCF_042871645.1 Streptomyces sp. NPDC005774 | reverse complement strand
GACCCGCAGCTCAACCGACCCCGGCACCCGCCGAGTCACCCGCACCATCGTGCTCCACCAGCTCACACCCCACACGGCTTAACTCATGGCCATTGGGGTTGCCCCTGTGACCGAGCGCATCGCGAGTAAGCGTGATGCGGTGACCCTCCTCGATCCCCCGCGATGGCTCAGGCCTATGCAGGCGACCCTCCTGTGGAAGCGCGAGGGTGAGATCACCCCGCTGATGGAGCGCTGGTTGCAGGCGACTCGAACTGTTGCCGCGCATCGGCGTGCGCTCGGCTCATGAGCAGAGCCGGTCGTGCGAGCCGTACCGGCCATACGGGAAACTATGCACCCCTCCGTGGAGTCATGAATGGAAAGGGAAAGGGAAATCGGGCTCGAGGGTCGGTGAACTTTGATGAATCGATGTGATGTGCGTCACTTTCAACAGGGTTTTCGCCTGGTCCCGGCACCCGCGTAGATTTTTTAAAGCCCAGGTCAGGCCGGATGTCCGAGTGGTGTTCCGGCCGACGGGCGTGTCGCCGGCCGACGCGCCCGAGCCCTGATGACTCCTTCTGGCTTCTCCGGCATCTCTTGCCCCGTGTCATAGCCCGTGTAAGTCTTCCCGGCAATTCGACGGCGTAGGCAGTTTCGGATCGATGAGGAAACCACCTCGAGTGATCGCTGTTCACGTATTGGCTGCACGGATCGATGGCTTTTCCCGGCTCCGTGTGTGACGAGAAGGGGTCCGGTCAATGATGACGGGAAACGCGAATCAGTCGGCAAGCAGCCCTGTCAACCGTGATCATCTCCCCTTTACCGGAGATGAATATCTCGAGAGCCTCAATGACGGCCGCGAGGTCTGGATCTACGGGGAGCGGGTGGAGAACATTGCCGAGCACCCCGCCTTCCGTAACTCCGCCCGCATGATCGCTCGCATGTACGACGCCCTGCACGACCCGGCGCGCAAGGGCATCCTCACCGCGCCCACCGAGGGGGGAGGCTTCACCCACCGCTTCTACCAGGCGCCCAAGAGCGTCGAGGAGCAGGTGGCCTCCCGCGACGCCATCGCCGAGTGGCAGAAGATCGCCTGGGGCTGGATGGGCCGCTCCCCCGACTACAAGGGCTGTTTCCTCGGCACCCTCGGCGCCAACGCCGAGTTCTACCGGGGGTTCGAGGACAACGCGCGCAACTGGTACCGCAAGGCCCAGGAGAAGACGTGGTACATCAACCACGCGATCATGAACCCCCCGGTGGACCGCGGTATGGGCGCGGACGCGGGCAAGGACGTCTTCATCCGGGTCACCAAGGAGACCGACGCCGGCTTCTACGTCAAGGGCGCCAAGGTGGTCGCCACCGGATCGGCCCTGACGCACTACACGTTCGTCGGTCACGTGGGCCAGGTCGCCGTGCAGGACCCGGCCTTCTCGCCGGTGTTCATCGGCGGCATGCCCGAGGTCATCGACCACCTCATGGCCAACGACGCCGGCCTGAGCGAGGAAGCGGCCGGCGCCGCGGGCAGCACGTACGTCATGGAGAACACGGGTGCCTTCTTCGTCATCTTCGCCGGCTGGATGGGCTTCATCACCATCTACGCCGCCCAGGCGAAGGCACAGGCCATCAACGCCTACTCGGGCTCGCTGTCGCTGGTCAACCTGATCGACTCCCTGACCGGGTGGAAGCCTGGCCGGGCGGCGATGGTGGTGATCGGAAACGTCATCGCCCTGGTGATGATCGCCGCCGGCATCCTGGAGCAGTTCGCCGCCTACCTGGCGTACCTGGGCTCCATGACGCTCGGCATGTGCGGCGTGATGATCGCGGACTACTACCTGGTGCGGCGCGCGCGGTACGACCGGGCCACCCACCGGGTGGAGAAGTGGAACTGGGCCGGCGTCATCACGCTGGTGCTGTCCGCCGCCGTCGGCACGGTCCTGATGGCCACCGACGTCTTCGCCCTCGGCTTCCTGGTGTCGTTCGTGCTGGCCCTGGCCGCCTACCCGGTCCTGCGGAGCCTGCTGCCCGAAGGCACCGGCACCACGTTCGTCGCGGGTGAGGAAGCCGTCGAAGAGGCCGTCTGACCCCCGCCGGCGGCCACGGCCCCACGGCACGTGGCCGCCGGCCCACCCCGGCCCGCAGGGGCCGAACCCACGATTTCCAGGAGGTTCGGGATGACCGACATCATGTGGGACTCCGAGATCTATGAGAAGGCCGCCGACGCGAAGACCCTCGCGTCGAGCGTCGCGGTCCCCTCGCTCGCCGATCCCCGCCTGCTTCGCAACACCCTGGGCAACTTCGCCACGGGCGTCGTCGTGCTCACGTACCAGTCCGGCGACAGCTACTACGGCGTCACCGTGAACTCCTTCACCTCGGTGTCCCTGGATCCGCCGCTGCTGCTGGTCTCGATGCAGCGGAACTCGCGGGCCCTGACCTATCTGCTCGAGCGGCCCTTCGCGGTCAACGTGCTCGGCGACAACCAGCTCGGCACCGCCCTCCACTTCGCGGGCAAGCCGCAGGACGCCCACCTCATCGAGTGGGTCGACGACGACAACGCGCCGCGGATCAACGGTTCGCTGGCGTACTTCCAGTGCACTCCGTGGGCGGGTTACGACGGCGGGGACCACGTCCTGGTCCTCGGGCGCGTGATGTCCTACGGCCAGCAGGACGACACCAACCCCCTGCTCTTCTACCGCGGTCAGTGGAGCGCCCTGGCCCAGGAGAGCGAGACCGCCGGCGGCGGTGCGCGGTCGGAGAGGAGCCGGTCATGACGGTCCAGACCCAGGTGAACGAGGACTTCTCCGGGCTGCTGAAGCAACTGGACGCGATCTACACCCTGTTGCAGAGCGAGGCCGCGGACGGCGAGCGCCTGCGGCGTCCGACTCCGGTGGTGCAGGACGCGCTCCGCGACAGCGGAGTCTTCAAGCTGATGGTGCCGGCCGAACTCGGCGGCATGGAGGCGTCTCCCCTGCAGATCCTGCAGGTGATGGAGAAGCTGTCGCACGCCGACTCCTCGCTGGGGTGGCTGGTGCGCGCCGTGGCGAGCGAGACGGCGGCCGCGGCCGCGTACCTGGGCGACGAGGCGGTGACCGAACTCTTCACCAAGGACATGTTCCCCCTGGTGGCGGGGCAGTCCACGTCGTTCACCGGCCAGGCCGTACGGGAGGACGGCGGCTACCGGGTGAGCGGGGCCTGGCAGTTCGCGGCCGGGGTGTCCATGGCCACGCACCTCAATCTCGCGGTGACGGTCCAGGGGACGGGAGAGAGGCTGGTCTGCCTGGTTCCCCGCGCCGCCCTGCGGATCAGCGACAACTGGGACATGCTCGGGCTGCGGGCGACCGCGAGCCTCGACTACCGGGCCGAGGACCTGCTGATCAAGGACACCTACGTCTTCCGCCCCGGCCCGGAGCACGCCCGGCGGGGCCGTTCCCTGCAGGGCCTGAGTCCTGCTCTGCTGGCCGGCCTGCACCAGGCGGCCTGGTCGCAGGGGGTCGGGCGGCGCATGCTCGACGAACTGCGTGAGCTGACGCAGCGCAAGGACCCCGCAGCGGGGTCCCCGGTCACCAGTGACGAGTTCTTCGCGGAGTACGCACGGCACTTCTCGCACGTCCGGGGCACCATGGCGCTGCTGCGCGAGACCTGGCGCGACAACGAGTCGACGCTCGCGGCCCAGGCCCCGCTCGACGACGAGCAGGAGACGATGTCGCGGCTCGCCTGCAGCCTCGCCACCCGGACCGCGCTGGAGATCAGTCAGCTGGTGCATCGCTTCGCGGGTGCTCAGGTCATGCGGGACGGCGTGTTGCAGCGCTTCTTCCGCGACAGCCATGCCGGAAGCCAGCACCGGGGCTCCTCGCACATCGTCACGCAGAAGTGCGGCCGGATTCTGTCGGGCACTCTGCCCGTCGGATCGCACTGGGGGTTCTTCGATCTCGTCGTTCCCGAGCAGACCGCCGTCGGCGCCTGAAGCGGTATCCGACCGCGACCCCGGCGTACCCCCCGCTCTTCGCGAAGCTCGCCGACACCTTGACCGGCCCCGTCGACGCGGCCGCGGCCGCGTCAACGTACGTGTACGTGTCCATCATGCTGCCGCTCCGTCCCGGAGACCCATCCTGACCGGCACCCCCAAAAGGAGTGGGGAGGGCTCGCATCCCGCAGTGGTATCCGAAGCCCTGGACCTGGTCGAGGTGGCCATCGACGGTATCGGCGCGGTGTCGACGCCGGTCGGCTGAGCGCTGTGCCGGGGCGTCGTGCGAAGTCATTCCTTCGCACGGCGCCCCGGCATGCCGCGTTTCGCGGAGCGAGCCCGGTATGGCCCGGAGCTCTTCGCCGCTCTCCGCCACGACGTGCGGGGCCGCGTCGGTCATCCACCGGTGATACCGGCCTCCGACTGCCCGCCCTGCCCCCGCCCTGCCCCCGCCCGCCCCGTCGGCCGGGCAGGCGCCCGCAGCGGAGCCTTCACCGCTGCCCGCCGGGCCGACGGCACCACCCGCGCCGGCATCCCCGACTCACCCGGCCCGTACTTGACCCTGACGTGGCGTGAGGGTGGAGGCTGACCGGGACGTCGGGAGGAGACAACCCTGAGAAGGGCTCCGCCTATCGGTGGAGAGCCCCTAGGGGTACCTCCGTACTACGGCTCGGGGAGAGTTCGTACCGGCGGAGGACGAGACGGGGCGGGGGGCGTCCTTAATCTGGCTTTACGCCGCTGGGGGCGGCGGAACACACCATCGGGGGTGGGGTTTTCCCCAGGAGAAGACTGCGCCGGGCACCAGGGCGTTCGGCCCTCCCCGCCGCCAGACTGAATCACGTCGAACGAACGCGCACGAAGCGGCCACCGGACATGGAGGCGGTCGCGCGGGCACCGCTTTCCCATCTGCTGACCGACATAGGAGACTTACCGTGACATCGGCTGTAACCATTCCCCAGCACGAAGGAACTGGTGGGCGTACGGCCGTTGCCGCGCGGGCGCGGCAGGTCGTGAAGGCGTACGGGTCCGGTGAGACCCGCGTTGTCGCCCTGGACCACGTCGACGTGGACATCGCCCGCGGCCGGTTCACCGCGATCATGGGCCCGTCGGGGTCCGGCAAGTCCACGCTGATGCACTGCCTGGCCGGGCTCGACACCGTCACCAGCGGGCAGATCTACCTGGACGAGACCGAGATCACCGGGCTGAAGGACAAGAAGCTCACGCGGCTGCGCCGGGACCGGATCGGGTTCATCTTCCAGGCGTTCAACCTGCTGCCGACGCTGAACGCCATCGAGAACATCACGCTCCCCATGGACATCGCCGGCCGCAAGCCGGACCAGCCGTGGCTGGACCGGGTGGTGGAGACCGTCGGGCTCGCCGACCGGCTGAAGCACCGGCCCACCCAGCTCTCCGGCGGGCAGCAGCAACGCGTCGCCGTGGCGCGGGCGCTGGCGGCCCGGCCGGAGATCATCTTCGGTGACGAGCCGACCGGCAACCTCGACTCGCGCGCGGGCGCCGAGGTGCTCGGCTTCCTGCGCAGCTCGGTCGACGACCTGGGCCAGACCATCGTGATGGTCACGCACGACCCGGTCGCCGCCTCCTACGCGGACCGGGTGCTGTACCTCGCCGACGGACGCATCGTCGACGAGATGCACAAGCCGACGGCCGAGCAGGTCCTGGACCGTATGAAGGACTTCGACGCTCGGGGGCGTACGTCATGACCATCCTGAAGACCTCGATGCGCAACTTCCTCGCGCACAAGGGGCGGATGGCGCTGTCGGCGGTGGCGGTGCTGCTGTCGGTGGCGTTCGTGTGCGGGACGCTCGTGTTCACGGACACGATGTCCACGACGTTCGACAAGCTGTTCGCGGCCACGGCGTCGGACGTCACGGTCAGCGCCAAGGACGCCTCCGACGGCGGCGAGACCACCTCCGACAACGGCAAGCCGCCGACCGTACCGGCCTCCGTGCTCGCCGATGTGCGGGACGTGGAGGGCGTGAAGACGGCGGAGGGGGCGCTGCACTCCACCTCGCTGACCGTCGTCGACGGCGACAAGGAGAGCCTCTCACCCACCAGCGGCGGGCCGACCATCGTCGGCAACTGGACCGCCAACGACGCCCGCACCATGAAGATCACCTCCGGTGCGGAGCCCCAGGGCTCCGACCAGGTCCTCGTCGACTCCGACACCGCCGACAAGCACGGCCTGAAGCTCGGTGACGAGATCGGCGTGATCAGCGTGGTCGGCACGCACACCGCGAAGATCTCCGGCATCGCCGACTTCACCGTCACCAACCCCGGCGCCGCGATCTTCTTCCTGGACACGAAGACCGCCCAGCAGGCCCTGATCGGTGAGAGCGGCGTCTTCACCAACGTCAACGCCACGGCGGCCGACGGCGTCAGTGACGCGCAGCTGAAGAAGGACGTCCTGGCAGCCCTGGGCGGTGCCGGCGGCGACTACAAGGTGCTGACCGCGGAGGAGAGCGCGGAGGCCGGGCAGCAGGACGTCGAGGGCTTCATGAGCGTCATGAAGTACGCGATGCTCGGCTTCGCCGGGATCGCGTTCCTCGTCGGCATCTTCCTGATCATCAACACGTTCTCCATGCTGGTCGCCCAGCGCACCCGGGAGATCGGCCTGATGCGGGCCATCGGCTCCTCCCGCAAGCAGGTCAACCGCTCGGTGCTGATCGAGGCGCTGCTCCTCGGCGTCGTCGGTTCGGTGCTCGGGGTGGCCGCGGGTGTCGGGCTCGCGGTCGGGCTGATGAAGCTCATGGGCTCGATCGGCATGGAACTGTCCACGGACGACCTCACGGTCGCCTGGACGACTCCGGCGATCGGACTGCTCCTCGGTGTCGTGGTCACCGTCCTGGCCGCCTACCTGCCCGCGCGGCGGGCCGGGAAGATCTCCCCGATGGCCGCACTGCGCGACGCGGGCGCCCCCGCGGACGCGAGGGCCGGCTGGATCCGGGGTGGCATCGGCACGTTCCTGACCGCGGCCGGCGCGTTCGCGCTGTACCTCACCTCGGCGGCGGAAAAGGCCACGGAGGGCTCGATGTGGCTGGGCCTGGGTGTGGTGCTGTCGCTGGTCGGGTTCGTACTCATCGGCCCGCTGCTCGCGAGCGGTGTGGTCCGGGTACTGGGCGTCGTCGTGCTGCGGGTCTTCGGTCCCGTGGGGCGGATGGCCGAGCGCAACGCGCTGCGCAACCCGCGCCGCACCGGCGCCACCGGTGCCGCGCTGATGATCGGGCTGGCCCTGGTGGCATGCCTGTCGGTGGTCGGCTCGTCCATGGTGGCCTCCGCCACCGACGAGCTCGACAAAACCGTCGGCACGGACTTCATCATCCAGTCCGACAGCGGCCAACTGCTCACCCCGCAGGCGGTGAAGGCGGTGCAGGACACCCCCGAGCTGGAGCGCGTCACCGAGTACAAGTGGACCGAGGCGGACTTCACCACGCCCGACGGCAAGACGCTCGAGGACACGGCGATCACGGCGGCCGACCCGACGTACGCCACCGACCTGCGGGTCGAGACGGTGACGGGGAAGCTCTCCGACGCCTACCGGCCCGACTCGATGTCCGTCCACGAGAAGTTCGCCGAGGACCACGGCATCAGCCTCGGATCGACGATCGACATCGCGTTCAAGGACGGGTCGACCGGCAAGCTGACCGTCCGGGCGATCACCAGCAGCGACGCCGTGGTCGACGCGGGTGCGATGTACACGTCGATCGACACCCTCGCGAAGTACGTCCCGGCCGACCGGATGCCGCTGGACACGCTGCTCTTCGCCACGGCGAAGGAGGGGCAGCAGGACGCCGCGTACACGGCGCTGAAGGACTCGCTGCACGACTATCCGCAGTACACCGTGCGCGACCAGACCGACTACAAGGAAGCGCTCAAGGACCAGATCGGCCAGCTGCTGAACATGATCTACGGCCTGCTGGCCCTGGCGATCGTCGTCGCGATTCTCGGTGTGGTGAACACCCTGGCCCTGTCGGTGGTCGAGCGGACGAGGGAGATCGGCCTGATGCGGGCCATCGGCCTCTCCCGTCGCCAGCTGCGCCGCATGATCCGTCTGGAGTCGGTCGTCATCGCCCTCTTCGGTGCCCTGCTGGGTCTGGGGCTCGGCATGGGCTGGGGTGCCACCGCCCAGCAGCTCCTCGCGTTGGAGGGCCTGAAGGTCCTCGAGATCCCGTGGCCGACGATCATCGGTGTGTTCATCGGTTCGGCGTTCGTGGGGCTGTTCGCGGCGCTGGTCCCGGCGTTCCGGGCGGGCCGGATGAACGTCCTGAACGCGATCGCCACGGAGTAGCCGCGGTTCCGGGCGGCCGGCGGTGACTTCGCGCAGCCACCCGGCGAAGCGGCCGCGACCGGCCACCGCACACGGGGTTGCGGGGGAACGCCCGGCGCCGGGAAGCCCAGGAGGGCCACCGGCGCCGGGCGGCTTCGTGCGTGCGGGTGCCGGCGGCGGCCGCAGTCCCCGTGGCGGCGTCCGGCCCGGCCCCCGCCTGCCGGTCCTGCCGGTCCTGCCGGTCCCGCGGATCGGGCGGACCGGGCGGACCGGGCGGATCGGGCAGGCCGGTCCCGCAGGCCGGGCCTCTTCAAGGTCCCGGCCGGGCCGGGTCGTTCGCCGGGCACGCCTCATGCGCGGTGGCCGCCCCGTCCGTGCCGGCGGGAAAGTAGGCGGGGTTGAAGGTCTCCCGTACGAAGATCAGCGGTCCGCCCGCGTGGTACATCACGTACGTCTTGGACGCGCAGGTCCTGTCCGGTTCCTCGGGCCAGGCGGCGTGGCCGACATGCAGCAGGCGCCGCTCCAGTCGGCAGCCCCGGCCGGCCAGCGCGTACCCCAGGGGCTGCGGGGCCATCATCGCCGCGTCCACGTCCGCGTCGCGGCCGGCCACGGCGACCACGACGTTGGCGGAGACGGGCACCCCGCCGGGGGTGACCAGCCGGGTCCGGCGCAGCAGGCACGGCCGGCCCGCCTCAAGACCCAGTGCGCTCCGGGAGCCGGAGTCGTCGAGGGCATGCGCGGACAGCCGGGCGGTGTGGGTGATCCGGACGTGCAGGGGAGCCCTCGCCGCCGCTTCGAGGAGGACGGTCGTCAGGCCGTCGTTCGCCAGGAGCATGCGGGTGCAGGAAGAGGTGAACTCGGTGATGCGCCGGTCGAGTCCGGGCGAGGGGCCGGGGGGTGGAACGTAAGGAGGGACTGTGATCATCTGATACGGGGCTTGCTTTCACTGAATGCGGGAGGACTCGACACGGAGCGCAGGGCGGAGCGCAGGAGCGTGACGCAGAGGTGCGGCACATAGGTGTGGCGCAGGGGCGGGGGCCTACCGGTCGGCCGCGTGCGGTCTGTGTCCCCACGCGGTCAGCATCGCGATGAACATCTCCCGGGTCTCGGGCCGGCGCACGTGGGCGACGGCCTCGTCCATCGTGGCCTGGGAGATCCCGTCGGCCAGCAGATGGCTCTCGGACTGCTCGATGGTGTGCGCGACGAAGGTGGCGAACCCCGGGTTCATCCCGATGATCGGGTGGTGCGCGAGCAGACCGACCTTGGCCAGTCCCAGGTCCGTGAGGATCTGCGGATACCGGGAGGCGAAGTGGAGGTCGCTGCCGATCACGTTCGCCATCATGCGGAAGTGCCCCGTCATCACCTCGCGGTAGGCGGGATGGTGGTACTGCTCGGGGTGCAGTGAGACACCGTCGGTGAGCACCAGCAGCCCTCCCGGCCGCACCCAGGACAGCATGCGGGGCAGCAGCTCCTCCCGCTGCCGCAGGTGCATCATCAACAGCCTGGCGTGGACGAGGTCGAACTCGCCCGGAGGGAAGTCGGTGTGGTTGATGTCCGCGTGGACGACATCGAGGTGGGACCGCTTCCGTGCCAGGAACGTGATGTCGCGGTCGACCGCGGTGACCGGTCCGTGGATGGTCCGGCTCAGCCAGGTGCTGACCGTACCGGTCCCCGCTCCGACGTCGAGGCAGCGCCAGCCGGGTCCGACACCGAGGTCGTGCAGGGTTTGGAAGGAGACCGGGTCCAGGGCCCGGGTGAGTCCGTCCAGACGTGTCTGTTCGTTGTGGCGTGCCGATGAGAACAGCACGTCTCCGTAACTTTCTGTAGTCACGGTAGTATCAACGATCTACCGGCTGTAGCGACACGGGTGGTTCGAGGAGGGCTGTCCGTCGCCGTCCGCCGCCCGGGGCCGTGCTCCGTCCGCCGCCCATGCCGTCCGCCGTCCCCGGACGCCGCCCGGCGGGGCGCGGCGTCCGGGCGTCGTACGCTGGAGACCCCCGGCCCGCGGCGCGTGTCGGGCCTGTCGTGTTGCACACCTCCGGATGGAAGCGCCCCGAATGAGCCTGCACGGTCTGTTGGACGCCGTCGTCAAGGACACCGCCCTCGCGGAAGCGATCTCGGCGGCCGCCGACGGCAACCGCATGCACGTCGATCTGGTCGGTCCCTCCGCCGCCCGCCCGTTCGCGATCGCCGCCCTCGCCCGGGAGACCGGCCGTACGGTGCTGGCCGTGACGGCGACCGGCCGGGAGGCGGAGGACCTGGCGGCGGCCCTGCGCTCCATGCTTCCGCCGGAGGGGGTTGTGGAGTACCCGTCCTGGGAGACGCTGCCGCACGAGCGGCTCAGCCCCCGCAGCGACACCGTGGGACGCCGCCTGGCCGTGTTGCGCCGGCTGGCGCACCCCCGCGCGGACGACCCGGATACGGGCCCGGTGTCGGTCGTCGTCGCGCCCGTACGGTCCGTGCTCCAGCCGCAGGTCAAGGGCCTGGGCGAGCTGGAGCCGGTCGCGCTGCGGACCGGGGGGAGCGCCGACCTGAACGAGACCGTCGAGGCGCTCGCCGCCGCCGCGTACGCGCGTGTGGAACTGGTCGAGAAGCGTGGCGAGTTCGCCGTACGCGGCGGCATCCTCGACGTGTTCCCGCCCACCGAGGAACACCCCCTCCGGGTGGAGTTCTGGGGCGACGACGTCGAGGAGATCCGCTACTTCAAGGTCGCCGACCAGCGGTCCCTGGAGATCGCCGAGCACGGTCTGTGGGCCCCGCCTTGCCGGGAACTGCTGCTCACCGCGGACGTACGGGAGCGCGCGCGGGTGCTGGCCGAACAGCACCCGGAGCTGGGCGAGCTGCTCGGGAAGATCGCCGAGGGGATCGCGGTCGAGGGCATGGAGTCCCTCGCGCCGGTCCTGGTCGACGACATGGAACTGCTGCTCGACGTCCTGCCCGAGGGCAGCATGGGCGTGGTGTGCGACCCGGAGCGGGTGCGGACCCGTGCGGCGGACCTGGTCGCGACCTCGCAGGAGTTCCTGCAGGCGTCCTGGGCGGTCACCGCCCAGGGCGGCGAGGCACCCATCGACGTCGGCGCGGCCTCCCTGCGGTCCCTCGTGGACGTCCGTGAGCGGGCCCGCGAGCTGGGGACGATGTGGTGGTCGGTGTCGCCGTTCGCCGCCGACGAGACGTTCGCGTCCGACGACGCCGGGGCGGGGGGGTCGGACACCCTCACCCTCGGCATGCACGCCCCGGAGAGCTACCGGGGCGACACCGCGCGGGCGCTCGCCGACACCAAGGGCTGGCTCGCCGACGGCTGGCGCACGGTGTTCGTCACCGAGGGCCACGGCCCGGCGGCCCGCACCGTGGAGGTGCTCGGCGGCGAGGGCATCCCGGCCCGCCTGGCCGGGGCCGAGGGGAAGGCGGGGACGGGCGACCTCGGTGAGATCGCCCCGTCTCTCGTGCACGTCGCCTGCGGCTGCATCGACCACGGCTTCGTCGACCCCGTGCTCCGGCTCGTGGTGCTCACCGAGACCGACCTGACCGGCCAGAAGGCATCCGGCCGCGAGGGCGCCCGGATGCCGGCCCGGCGCCGCAAGACCATCGACCCGCTCACCCTGGAGCCGGGCGACTACATCGTCCACGAGCAGCACGGCGTCGGCCGCTACATCGAGATGGTCCAGCGCACGGTGCAGGGCGCGACCCGCGAGTACCTGGTGGTGGAGTACGCCCCCGCCAAGCGCGGCCAGCCCGGCGACCGCCTCTACATCCCCACCGACCAGCTGGAGCAGATCACCAAGTACGTCGGCGGTGAGGCACCCACCCTGCACCGGCTCGGCGGCGCCGACTGGACCAAGACGAAGGCCCGCGCCAAGAAGGCCGTCAAGGAGATCGCCGCCGACCTGATCAAGCTGTACAGCGCGCGCATGGCGGCCCCCGGGCACGCCTTCGGCGGCGACACGCCCTGGCAGCGCGAGCTGGAGGACGCCTTCCCGTACGTGGAGACGCCCGACCAGCTCACCACCATCGCCGAGGTCAAGGAGGACATGGAGAAGACGGTCCCCATGGACCGGCTGATCTGCGGCGACGTCGGTTACGGCAAGACGGAGATCGCGGTGCGGGCCGCGTTCAAGGCCGTCCAGGACGGCAAGCAGGTCGCCGTCCTCGTCCCCACGACGCTGCTGGTGCAGCAGCACTTCGGCACGTTCGGCGACCGGTACGCGCAGTTCCCGGTGAACGTGCGGGCGCTGTCCCGTTTCCAGACCGACACGGAGGCCAAGGCGGTCCTGGAGGGGCTGAGGGAGGGCTCGGTGGACGTCGTCATCGGCACCCACCGGCTGTTCTCCTCGGAGACCACATTCAAGGACCTGGGTCTGGTCATCGTCGACGAGGAGCAGCGGTTCGGCGTCGAGCACAAGGAGCAGCTGAAGAAGCTGCGCGCCAACGTCGACGTGCTGACCATGTCCGCCACCCCGATCCCGCGCACCCTGGAGATGGCGGTCACCGGCATCCGCGAGATGTCGACGATCACCACGCCGCCGGAGGAGCGCCACCCGGTGCTCACCTTCGTCGGTCCGTACGACCAGAGGCAGATCGGTGCGGCCGTCCGCCGTGAACTGCTGCGTGAGGGACAGGTCTTCTACATCCACAACCGGGTCGAGTCGATCGACCGCGCGGCGGCCCGGCTGCGCGAGATCGTGCCCGAGGCGCGCATCGCGACCGCCCACGGGCAGATGTCGGAGTCGGCGCTGGAGCAGGTCGTCGTCGACTTCTGGGAGAAGAAGTTCGACGTGCTGGTGTCGACGACGATCGTCGAGTCCGGCATCGACATCTCCAACGCCAACACCCTGATCGTGGAACGCGGCGACAACTTCGGCCTGAGCCAGCTGCACCAGTTGCGCGGCCGGGTCGGCCGCGGCCGGGAGCGCGGTTACGCGTACTTCCTGTACCCGCCGGAGAAGCCGCTGACGGAGACCGCGCACGAGCGGCTCGCGACGATCGCCCAGCACACCGAGATGGGTGCGGGCATGTACGTGGCGATGAAGGACCTGGAGATCCGCGGCGCCGGAAACCTGCTCGGCGGCGAGCAGTCGGGCCACATCGCGGGCGTCGGCTTCGACCTGTACATCCGGATGGTCGGCGAGGCCGTCGCGGACTACCGGCGCCAGCTGGAGACCGGTGAGCTCCAGGAGGAGCCGCCGCTCGAGGTCAGGATCGAGCTGCCCGTCGACGCGCACGTCCCGCACGACTACGCGCCCGGCGAGCGGCTGCGGCTCCAGGCGTACCGTGCGATCGCCGCCGCCGACAAGGAGGAGGACGTCAAGGCGGTGCGCGAGGAACTCGTCGACCGCTACGGCAAGTTGCCTGAACCGGTGGAGAACCTGCTTCTGGTGGCGGGGCTGCGGATGCTCGCCCGCGCGTGCGGTGTCGGCGAGATCGTCCTGCAGGGCAACAACATCCGGTTCGCGCCGGTGGAGTTGCGCGAGTCCCAGGAACTGCGCCTCAAGCGGCTCTATCCCGGCACGGTCATCAAGCCGACCGCGCACCAGGTGCTGGTGCCCCGCCCGAAGACCGCGAAGGTGGGCGGGAAGCCGCTGGTCGGCCGGGAGCTGCTGGCGTGGGTCGGGGAGTTCCTGACGTCGATCCTGGGGTCGTGATCCGGCAGGTCCTGCCGTGCCCGGGGCTGCCCGGATGCGCGAAACCGCCCACGGGGAGGGGAGTCCGTGGGCGGTTCCCGGCTTGGAGTCACGTCGGGTCGTGGTGACGTACGGTGCGGCGGCGCCGTCGTGCGGGCTCCCCGGCTCCCTCGCGGGGCCGGGCCGCACACGACGGATCGTCCGGGTTTCCCGGTGTGTTCCGGTCCGGCGGCCGGGCGAGGGCCCGGGGGCTACGCCTGACCAGGGCGGTCCTGGCCCCGGTCCCGGTCCTGGTCCCGCTTCATGCCGAGCCGCTCCTCGGCCTGCCGCTGCCCGGCGTCGATCTGGTCCTCGTACTTGCCGCCGGTCCTCTCGTTGATCTTCTTCTCCGCGGCGTCGGAGGCCTTCTTCGCCTTGTCCTGTGCCGCGCGGCTGCTCTTGAACTTGTCGAAGATGCCCATCCGGAGCTCCTTCCCGGGTGACTCAGCACCGACCCTACGCGGAACGCGCGACGAATGCCCCTTTTGTGCTGATGTGGTCTGGACCTCTCGCTGGCTACCGTGGAGACAGTGAGATCCCGGCCGCTCGAGGACGGGTGCAAGGTGCAAGGAAAAGGGGGCGCCGTGAGGCGGCACTCGACAACTTTCCCGGCGGGCGTGCGGCGGGGCGGAGCGGGACGTGCGGGGGCGGCCGGCGGGCGGGTGCGCCGCGAGGGCGCGCCCGGGGTCCTGCGCCGTACCGGCCTCGCGGCCCCGGCGCTGGCCGCCGCCGTGCTGCTCCTCGCCGGCTGCGAGGCCCTCGAGGAGGGCGGTTCTCCCGGCGCGGGCGACGGCACGGCACAGGTCCCGGACGGACGGGTCGTCAGCCCCCTGGAGAACCCGAAGGGCATCGAACCGGGCCTCGCCCCGCTGACCGGGGAGGCGGACCGGACCACCGGACGCGAACTCATCGAGACGGTGAAGACCAAGGGGCGCGGACCGAGGACCGGATACGACCGCGACGAGTTCGGCTATGCCTGGAAGGACACGGCCGACGGCGTCCCCTTCGCGAGGAACGGGTGTGACACGCGGATTATCTCTATGGTTCGCGCTGTAATGGGGCTGTTCTCGCAGCGTATGCAGGGTGTGATCAGCTGTGCATAGTGAGAGGCACATGAGTCACGGGCCCCTGCGGACTCGCGGGAAGAATGCTGTGCTTTCGGCCGTCGTCGTCGCCGCGTTCGTCGCAGGCTGTGATGGCCTGGAGCCGGGAGGAAATTCCGCAGGATCCCGACCGGACGCAGCCGCCGGCCAGGCGGTGAGCCCGCTGACGAATCCCGACGGGACGAAGCCGGGGCTCGCCGCGCTCACGTCGGAAGCGGACAAGGCCAAAGCGCGCAAGCTCATCCAGGGGCTCACCACAAAAGGTCGTGGACCGAAGACGGGCTACGAGCGGGATGAGTTCGGCTACGCGTGGATGGACACGGCGGACGGGGTGCCGCTGGCCAGGAATGGTTGTGACACGCGGAACGACTTGTTGAAACTCCATGGGAGGCACGTGCAGTTCCGTTCAGGTTCCGACTGCGTGGTCGTCGCGATGGACCTGTACGACCCGTACACCGGTAAGGACATCGCCTGGAAGAAGGCGAAGGCCACAGAGGTGCAGATAGACCACGTGGTCCCGCTGTCCTACAGCTGGCAGATGGGCGCCGCCCGATGGCCGGAGAGCAAGCGCAAGCAACTGGCCAACGACCTTATGTTGGCGGCTTAGGTGTCTTACGGTGATGTGTCTCAGGGGCAAGGTGGCCGAGTGCCTGGGCGGTGTCTCACGCGAGGCGGCCTCTCGCCGGATGGCCGATGAAGGGGACGGAAGTGACGGGACATAAGGGCCGGGCTGCTCGTGGGCGTGCCGTCGGTGCCGTACTGACTCTCGGGGTGGCCCTGGCGGGCTGCACGGGAAGCGGCCTGCCTGACGGGGACGGCCCATCGGGCGAGGGCACGTCGATCTCTGGCGAGCAGGGAACCAGCCCGTTGGCCAACCTTGACGGAACGAAGCCGGGCCTGGCCGCGATCTCCTCCGATGAGGACAAGGCGGCGGCGTATGAGCTGATCTCCAAGGTGTCCACCAAGGGGCGGGGGCCGAAGACGGGGTACGCCCGTGACGAGTTCGGCTACGCCTGGATGGACACAGCGGATGGCGTGCCGCTGGCACGGAATGGCTGTGACACGCGGAACGACTTGCTGAAACTCAATGGCCAGGAGGTCAGGTTCCGTACCGGTTCGGACTGCGTGGTCGTGTCGATGAACCTGTACGACCCGTACACGGGCAAGGACATCGCCTGGAAGAAGTCGAAAGCCACCGAGGTGCAGATAGACCACGTGGTGCCGCTGTCGTACGCCTGGCAGATGGGTGCTGCACGCTGGGACAAGGCGAAGCGGCAGCGCTTCGCCAACGATGTGCTGAATCTTTTGCCAGTCTCAGGCTCCACGAACTCCGCCAAACGGGACTCGGGACCGGCGTCCTGGCTGCCGCCCAACAAGACGATTCGCTGCTCGTACTCGGTGCGGTTTGCGCAGGTGGCGGAGAAATACGAGCTTTCGGTGACGTCGGCGGACAGGCGAGCGATGATGGATCAGTGCAGCGGGTGAAGCGAGGATCATGACGCGGCCCGGCGCGGGGGAGTTGAGTACTGGAGGGGTTCGTGACAGAGACCGAGTTCGACTACGCGACGGCCATCTCGTATGCGCGGAAACACCTGGCTTCCCTCGGAGTCACTCCCGAGGCGGGCAACCTCGCCAACGCGGCTGCGGTCGGTATCACCCAGCTGGTCTGGCGTAACGGCCCCATCGAAGACGCCCACGCGGGGGCGCGGGGGCGTCGCAACGGTCTGCATGACGGCGTCATGTTCGCGCGGAACACATGGGTCTATCACCAGGCACTTGAAGCCGTGAGGAGCGATGCGAGTTATGCGCTCCTGCAATTCGAGAGGCTCATCCTCGATCGTGAACTCATCTGGCCGGGAACGTCCGGCACACTGACACAGTTCGGATTCGGCGCGCTGGGTGAGATCAAGAAGCATGCAAAGCAACGTGTCAACTACCTCATGTTCCTGGAGGAGAAGTTCTCGTCCGAGGAGTTCATGCTCCTGGCGGCGGTATCGAGCATGGGTGGGTCCGACCACTTCGGGATGCCTGCATGGGAGCCTCGTGCACGTGCCGCGATCGACCGTATTCGAGGGGCGGACCCCGACTTCGTGGAGCGTCTCAATTCTGTCTATGAGATGGACTTCTCCGAGTTCATGGAGAAGGCTCCCGCCATCGTCCATGACGACTTGCCCGAGGTTGAGCGGGCGCTCCTCTGGGCTCCGTACGACTTGGGTGCCGACGTGCTGGACTGGTTCGCCTGGAACCCAGTGCTCGAACGCCTCCCGTGAGTGGTGGAAAGTCGGTTGTGGAGCCGTGGAGCTTCACCGGAGAGGCGTCACTGTGCTGTGATGCTGCTCCGACAGCGCTTGGCGCAGTTGGCGCGCGTCCGACTCCAGCTCGGCGTTGCGGAGCGTGAGGATCTGGATCTGGTTCGCGTACGCCGCGAGGGTCGATCGCAGCTCCCGGATCTCGGTGGCCTTGTCGCTGTGGAGTTCCCGCATGGTCTTCTTCAGCTGGGCGATCTCCTGCCTGAGTTCGTCGGCCTCGGGCCGCTTGGCCTGCGGGGCGCCGAGGACTTCCTTGATCGCCGCCGAGACCGGTGAGCGGTAGTACGAGGCCCGGGAGACACCAGCCTCGGCGCAGATGTTCACCGCCGAGGTCCGGCCGTCGGTGATCTCGGGTCGGCCGAGCATGAGCTGCTCGAAGGCGCGCATGATCCTGCGGTCGATGTCGGTCGGGCCGGGGTTCTCCCGGGCGAGGCGCGCGAAGGCGGTGCGGGCGGCTCGGAGGGTCTCGTCCGTGGAGTCGGTCATCGTCGGGTGTCCTCGTGGTCGATCTCGGCGATCAGGTGGGTGAGTGTGGCCAGGTGTTCGGTGATGGCGAGCTGCTGGAGCTGCGGAAGGCCAGTGGCCTCACCGAGTTCGGCCTGGGCCATGTCACGTGCTCGCTTCAGGCGGGGCATGTGGACGGCGGTGCGGCGTGAGTTGGGGCAGCGCATGCACATGCCGAGCATGGGGACAGGACGCCCCAGGGGCTTGGCGCGCTTGCGGCAGACGGCAGTCTCAGCTTGGTAGAAGCAGTCGTTGAGGACACCGGGGTGCAGGGTCTTCGTCAGGTGGTGCAGCAGCGTCCGCAGCCGGGAGGGGCTCGCTACTGCGCCTGGCAGGTCGCCGAGTTCGCTGCGGATGCGGTCGAACTCGGCCTCGATCCGCTGGGCGGCGCCGCCTGCGGAGCGCCCGCCCTCGTTCCAGTCGTGGTAGAGGTCCTCGACGTAGTCGAGCTTGGCGACGGCTTCCTCTGCGGCGACCTCGTCCGCGAAGCCGGAGGCGGAGGTTCCCGCGTATCCCTCGAACATGGTGATTGCCGCGTGCTTGTACTGGCGGGCACCTGCGACCACGCCGAACGGCTGGTGGGCGATGTGCCAGGCGAGGGTCCGGCGGAACTGCCGGGTGTCGAAGCCCCAAGGAAGGGCGGTGGACTCCGCCCCGTCTTCAGTGCCGCCCTGGGATGCCTCCTCCAGGGGCGGGACATTCCCCACCGGGAACATGTCAGGCACCGGCACATAGAGACCGTCCTGAGTGCTGAACAACTCGTTGAGGTGGTCCCGGAAGGCCCTGATGCGCCGGGGCATGTTGCTCAGCAGGACATGGCCGTTGCGCCCACCACCGTCGTAGCCGAAGAGATGGCTGGGATCATCGTTGATCTCCCGCAGTACGGCAACGGCCCGGTGCACAATATCCAGGACCACCCACTCGGCTTCCTCCCCACCGAGCCTGCGTCCCTTGCCCTTGTAGACCCTGCCGCGGATCTTGTACCGGGGCCGTCCGTCGGCTCCGAACTCGGTGACCGCACAGTCACGGCCCAGCTCACGCACTTCCGCGTCGCGCATCCCCGACAGGTAGGCGATGACGATCCAGCACGCGGTGCGCAGGAACGACAGCTCGTTGGCCAGGGTGAAGGGACTGAGCCGGGATCGCCACGGCCGACCCGAGCCCGGCCACGTCGACATCGGCGTGTCCAGGCCGCCCTCCTCGTATCCGAGGCTCTCTCCGGCTTCGGCCGTCAGCACGCGCAGGTGTACGGCCTTCCCGCAGCCGGCGAGCAGGGAGACGAGGCTGTGGTTGGGGCTCTGCAGCACTCCGTCGACGGCGAGAGCGTCGGGCACGGTGTGGGCGACCGCAAGAGGAACCGCGGGGATGCCCCGGCCGGCGGCTCGACGCCTGGCGATGAAGGCCAGTACTCGCTCGCGTGCCTGGCCATGGCCGAGGTTTTGGCCCCTGCGCGCTGCTTCGAGTGCAGCGATCTCTCCCTGAGTGGCGAGAATGTCACCGCTCGCCGTCTCCACATAGAAGATCGCAGCCCGCAGCAGAGGCGCGAGGACCTCCTCGGGGATGCGGGGCGTGATGTTCTCGCCCTTGACCCGCTGCACGCCGGCGACGCCGTAGGCACTGCGGCCGTTCCAGGGGAGGAGACTCAGCCGGTCTTCGGACAGGAACGGCCCGTGCGCCGACAGGTGCTTGAGGAGGGTGATATGACGAGTGGCAGTGTGCGGGCTGCTCTTCCACTTCTTCAGCACGGTGTCCAGGTGGGTGCGGTTCACGTCGGACAACCGCGGGGCACCCGCCTCCCGTAGATCCCTGACGACGGTGGCGAAGGTGCGGAGCTCTCCGGCCGCCGCCGTGGCCTTGAGCGGACCCAGCCCCAGCGAGCCCCGGTGGAGGCGGGAAGCGACGTACTCCTTCGCTGTGCGTCGCGTCACCGGATCGCTGACCTTTGTGAAGTCGAGCCGCCAGGTCCGCCAGGTACGGGGAAGCACACACCGCAGGTCCCAGATGTCGTCGGTGAGGAGCGGGCCCCGGCTCGGCAGGCCGACCGTGAGCCGCTTCGGCAGTACGAACTTCTCGGCTTCCTCGGACTTCTCGGACGGCAACGGGCCTGATTGCTCCGCCCTGGGCCTCGGGACGGCAGTCATGCGATGACCTCCAGGAACGACGCGGGCAGGAGCAATCGGTTGCCGTCGGCCTCGGCGATGGTCTGGGCCGTGGTGATCTGGCGGGTATTGAAGCGGGCCCGGACACCGTGGACGACGCGGTCCCACGCGAGCCCGAACCGCGCGCTCCACTCGGTGGCCGGGTACTCCTCGCGCTGCCGCTCCAGGAAGTCCAGGAAGGACAGCAGGCTGGGCAGATGGCGGCTGGTGAACACGGCATTCGGGCACTCCAGGCAGCCCCAGGCCGGGACCGGGCAGGCAGCACCCGGTTTGCGCGCGAACGGGGAGGCGAAGAAGTCGCGGCAGGAGGCGAGCCACACGTCCCGTTCGCCGGACAGCGCGGACTCGATCTCCTGATCGCTCAACTCGGACTCACCGTCGTCCAGGCGGTCGCCGTCGTCGGACAGCACCACCGGCGGAGCCAGAGCGGCACCGAGCGCCTGCGCGAGGCCGGCCTCCACCGCCTGCTCGTGTGTCTCGCTGTGGGCGTCGATGTCCGCGTAGTGCTTCGCCGCGACCGACCGGGTGTGGCCCGAGGCGAAGTCCTCCAGTGCTCCGCCGGCGCGCAGGTACTGCCGGGACTTGACGGTCTTGCGGACCCGGCGCAGATCGAGGGCGACCGGCAGGCCGCCGCGGTCGGTGAGGTTGTCGAGCCCGTGCCTGGCCATCCATTCCTGGGTGAAGGCCGACCATCCGTAGAGGCTGTCGAAGGGCGCGCGAGGCTGCCCGGCCGCGGTGACATCGCACCAGAGCGCATCGGTTCCGATCAGCTCGCGGGTCCGCTTCGTCAGACGCAGGGACAGTCGGATCACGCCACCGGGAAGGCGCAGGGAGCCGCCGTCGGCGACCCTGACCGTCTTGTGTGTGGCGCCCGCCGAGCGTCTCTTGACGTAGGCGACGCTCACGTAACCGCGTGCAGGGCTTGTCAGGCAGTCGGACCGCAACTGCCGGATGCACTCGGGTTCCATGCCCGTCTGGCAGGCCAGCAGCAGAAGGAAGGGCACCAGGTCCAGGGCAGTGAGGTGGAGGCGGCCGTTGAGTTCCTTCCTGCCGCCCAAAAGACGCAAGACCTTGTACGAGATGTCGTCAGCGGTCAGCGGGCCATGATTCAGGATGTGCCACAGCACGTTCTCCAGCCGGTCCCAGCCGTGTTGATGCGGGTCGCGGCCGGTGGCGGCGAGTCTCTCGCCTTCCAGAATCCGGTCGCGAATCCGGGCGACGTCATCCCGGGCTGCACTCTCCAGGGCATCGAGCACGGGGAACGGATACGCGTCGAGCGGCTTCGTCGCCCTGTTGGCCGATGCCGAGGTGTATCCCAGGCGGGCATGGAACGCGGCGTCGAAGGCGTCCGGGTGAGCCTCGTGGACCTGCTTCAGCAGCCGCACGAGGTACGTCATGGCGAGGTACGGCTCCTTGCTCGCCTCTTCGTACTGAGCGATCAGGTGCAGCTCGAAAGCGTCCAGGAGATCGGGCTCCAGGTCACCCAGACGCAGGTCAGCGGCGGAATCAGGGAGAGCCGCAGCGGTGAACTCGACGAACTCCCGGACCCGTTTGGCGACATAGCGGACGCTACTGCGCAAACGCAGAGTGCCGGGACTGCTGATGACCTCGGCCAGGGCGGTGGCGAGGGCTCGGGTGAGGCGCGGGCACGGGAGCCCGGACAGGTCGATATGTTCGGGGCTCCCGTGCAGATCCACGGTGAAGACGACCGGGCCGATCGACGGTACGGGGTCCGCTGCCGCAGGGGTGTCGACAGCGGAGGGAAAGCGGACGCGGCGCGGGCTCACCGCTCCTCCTCCACGTTCAGGCGGACCTGCTCGATGGCGGCGGCCTGTTCGTCCCAGTCGTCGAGAGCCGCCAACACGATCTCCTGGGCCTCGTCCAGCACGTCCAGATAGGTGTAGACCGTCGCCTCGTGACGGTGACCGAGCAGAAGCTGGAGCTTGCGCAGAGGATTGCCGATGAGCAGGCGCTTCACCTCGGCGTGCGTGAACCGTCGGTCCTCCTGCATGCCGAGCGCCCGGACGGTCTGCCGCAGCAGCAGGCCAAGCATGTGCACCGCGAAGGAATGCCGCAGGGTGTGCGGGTGGACGTCGAAGTCCAGCCCGAAGCCCGCACATCGCTCGTTCGCCCGCCGGAAGACCGACTGCCAGGTACCGCTCCGCAGCGGCAGACCGTTCTCGCCCAGCCACAGCCACAGGGGCCCAATCGCCGACCCCTGGCCGTCGACCTGCACGAGCCGCACCCGGTCCGTTGTACCGATCCGCGAGTACGACCAGGTGGTGCCGTCCTCGACCGCCAGCGCGTGGCGGTTCGCCCGGCGCACCGGCAACCGGTCCGTATACGCCTCGTACACGCCCTCGACACGCCGTCGCTGCACCAGTTCGTCACGCTCGATGGCGAGGTAGTGGTGCAGGTCGCGTACTACTCGGGGGCGTGCGTACACCGTCCGTGCCTTGTTGCGCTTCGCCACGGCGGCCGGGACGGTGATGTCGCCGACCACACGTCTGCCGGTGACCGGTGGCAGTTCCGCTGTCAGAAGGCCGGCAGCCTCGCCCAGACGCATGCCGGTGCAGATCAGGAGGTCGGCGAAGAGGGCATTGCGTTCGCCGTTGCGCCCCCGCCACCTGGAGTCCGGGGAGCCGTTCGGCAGCAGCCCCCTCAGGCCGACGTCCCGCCAGAGCATGAAGTCCTCGTGCGACAGGAACCGGATCGGTTGCTGGGGCACCTCGGGCTCGGCGTCGGCGTTGACCCGTACCCGCTTCGGCCCCTGAGGGGAGATCACGGTCTTGTCGATGTACCGGAACGGCTCGGCAGGCAGCAGTTCCTCGTACAGCGACCACTGCACCCACTTGTCGAGCGCCGCGATGGAACGGTTCCAGGTCGCCGCGGACACCTTGCCCGGACCGTCGCCGTGCAGCCGTACGGACTTGTACGCGCGAAGATCGGCGCCGTCCGTGTCCCAGATCGACTTGCCGCCGCGGGACTCGTGGAGGAAACGGCAGTAGAGCATGACGTCGGTGCTGTACGCGATCCGGCTGTTCTCCGCCCGCACGCCCCAGCTCTCCAGGTCGCGCAGGAAGCGGTTCAGGTCGCGGTCGTAGCTGCCGTCCGGGCCGAGGATGAAGGGCCTGCCCTCGTCAGCACCGGCTCGTCGGAGCACCGAATCTCCGTCGAAGGGGAGTGGATCGGCGGGGGACGTCCCGCCTGCCGTGGTCCTGTGCAGCAGCACCATCGCTTCCGAATCGGCGTCGGATTCTCCAGAGTCCGTCACACACACACCACCCTCTCCGTATGAGGCGAGCTGAACGCCTACATAACTGGAAGCTCGGTGAGACAGTTACGGGTGCCGACATAAACGACCCACTCAACCTCATCCCGGTCGACGGCAGCACCAACTCCTCCAAGAGCGACTCCGGGCCCGCGTCCTGGCTGCCGCCCAGCAAGCAGATCCGGTGCGCGTACGCGGTCCGCTTCGCCCAGGTCGCCGTCAAGTACGAGATGCCGGTGACCACCGCCGACAAGGAGATGATGCTGCGGCAGTGCGGCGGCTGACCGTCACCTCGTGCGGCCCCCGCGCCCTCCGCGCGGGGGAGCACGGGGGAGTGCGGGGCCGCCGGGACGACAACGGTTCGGTACACACCGGGACCGGTTGTCCCCGTCGGCCTATACGCTCGGACTCCCCACCGCGTTCTGCTCCGCGCAGACTCGCGGACCCGCACCACTCGTCCCATCGGCTACACCGGTCCAGGAGCAGTCATGTACGGCCACGGCGCGGCGCCGCCCCACCGCACCAAAGAAACGGTCATCTACCTGCGTGTGCTGATCGCTGCGGCCGGTTTCCTGTCGTGCGGACTGCTGGCCTGCGTGCCGCTGTTCCGGGTCGCGGTCCTGCGCCGACGCTTCTTCGACTGGCTGCTGGCCTGGGTGTGCATGCCCGTGTCCTTCGCCCTCCTGATGGTGATCGGTGAGCTGCCGGAGGAGGACCTCCGGACCGATGCCGCCTTTCTGGGGCTCCTGTTCCTGGGCGTCGCCACCGCCGGGTACTACCTGACCGTGGACGTCCGCCACCATCAACATCTGCGCCAGTACGGGGCGTACGGCCCGCAGCCGCCCCACGTCATGCCGATGCAGCCGCCGGGCGGCGCACCCGCCCCGTACGGCTACCCGCAGCCCACGTCGCCGTACGGGCACACGCCGGTGCCGCAGCCCCAGCCGCAGATGCCCCAGCCGCAGATGCCCCCGGCGCAGATGCCCCCGGCGCAGCCGCCGCAGCACCCCGGGCCCGCCCGTATCGACCAGGTGCGCGCCGAGCTCGACGAACTCAGCGACTATCTGCGCAGAAGCGACGGCGGCCAGGGCGGCGCCAACGACGGTCAGGACCGCGGCAACAGCGAAGGCGGCAGGTGAGCGTGACGGCGAAACGTGTCGTCGCCGGCCGCTACGAACTGTCCACGCTCATCGGGCAGGGCGGCATGGGGCAGGTCTGGACGGCCTACGACAAGCGGCTGGACCGGCGGGTCGCGGTGAAACTCCTGCGCCCGGACAAGGTGGCCGGCCAGGAGGCCGACGAGCTGCGCCGCCGCTTCGTGCGCGAGTGCCGTGTGACGGCCCAGGTCGACCATCCGGGCCTGGTCACCGTGCACGATGCGGGCAGCGAGGACGGCGACCTGTTCCTCGTCATGCAGTACGTCGACGGCGCCGACCTCGGCGACCACCTCGCCGAGCACTCTCCGTACCCGTGGCAGTGGGCGGTGTCGGTGGCCGCGCAGCTGTGTGCCGCGCTGAGCGCGGTGCACGCCGTGCCGATCGTCCACCGCGACCTCAAGCCGCGCAATGTGATGGTGAAGCAGGACGGCACGGTCACCGTGCTCGACCTGGGCGTCGCCTCCGTCATGGACAGTGACACCACGCGCCTGACGCACACCGGTTCGCCCATCGGCTCGCCCGCCTACATGGCCCCCGAGCAGGCGATGGGCGGCGTGGTCGGCCCGTACACGGACCTGTACGCGCTCGGTGTGCTGCTGCACGAACTGCTCAGCGGCGACGTGCCCTTCGCGGGCTCGACGGTGCTCGGTGTGCTGCACCGGCATCTCTACGAGGCACCGGTGCCGGTGCGTCAGGTCCGCCAGGAGGTCCCCGAGGCCCTGGAGGCGCTGGTGCTGCGCCTGCTCGCCAAGGACCCGCAGCACCGCCCCGCCTCCGCCCAGGAGGTCTACGAGCACCTGACACTGCTGCTGCCGTCGCGGGGCACGCCCACCGGGGCGTCCCTCGACCCCACGCGTCCCTTCCTGCGCCCGCACGCCCCCTGGCCGGACCGTGCGCGTACTCCCGCGCCCCAGCCCGCCCCCGCCGCACCGCCCGCGCCCGCCGCGGAGAAGGCCGACGTCGCCGCCGCCGTGGACGAGGTCAAACGGCTGCTCGGGGAGGGCCGCATCACCCAGGCCGTGGACATCCTCGGCGGCATCCTGCCCGCCGCCGCCGAACAGCACGGCGAACACTCCCCGGTCGTCCGTACCCTGCGCAAGCAGTACGCGGCCACCCTCCTGGACGACGGCCAGTACCGGCGCGCACTGCCCGAACTGCGGCGCCTCGCCGACGAACGCGCCGCCGAGGCGGGCCACGCCGACCCGCAGTCCCTGCGCCACCGCTATGAGGCCGCCCAGTGCCTGGAACAGCTGGGCCAGCCGACGGCGGCGCTCTCCGAGTACCGGACGCTGCTGCCGTACTACGAGAACCAGTACATGGCCGCGGGCGACCCGCAGCTCGCCCATGACGTCCGCCGCCGCATCGGCCACCTCCTGCTCGCCCTCGGCGACCGCCCCGCGGCCCACGAGACCCTGGCCCGGCTGCTGCACGACGTGGAGCGCTCCCAGGGACCCGGCCACCCGCTCGCCGGCGAGATCCGCCGGACACTGGGCTGGCTGGGACAGATGCGCGGATGACCTGATCACACCGGAGACAAGTCCCGGTCCCAGCTCGCTTGAGGCACCGGCGACGCCCCGGCCCGGCAGGCCACGGACGGCACCGGCGGCATCTGTGCCCGCAGGTCAGCGGCTGTTTCTGCGGCGGGACGGGCGGAGTCCTCTCCTTGGCTGTTCCAGGCAGAAGGACAGAGCCGGCGGCCATGCCTGCACCGCTTCCGGGGTCTGCCACCGGCAGAAGCCCACGAGCCGTCACATCCGCACCACATCAGGCGAAGCGCCCACCCCGAGACCCCTCGAAGAACCGGAGAAGGACTCGGTCGCACGCGGGCGGGTGACGTGAAGCAAATACCTCATGGCTGAAATGCGCCCTGCGCGATTTGTCAGATTTTGCGAAGCCTCATTCGAGCAGCGAAAGGCCGACTAGCCCCTGCTTCAGCGGCAATATCCGATCTTTACCTCGCGAATGAGCGAAGGGTGCACTGTGGTAAATGGTGAATTGGGGGACAGCTGGTCAGCCCTGGTGGGCGAGCGAGTTCCGGTCATTCTCAGGGGGGGGAGTGACAGGCCGTGGACCCCATGTGAAGATCCCTTGCTGATACAGAGCGTAATCACTCCAGTGAGGGCTGCACATGTCATCTCTCATCCACAGATACGGACGGCACAGATCCGCTGACCCCGAACTGCCGTTTCGGCCACTACCGTCCATGAGACGCCTGCGCCCCGTGGCCCTGGCCCTGACCTTACTGATGGCGATCGAGGCTGCCGCGGTGAGCTCCACGGGCGAAGCCGTTGCGCTGACACGTGAAACGGAGGGCGCGAAGGCTCCCGGCAAGCCCAAGAACCCGGGCCCCGCGACCGCCGCTTCGGAAGCGGCCGCGCGGATCAAGGCAAGGATCCAGAAGCGCAGGATCGAGGTCACCGACGCCCGTACGGAGACCTCGACGACCTACGTGAACCCTGAGGGCACGGTCACGGAGGAGGCGTATGCGGGGCCGGTCCGTTTCAAGGGGGACGACGGTGCGTGGCACGACGTCGACGCTTCGCTGATCCAGGCCGAGGACGGGTCGATCCGGGCGAAGGGGCACCCTCACGGGCTGACCCTCGGGGGCAGGAAGGCCGCCCCGAAGGGCTTGAAGGCAGCCGGGGAGAAGAGTGCGTCGGCGCCGGCGCCGCTGGTGAGCATGGAGGATCGTGCGGGCCGCCCGATGCGGCTCGGCTGGTACGGCGCTCTGCCCACGCCCACGATCGAGGGCGCCGAGGACACGGTTGCCCGGTACGAGAATGTGCTGCCGGCGACCGACCTGCTCATCGAGTCCACGCGGACCGGCTATGAGCAGTTCCTGGAACTGAAGAATCCTTCCGCCGTCGATGCCAACGGTCAGGTCGCCTACAGCCTGGAGGCCAAGGGGCTGACCGCGAAGGCGCACGCGGACGGTTCGGTCACCTTCACCGACGCCAAGGGCAAAACCGCGGGGGTCCTGCCGGCGCCGGTGATGTGGGACGCCCGTACCGACAAGAACTCCGGTGAGCACACGCACACCGCGAAGGTCGGGGTGAAGGTCGCGCAGGACGGTGACACGATCACCATCACGCTGACACCTGACGCCGAGTTCCTGGCCGACGAGAAGACCCGGTTCCCGGTCACCATCGACCCGACCATCAACGTGGGTGCCAGCTTCGACACGTTCGTCCAGGAGGGTTACGGCACCGACCAGTCCACCGCCACTGAGCTGAAGATCGGCAACAACGGGTCCGGGCAGAAGGCCCGTTCCTTCCTGTCGTTCCCGATGAAGAACATCACCGGGAAGCAGATCAACGCGGCGAAGCTGAACCTGTACGCGTTCCACTCCTGGTCGTGCACGGCCAAGGGCTGGGACCTGTACAGCACGGGGGCGGCCTCGACGAGCACCCGCTGGACGAGCCAGCCCAGCTGGGGTGCGACACACGCCACCAGCACCCAGACCAAGGGGTACTCCAGCTCCTGCAACGACGGCTGGGTCAACATCGACGCGACCTCGCTGGTGAAGTCGTGGGCGTCCAACGGCAACGGCACCAACCACCTGGGGCTGCGCGCCTCCGACGAGTCCGACCCGCAGGGCTGGAAGCGGTTCAACTCCGGCAACGCGGCGTCCAAGACTCCCTATCTGTCGGTGACCTACAACTCCATCCCCGCCGTTCCGACCCTGATATCCCCGGCGGCCGCGGCCGCCACCAACGTCACCACGCCGACCCTGTCGGCGAAGGCGCTGGACGGGGACGGCTCGCAGGTCAAGTTCGACTTCGAGGTCTGGACGCCCAACGGCACCTCCGCGCTGCGGTCCGGCGCCAGTGGCTATGTGGCCTCCGGCGCACAGGCTTCCTGGAAGCCCTCGGCGCTGCCGGCGGGCAGTTACAAGTGGCGTGCTCGCGCCTCGGACGGTTCGGCGAACAGCTCCTGGTCCGCCTTCCGCACGCTCACGGTCGACACCACGGCTCCGGCGACGACGAAGGTGGCCTCCACCGACTTCCCGGCCGGCCAGTGGGCCGGGACACCGGACGACAACGGTGACTTCACCGGCACCTTCACCTTCACCCCGCCGGCCAGCGACGTGAAGGAAGTCCAGTGGAACCTGGACGGAGGCGCCTGGCAGTCGGCGGCCACCACCGGCGCGGCCGTCTCCCGCAAGCCTGTCTTCCGCGCGGGCAAGCACACCCTGACCGCGCGCACCAAGGACGCGGCCGGGAATGTCTCGGCCACCACCAGCCACACCTTCTACGCCGGTTCCGGCGCGGCTCTGCTCACCCCCGGTGACGGGGACCGTACCGCTCGCCGCGCCGAGCTGACCGGTCAGGGCAAGACGGGCGACACCGGGGTGCGCTACCAGTACCGCCGTGGTGAGACGGACACCTGGAAGGACATCCCCGCCAAGGACACGCGCCGCAAGGCCGACGGCTCGACCCTGCCCGCCTGGCCGGCGAAGGTCACCGGCGGCGAGGCCGAGGTGCTGACCTGGAACGTCACCGACACCTTCGGCGAGGACGGCCCGGTGGACGTCCGTGCGGTGTTCACCGACGGCACCACCAGCGACGCGTCCCCGGCCAGCACGATCACGGTGGACCGCAATGCCGGCGAGGCCCCCAGCGAGGAGGTCGGTCCGGGCAGCGTGAACACGCTCACCGGTGATTTCGGCCTGTCGGCCACCGACGCCTCCGGGTTCGACCTGACCGCCACGCGTTCCTTCTCCTCCCGCCGCCCGGCGAACGGGTCCCAGCAGGAGGGGCAGGTCGCCATCTTCGGTCCGCAGTGGACCGCGGGCACCCTGGCCGAACTCTCCGAGAGCGACTGGGCCTACGTGCGCTCGACCTCGTCGACGTCGGTGGCCGTCGTGGACGTGGACGGCGAGGAGATCGGCTTCACCGCGGTCAAGGGCGGTGGCTGGAAGCCGGAGACCGGCGCCGAGGACCTGACCCTGACCGGCACGCTGACGGGCTCCTTCACTCTGAAGGACACGGAGGGCACCACCTCGGTGTTCGCCAAGGTGGACGCGGCGGCCACCACCTGGCAGCTGTCGAGGACCTTCCTGCCCACCGAGAACTCCACCACGACCGTGATCTCGGAGAAGGCCACGGTGGACGGCAAGACCCTGGCCCGTCCGAAGTACGTGATCGCGCCCTCGTCGGCGGTCCCCGCCGCCACCTGCACGAGCACGCCGTCGACCAAGGGCTGCAGGATCCTGGAGTACCAGTACGCCACCACGACCACGGCGAGCGGCAGCACGCTCGGTGACGTGGCCGGACAGGTCACACGGATTCGCCTGTGGACCACTGCCCCGGGTGCGTCGACCTCGACCGCGACGATCGTCTCCCAGTACGCCTACGACGGTCAGGGCCGCCTGCGCGAGCAGTGGGACCCGCGCGTCTCCCCGGCGTTGAAGACCACCTACACCTACGACAGTGTCGGCCGCGTGGTCACCCTGACCCCGTCGGGCGAACTGCCGTGGACGTTCACGTACGGCAGGGCCGGCTCCGGCACGGTGGCCGGTGACGGCATGCTGCTGGCGGTCTCCCGCCCGACGCTGAAGGCCGGCAGCAAGGACGAGCAGGACGGCGGCAAGGCCACCAGCTCCATCGTCTACGACGTTCCGCTCGCCGGCGCCAAGGCCCCGAACCAGGTCTCGCTCGCCGAGACCGCGAAGTGGAGCCAGACGGACGCCCCGACGGACGCCACCGCGATCTTCCCCGCCGACCAGGTGCCCGCTTCCCACACCGGTGGCGACCTGGGCGCAGCCGACTACGACAAGGCCACCGTCACCTACACCGGCGCCTCCGGCCGCGAGGTCAACACCGGTCTGCCCGGCCGGCACCTGACGGCCAAGCAGTACGACCGGTTCGGCAACACCGTCTTCGACTTGTCGGCCACCAACCTGGAACTCGCCCTGGGTAACGAGGAGTACCAGGTCAACACCCAGAGCGAACTCGGCATCCTCGCCGACTCTCCGGCCGAACGCGCCCGTAAGCTCGGCACCGTCTCGGTGTACTCGGACGACGGCAAGCGCATGTTGGAGCAGTCCGGGCCGCTGCACCTGGTCACGCTGACCAAGGCTCTCCAGGGTGATGAGGACAGCCCCGACCTCCCGGCCGGTTCCCTGGTCGCCGCACGTGAGCACACCGTCAACCGCTACGACGAGGGCCGGCCCACCGACGGCAGCGCCACGGTCTCCGACCAGGCCACCACCACCTCGGTCGGCGCGGAGATCGACGGCTATCCCACCGACGGCGACGTACGCACCTCCACGACCGTCTACGACTGGGTCAAGGGCCTGCCCACCAGTGAGGTCACCGACCCCGGCGGGCTCAAGCTGACCAAGACCACCGGCTACGACGCCCAGGGCAGGGTCGTCAAGACCACCCTGCCCAAGTCCAACGGCTCGGACGCGGGCGCCACCGTCACCCGCTACTGGTCCGCCACCGGCACCGGCACCTGCGAGGGACGGCCGGAATGGGCCGACCTGGTCTGCTCCACCGGCCCGGCCGGAAAAATCACCGGAGGTGGCTCGAACCCGGACGAACTGCCGGTCAAAACCACCGAATACGACCGCTGGGGCAACGCGGCCAAGGTCATCGAGACCGCCAACGGCGTCACCCGCACCACGGAGAACACCTACGACGCGGCCGGACGTCCCACGCAGACCAAGGTGACCGGCGGCATCGGCACCGCGGTGCCGGCCCAGACCACCACCTACGACCCGGGCAACGGCTCCGTGGCGACCATCGCCAACGGCACCGCCACCATCCGCCGCACCACCGACCTGCTCGGTCGGGAGATCACTTACGACGACGGCGCCGGCGACGTCACCCGCACCCAGTACGACAACCGGGACCGCAGGATCAGGGTCACCGACTCGGCCCCGTCCACGGTCACCTACGACTACGACAACCCCGCTGGACTGCCCACCAGGGTCCATGACTCCGTCATGGGCACGATCGGTGACGTGACCGGCTTCTACGACTCCGACGGCCGCCTCTACAAGCAGAAGCTGCCGTGGAACATGGACGTCGAGTTCAACCTCGACCCCACCGGCACCGAGACCTCCCGTTACTGGCACTGGGAATCCGGCTGGACGGTCCAGGGCGAGTCCACGACCCAGTCCATCCACGACCAGGTCGTCACCCGCACCACCTACACCGGCGGCGGCGCCTACCAGGAGTACACCTACGACGCGGCGGGCCGCCTGACTGGGGTGGACGACTCCCAGTCCGGTGTCACCACCCACCGCGCCTACACCTTCGACAACAACACCAACCGCACCTCGCTGACCACCACGATCGACGACGTCGACGGCGGTGAACCCGCCACCGGCACCGTCAGCTCCACCTACGACAGTGCCGACCGGCTGATCTCCACCGGTATCGTCTACGACGCCTTCGGCCGCACCACCGCACAGGCCGACGGAGCCAAGAACGCCTACTACGCCAACGACCTCGTCCGCCAGATCACCGCCGACTCCAAGCGCACGACCTGGAGCCTGGACGCGGCCGGACGCCTGGCCTCCTGGGCGACCGAGGAGCAGGCCGAGGACGGCACCTGGGGCACGGCTGCCACCAAGACCAACCACTACGGCGGCGACGGCGACAGCCCGGACTGGATCGCGGAAGGCAACGGAGTTATCAGTCGCAGCCTCGAAGACCTCTCCGGCAACCTGATCGCCAGCACCAGCGCCACCGGCGACGTCATCCTGCAGCTTTCCAACCTGCACGGCGACATCGGCACCCAGATTCCGCTGGCGGACGACACCACGCCGATCGTCAACACCCACGACGAGTACGGAAACCTGCTGCCCGGCACCGACCCTGCACGCTACGGCTGGCTCGGCGGCAAGCAACGCTCCAGCGAAACCCCCAACGGCATCACCCTCATGGGCGTCCGCCTCTACGACCCGACCAGCGGACGCTTCCTCTCCGTCGACCCGATTGCGGGAGGCAACGCCAACGCTTACGACTACGTCTACGCCGACCCGCTGAACAAATACGACCTCGACGGACGTTGGTGTCTGCTGGGCAAGCGTAAGGGCGGCGGCTGCCGTGGCGGAAGAACCTGGAAGAAGCACGGCGGTGCCATCATCGGCGTAGGGGTGGCTGCGGGCTGCAGCTTCTTCACTGGATTCGTCGCGACCGTAGGATGCGTAGCCGCAGGCTCTGCTATTGCGGCATCTGCCAACTATCGACTCAATACTCCTCGGCGCAAGCGTACATGGGGCGGTTACTACGCCGCATCGTGGCGAGCTGGGGCTTGGGCGGCCGGAACCGCTATCGCTGGGCGAACCGGGTATTGGGTCGGAAGGCTCCGGCACATCCGCAGTAGTGGGAGAATGGACCACTCAGTTAGCCGCTGGAGGAGAATTTCACGCTGACGGCACGGGTAGTCGAATCTTGGTGAGTCAGTTGTCGCGGCTCACAGAAGGCCCTTAGCGGGAACGGCGCCGACGAGTTCAACGAGGTCGGTGTGGAGTCCGCGACAGGTGGGAACTCACCCAAGAAGATCGATAGCAGTCAGGGTGCGGGGCTTCACTGAAGCCCCGCACCCGTGGATAGATGACGGTGGATTCGATGAAATACCTGGGAATCGCACTAATAATTACGGGGATAGCGGTAGCCGCTATTGCTCGTCTTATGGAATCAAAAGCCCAGCGGGCGCCCGAGGTGACAGCGGGAGTGGCGCTCAAATTTGCGGTGACTTACGCCGCGTGTGCCATCTCGGTCGTGGTCGGCTTGGTAATCGTTGGGTGAATGGGGCGAGTTACTTTGTTGGCCGGGCCGACTGGATTCGAGGAATTGTGAGCTGGCCTCGGTTTCGTGAGTCCTGGAAGCCAGGCTTATGTCCTGGCCCGGAGCGGAGTCGCGAGGAGTGTCGGCATCCCCTCGGACCCGGTACCGATTACTCCACCGCGCCGGTCTGCGGGCGGCTCGGCTGACGTAACCTCCGTTCGAGGTCGATCCGCACCGGCTGGAGCAGGCGATGAGCGCTGCACACCTGCTCCTTCCGTGCTGTCCCCATTGTGGCCTTGGCAGCGACGTCCGATGTTTCGGTATGTAAAGGAAAGAACAGGTTGGCGTAAAGTGCGACCGAAGAGTATTTAAGCGGGGGCTTCCATGTTGCATGTGAGGTGATATTTGGCTTCTGTTCCATTGGTTGTAGCGCGCGGCTCGGCTGGATGTAAAGAGAAATTCGGTATCCCTGCGTATGGGGTTTTCCGGGAGTGTATCGATGTATCGACGTCATCGTGACAAGCTTCACGCCCCTCTGTCGTCAATCGCTTCGGGTGTTATTGCAATCACGATTCGAGAATTAGTCGCCCTTGTTGGAGTTTTTGAACATGCCTATGCTCAAATTTCCGAGTTGAGTGACGCGAGTGGAGAGACGATCGCCAACGCCAGCGGGTTGACTCTGATATCTTCACTTTATGCTCGAGCCGGGATGGCGTCGATCCGGGGTCTCCGTGACATCCCTTTGCTTGTCGATGAGATCGGCCTTCTCGACGCTGCGGTGATCAACCTGGAGTCATACGAGGGAAATGAGGTCGTGCTGGTCGCCGGCTATGAGCTGTTGGATAATTTTGCGAACCGCGAGAGGAATTCCTATCCTCTGCGCTGCAAACATGGAATCTTGGCCTTCACCGATGAGGCCGGGGAAACGACTCAGGTTCTTTGAAGGGTCTCGGGGCGGGCGCGGGGCCCTGGGCGCACCACGCGGGCCTCATCGCCGCCTTCGGCCGCGTCCGCGCCCTCTCCGTCCTCTGCCCCGGCAAGCGGCCCGCCACTGCGGCCCACGGCGCGTGGCGCGACCTGTTGAACAGGTTCATGGGGCCGGCACGGTCGTCCCTGGCTGGTCAGTTGTCGAGTCCGGCCAGGCTGGCCCTCGTCGAGCGGCCCTCGCCCTTGAGGGCTTCGACGAAGGTGCTGAAGGCTCCAGCCGGGAAGGTGAGGGCGGCCCTGAACGGGGCCTTTGAGTCGCGGATGGCTATGTGGGTGGGGGAGTTCGCGATCTCGACGCAGTTGTTGCCGTCGCCGCCGCCGGAGTAGGAGGACTTCCGCCAGTTCTCGGGGGTGATCATGGTGGGGCTCACAGCTCCTTGGCTAGCCTGTGGATGAAGTCGCGCGAACGGTCGGGATCGAGCGACACCGCCTCCACTCTACGAAAAAGCGTTCGGAAGACGCCGAGTTGGGCTTCGGAATCAATGAAGCCCGTGCCGTGGGGTGCGTCGCGAACTGCCGTGTCCAGCTTGGGCACGGTGCCGCCTGCCAGCATCATCGGGCTCCAGGCTCCGCCGAAGTCATCCATGTCGAAGGGGATGACCCGCACCGTGACGTGGCCTGCCTCGGAGAGCTCCAGGACGCGCATGAGTTGGGCTCGTGAGGTGGCTCGGTCGCTGACTCGGATGCGTAGTGCCGCCTCGTGGATGACGGCCTCGTACGGAGTGGGATCAGGCGGCTCAAGGATCACTTTGCGCTGCATGCGGTGTCGGACGCGTAGTTCGAGCTCTTCCTCGGGGAGTTCGGGGACTCTGGAGGAGAAGGCGGCGCGGGCGTACTCGGGGGTCTGGAGCAGGCCGGGGATGAAGAGGAACTCCACATCGTGCCGGTACGTGGAGTGGTGTTCCAGCTCGGCGATGTCCAGGAACGGCGTGGGCAGCTGTCCGCGGTACTCCTCCCACCAGCCTTCCGTTCGGTCGGTGACCATCGCGGCCAGGGAGTCGATGAACTTCTCGTCTGTGCAGGCGTAGTTGGCGGCCATGCGGCGTAAGCGTTGCTTGCTCACTCCTGAGACGCCGGACTCGATCTGGCTGATCTGGACGGAGTTCACGCCGAGCATCGCGGCCGCTTCCCGGGAGCTGATGCCTGCGGCCTCGCGAAGCCTGCGCAGCTCGACCGCCAGCCGCAACTGGCGCGCTGTCGGCTCGCGCTTGGTTCCCATCGGTCGCTCCCCGCTTCAACGTGCCTGTCGACGCGACTCGTTCGGGGGACAGATTACGGGATCGCTTGCTGGGTCTTAATTCTAAGATCTACCGTCGGTGACGCGACGCACACGCTGCGGTATTCCGGGGACCCGGAAGTGCACCGCTCCGTCCTGCCATGACGGCTGCGGCGATGCCACCGCCCGCACACCGCTGTGGAGCCCGACCCCTCACCCGACGACAGGAGCTGACCCATGTCCGAAACCGGCACCACGGCCGACCCCTGGGAGTACTGCCTCTACATCCCCAACGATCCCCGCGCCGTCACGATCAGCCGCCGGACCCTCCGCCTGATCCTCACCATGCACGGCCTGATCCGTCTCGTCGATACCGCCGAACTGCTCGCCGCCGAGCTGGTCTCCAACGCCGTGCGGCACACCAAGGGGCCCGCCGCCCTGCGGGTGCGGTGGTCGGCCGGCGTGTTGCGGATCGGGGCGTGGGACGCGGACCCCGCGCCGCCGGAGCCGCCGGTGCCGTTGGAGCGGGTCGTGGACCTGGAGGAGGGGCGCGGGCTGGCGTTGATCAAGGCTTACGCCGATCTGTGGGGGTGGCAGCCGCTGGCGAGGGAGGGCAACCGGGGCAAGGTCGTCTGGTGTGAGCTGGCCGCCGCCTGACCGGTGGGTCGGTGCGTCACCGGCAGCGCCGCCACGGATCGCGGGCCGCTCCACCCGGCGGGCGGGGCGGCGGTGCCCGAAGTCGCGGTGAATCGTTGGTCGAATGGGTTGGCCAGAGCCCGGCCGCTGCCTACTATCGATCACCGCAGGACTTTGTGCACCGCCGCACAAGCTCTCCTCAGGAGGTTTCCTTGCACCGCCGTCGTCGCACCGCGCTCCTCCTCACCGCCGCCCTCACGATGGCGGCCCCCCTGCTCACCGCCTGCGGGAACGACGCGCATCCCGGCGCGGCGGCCGTCGTGGGCGGTCAGAGGATCACGGTGTCGCAGCTGGAGAACCGGGTCGGCGAGATCCGCGCGGCCCAGCAGGAGGCGGTGCCGGAGGCCCAGTACGAGCAGGTCATCGCCCGCACCGGCAGCCTCACCCGCGACACCCTGCACAGCATGGTCCTGGACCGGGTGCTGGAGCGCGCCGCGCGCGACGCCGGTGTGACGGTCACCCCCAAGGAGGTCCAGGGGATGCGGTCCGGTCTGGAGGGGCAGGCCGGCGGTGCCGAGGCGCTGGAGTCGACCTGGCTGCAGCAGTACGGCATCCCGCCGGAGCGGCTCGACGACAACCTCCGCCTCCAGGTCCAGGCCCAGAAGCTCGCTCAGCGGCTCGGCACCGACACCAGCAGGCCCGAGTTCTGGCAGGCATTGTCCGAGGCGAGCAAGAAGCTCGACGTCGACCTCAACCCGCGCTACGGCACCTGGGACGACGAGAAGAGCAGCCGCGTCGACGCCGGGACCCCGTGGGTGCGCGAGGTCACGGGGGCAGCCGGAGCCCAGCCGGTCGCCTGACGGCCCGGTCGGTCGCCGGTTAAGTGGGGTGGTCGTCGGGCGAACCGGTCGGTCGCCCGAGGAGCCGGGCGTACTTGCACACCGGGCCGGGTCCCCTGTGGACAACTTTCGGGGGCCGGCGGCGCCGTGGGTTAGTTTCGGATCGTGAACGCAACCAGCTCCGCGGCACCCTCCGCGGTCCCGACCGGCCGCATCGTCCTGCTCACCACCAGCCACCGCGTCGCCCCCGGTCTGCTGTCCTGGCCCGCCTGGCAGACCCTGCACGCGGCCGACGAGGTGCTGTGCGCGGACGGCGCCCACCCGCAGCTGCCGTATCTGCGCGAGGCGGGCATACCGGTCGAGGAGGCGTCCCCGGCCGCCGAGGACCTGGTGGGCGCCTGCGCCGGCGGGCGGACGGTGGTGGTCGTGGCGACCGGCGAGGGCGAGCCCGCCCTGACCGACGGCCTGGCCCGCCTCGCCGGCACCGGCCGCGTCCCGATGCCGGAGCTGGAACTGCTCCCCGCCTCCTACGACCTGCCGGGCGCCCGCCTGCTCGACCTCGTCCAGGTCATGGACCGCATCCGCGCCGAGTGCCCCTGGTCCTCCCGGCAGACCCACAAGGGCCTGGCGAAGTACGGCATCGAGGAGGCGTACGAACTCGTCGAGGCGATCGAGGAGGGCGACCGGGACGAACTGCGCGAAGAACTGGGCGACGTCCTCCTCCAGGTCGTCTTCCACGCCCGGATCGCCGAGGAGCACCCGGAGGAGCCCTTCTCCGTCGACGACGTGGCCGGCGGCATCGTCGCCAAGCTCATCCACCGTCACCCGCACGTCTTCGGCGACGAGACGGCGACCACCCCCGAGGAGGTCAAGGCGCACTGGCTGCGGACCAAGGCCGTCGAGAAGCAGCGCACCTCGGTCACCGAGGGCATTCCCATGGGTCAGCCCGGCCTGGCCCTCGCCGCCAAACTCGCCTCCCGGGTCCGCACGGCCGGGCTGGACGTCCCCCTGCCCCGGGCGGAGGGCATCGGCTACGAACTGCTCGGCCTCGCGGTGCGGGCCGAGGCGGAGGGCGCCGACCCGGAGACGGCGCTGCGCGCGGCCGCCCGGGTCTACCGGGACGCGATACGGGCCGCGGAGGGCGTGGGGGAGTAGACGCGCCCGCCCGCGTGCGGCCAGGCACCCGTCGCGGGGAGCAGGGCGTACCTCCCCGGGTGCCGCCGGATACGGTCGAGCGGTGACCGACCAGCACCAGTCCCAGTCCCAGCCCGAGAACGGCGCCCCCGAACTCTTCACCTGGGAGTTCGCGAGTGACCCCTATCCCGCGTACGCCTGGCTGAGGGAGCACGCGCCCGTGCACCGGACGCGGCTGCCCAGCGGGGTGGAGGCCTGGCTGGTCACCCGGTACGCCGACGCCAAGCTGACGCTCGCCGACCCCCGCCTCTCCAAGAACCCGGCGCACCACGACGAGCCCGCCCATGCCAAGGGCAGGACCGGTATCCCCGGCGAGCGCAAGGCCGAGCTGATGTCGCATCTGCTCAACATCGATCCGCCGGACCACACCCGGCTGCGCCGGCTGGTCAGCAAGGCGTTCACACCGCGCCGGGTCGCCGAGTTCGCGCCCCGGGTGCAGGAGCTCACCGACGGGCTCATCGACCGGTTCGCGGACAGCGGCTCCGCCGACCTCATCCACGATTTCGCCTTCCCTCTCCCCATCTACGCCATCTGCGACCTGCTCGGCGTACCCCGGGAGGACCAGGACGACTTCCGCGACTGGGCGGCCATGATGATCCGGCATCAAGGCGGTCCCAGAGGCGGCGTCGCCCGGTCGGTGAAGAAGATGCGCGCCTACCTGGCCGATCTGATCCACCGCAAGCGCGAGGCCCTGCCCGCCGAACCCGCCCCCGGCGAGGACCTCATCTCCGGTCTGATCCGTGCCTCCGACCACGGTGAGCACCTCACCGAGAACGAGGCCGCCGCCATGGCGTTCATCCTGCTGTTCGCGGGCTTCGAGACCACCGTCAACCTCATCGGCAACGGCGCCTACGCCCTCCTCACCCACCCCGAGCAGCGCGAGCGCCTGCAGACGTCCCTCGCCGCCGGGGAACGCGGACTGCTGGAGACCGGAGTGGAGGAACTCCTGCGCTACGACGGTCCCGTGGAGCTGGCCACCTGGCGGTTCGCCACCGAGGCGCTCACCCTCGGCGGGCAGCACATCTCGGTCGGCGACCCGGTCCTCGTCGTCCTGGCCGCCGCGGACCGGGACCCGGAGCGGTTCACCGACCCCGACACGCTCGACCTCGCACGGCGCGACAACCAGCATCTGGGATACGGCCACGGCATCCACTACTGCCTCGGCGCTCCCCTGGCCCGCCTGGAGGGCCAGACCGCGCTCGCCACGCTGCTGACCCGTCTGCCGGACCTCGAACTCGCCGCGGAACCGGCCGAACTGCGCTGGCGCGGCGGTCTCATCATGCGCGGACTGCGCACACTGCCGGTGCGATTCACCGCGCTGCCGACGTGATGTCGCCTACAGAGCGCCGTGCTCGGCACGCATTCCGAAATGCCCCGGATGGCCGCCGAGTCCGCCCCGGGCCGGCCTCCGGCTGCCTTTCGTCCTCGGGCAAGTGACCGTCAGGTCCGTTGTGGACACGGTCCGTCGAACCCCGGCGGGACCAGCGTGAAGATGACACTCGCTCACCTCTGTGATCTTTATGTGATCTGCGCGGCATGAACTTGTGACAGACGTTCGACTGCCGATACGTTCACCCATCAAGCACGGCGTCTCGTTCTTGCGGCACCACAGCTCGAACCGCCGTGCGAGCAACCGTTGTCTGCGAAAGGTCTCCGCATGCTCTCCGGGAACGGTCGTCACCGTCGCCCCCGCCAGGCTCCGGCTCTCCTCGTCGCGGCCGGAGTGACCGGCTCGGCCATCGCGATCCCCCTCCTCGGCGCCGGCGCGGCCAGCGCGGCCGACGGCTCGACCTGGGACAGGGTCGCCGAGTGCGAGTCCGGTGGCTCTTGGAGCCAGAACTCCGGCAACGGTTACTACGGTGGCCTGCAGTTGGCCCAGGGGGACTGGGAGAAGTACGGCGGCCTCGACTACGCGACCAGCGCCGACCAGGCCAGCCGCGGCCAGCAGATAGCGGTGGCCGAGAAGATCCTCGCCGACCAGGGTGTCGGCGCGTGGAGGGCCTGCGGGCTGCTGGGGGGCCTGGGCCAGGACTTGTCCGTGCCCGACGTCGACACCGGTACGCAGGGCGACTCGACGGACAAGTCCGGTCCCGGAAGGTCCGCCACTCCGTCGCCGTCCCAGTCCTCCGACTCCTCGTCGGACGCGAAGGACGCCAAGGGCGCCGCGGACGGCAAGGAGAAGGAAGAGGGTGCGGACGGATCGGCCGAGCCCGACGCTTCCACCTCTCCCTCCGCCTCTACCCCCGTCAAGGGTGAGAAATCCGACAAGTCGGGGCAGGAGGGTGGCGCTTCGGCATCGGTCGACGGCGAGGACTCCGGCGGCGGCCGTCACCGCGGCGCCAGCGCCGAGGAAGAGGTGCGGGAGGACCGCGACGCCGGATCCTCCGGCCGGCACGCCTCGCGCGGCGGCCTCGGCTTCGCGCGCGGTCTTGACGGCTCGTCCCCGTCGGGCGGCTCCGGCACGAACTCCGGCAGCGGTTCCTCGGCCGACTCCGATTCCCCCGCTTTCGGCGGTGGATGGCTCGCCCAGTACGGCGAAGGGGGCGAGGTCGTGGGCGCGGCCGTCCCGAACCTCATCCTTCCCGGTCAGGCGCTCGGGTTCGGGTCCTAATCGGACAACGGCTGACATCCGGTCGGCAGTCGGGCGCGCAGGCCTCTCCCGGCCGGGCGGCGGGCGTGCGCCGGTCGGCCGGTGACGGGGCGGCAGGTGGGTCGGCGCGCGAAAAAGCGCGCCGACAAAGCCAATTGAGGGTCACGTTTCGCGACGAATGTCCGATTTAAAGGCGATGAGAGATAGGTCTCAGAAGCCCTGATCGTCTTTGATAATCCGCCGATCCCGTGTCTACGGTCGTGACCGCTCGCCATCGCGGGCCCCGGCCGCCACCACGCCGAATCCTGCCAGTGGCAGCACGGGAACAGTCGTCGCGTCATGCGCCGTAGGCAGGAGCGGGGGACCCAAGGTAGGCGCCGGATCCGGTGGAGAAAGCCGGATGCGGCTTGGGGTGAAGTCGCGTCCCGGGAGGGACGCGGCCGGGCAACTCAACCGGCCCGAACCCGACAGCTCACCTCGTAGGCGTCGGTGAGGGGATCCAACCATGCTGTTTTCCGGCAAGGGCAAGCACCGCCGTCCGTCCAAGGCCACCCGTGTCATCGCCGTCGCCGGCGTCACCGGTGCCGCTGTCGCCGCCCCGCTGATGGCGGCCGGCAATGCTTCCGCCGCAACCGCCTCCGAGTGGAACGCCGTCGCCCAGTGCGAGTCCGGCGGCAACTGGTCGATCAACACCGGCAACGGTTACTACGGCGGTCTGCAGTTCTCCGCCTCCACCTGGGCCGGCTACGGCGGCACGGCGCACGCCGGCACCGCCGACCAGGCCAGCAAGGCCCAGCAGATAGAGATCGCCGAGAAGGTCCTCGCGGGCCAGGGCAAGGGTGCCTGGCCGGTCTGCGGCAAGGGCCTGTCCAACGCCGCCCACAGCGGTGGCGGCTCCGCCGAGGGATCGGGCAACCAGAGCTCCGGCCGCCAGAGCAGCGGCTCCTCGCAGGAGGCTCCGAAGCAGGAGGCTCCGAAGCAGGAGTCCCAGGAGCGGAGCACCGAGGCCGCCCCCGAGCGTTCCGCCGAGCAGAAGGCCTCCCGCTCCGACGAGCGTCCGGCCGCCAAGAAGACCGTCACCACCCCGACCGGCGAGAAGGTCGAGAAGGGCGACGGCGAGTACAAGGTCGTCAAGGGCGACACCCTCAGCTCGATCGCCTCGGAGCACGACGTCAAGGGCGGCTGGGACAAGCTGTTCAAGCTGAACGACGACATCGTCGAGGACGCCGACCTCATCTACCCGGGTCAGCAGCTGCACCTGAAGTAAGGCGCGGCCGCACGTCCCGCCCCGCCCCCACGGGGTCCTTGCCCCGCCCCGGCGCGTATCCCCCGTACGCGCCGGGGCGGGGCTTTTCCGTATCAGGTGCTGGATCCGGTCCGTACGCGGTGCTGGACTCGGCCTCCCGTCTCCCGTCTCCCGGCCTCCCGCCCCCGTCTCCCGGCCTCCCGCCCCCCGTCTCGCGGTTTTCCGTCTCCCGGTTTTCCGATACCGCCTTTGTTCCGTTCGGAAACAATTTACTCTCGGTTCTGTCCGCGAAGCGGCCGACCGGATGGCCGATCGCCCCGAGCCGGATAGGCTCGGGTCCGCAGGGCCCCGTGGCCCCGCTGAACCACGTCACATCCATGAAGGAGATGCTCGTGCCGTCCATCGACGTCGTCGTAGCCCGGGAAATCCTGGACTCCCGAGGCAATCCCACGGTCGAGGTCGAGGTCGGCCTCGACGACGGCAGCACGGGTCGTGCCGCCGTCCCGTCCGGCGCCTCCACCGGCGCCTTCGAGGCCGTCGAACTCCGCGACGGCGACCCCGACCGTTACCACGGCAAGGGTGTCGAGAAGGCCGTCCTGGCCGTCATCGAGCAGATCGGCCCGGAGCTCGTCGGTTACGACGCCACCGAGCAGCGCCTGATCGACCAGGCGATGTTCGACCTGGACGCCACCGAGAACAAGGGCTCCCTCGGCGCCAACGCCATCCTCGGCGTCTCCCTGGCCGTCGCCCACGCCGCCTCCGAGGCCAGCGACCTGCCCCTCTTCCGCTACCTGGGCGGCCCCAACGCGCACCTGCTGCCGGTGCCGATGATGAACATCCTCAACGGCGGTTCGCACGCGGACTCCAATGTGGACATCCAGGAGTTCATGATCGCCCCGATCGGCGCGGAGTCCTTCTCCGAGGCGCTGCGGTGGGGCACCGAGGTCTACCACACGCTGAAGAAGGTCCTGAAGAGCAAGGGCCTGGCCACCGGCCTCGGCGACGAGGGCGGCTTCGCCCCGAACCTCGGCTCCAACCGCGAGGCACTCGACCTCATCCTCGAGGCCGTCAAGGAAGCCGGTTACACCCCCGGCGAGCAGATCGCCCTCGCGCTCGACGTCGCCGCCTCCGAGTTCTACAAGGACGGCACGTACGTCTTCGAGGGCAAGGAGCGCTCCGCCGCCGAGATGACGGAGTACTACGCCGAGCTGGTCGAGGCGTACCCGCTGGTCTCCATCGAGGACCCGCTGTTCGAGGACGACTGGGACGGCTGGAAGGCCCTCACCGACAAGCTCGGGGACAAGGTCCAGATCGTCGGCGACGACCTGTTCGTCACCAACCCGGAGCGCCTGGCCCGCGGCATCGAGGAGGGCGCGGCCAACTCCCTGCTGGTCAAGGTCAACCAGATCGGTTCGCTGACCGAGACCCTGGACGCCGTCGAGCTGGCCCAGCGCAACGGCTTCAAGTGCATGATGTCGCACCGCTCCGGTGAGACCGAGGACGTCACCATCGCCGACCTGGCCGTCGCCACCAACTGCGGCCAGATCAAGACCGGTGCCCCGGCCCGCTCCGAGCGCGTCGCCAAGTACAACCAGCTGCTGCGCATCGAGGAGATCCTCGACGACGCCGCGGTGTACGCGGGCCGCAGCGCCTTCCCGCGGTTCCGCTCCGCGAACCAGTAGGCGCAGCACGGGCTGACACCCGTGCGGGCTCACACCCGCACGGGATGACGACCCGGGCCGTGTCCCACCCCGGTAGTCCCTACGTCCCCGGACGCGGTCCCGTACCGTGTCCGGGGACGTACGCGCGTGTGACAGGGGAACGGGAGGCGGAGACATGGCCGTGAAGGACCGGGACCGGTTCTCCACCGCGACCAGGATCCGGCTGATCGGCGAGCAGACCGCCGCCCGGGTCTACCGCTCGCAGACCAAGCGCCAGGCCCGCCGCTCCCGGCTGACCGGCCGGGCCGCGCTGCTCGCCCTGGTGGTCTGCTCGCTGATCGTGGCCCTGGCCTATCCCATGCGGCAGTACGTGTCCCAGCGCGCCGACATCGCCGACCTCCAGCAGGAGAAGAGCGAGACCCGCCAGCGGGTCGAACAGCTGCGCGACATGAAGGCGCGCTGGCAGGACGACGCCTACGCCGAGCAGCAGGTCCGCGCACGGCTGCACTACGTCATGCCCGGCGAGACCGGCTACATCGTGATCGACCCGGGCGCGGCCGAGCAGCCGCGCGCCGACCGCGGATCGGCCGCCCGCCCCTGGTACGCGAACGTCTGGGACGGCGTCGACAAGTCCGACGCGGCCGAGCGGTGAGCCCGGGGCCGTAGCCTTGATGCTCTGCGGTTCACCGGAACCCGCAGGGCCGGCCCGCACGGCCCCGCACGACGGCAATAGCCCCGTCTCGTGCGGAGAACCGCGCAGAGGCCGTGCAGGCAACCGCTGAGAACCGCAGAAAGACAGATCATGGATACCCCCCCGCCCACGACCCCGCGCGCCGAACCGACCGACGCGGACGTCGAGGCGTTCAAGCAGCAGCTCGGCCGGCCCCCGCGCGGGCTGCGCGCCATCGTGCACCGTTGCCCCTGCGGGCAGCCGGACGTCGTCGAGACCGCGCCGAAGCTGCCCGACGGCACCCCCTTCCCGACGCTGTACTACCTCACCTGCCCCCGGGCCGCCTCGGCGATCGGGACGCTGGAGGCGAACGGCGTGATGAAGGAGATGACGGAGCGGCTGGCGACGGACCCGGAGCTGGCGGCCGCGTACCGCGCGGCGCACGAGGACTACATCCGGCGCCGCGACGAGATCGAGGAACTGAGGAACTTCCCGAGCGCCGGCGGGATGCCGGACCGGGTGAAGTGCCTGCACGTCCTGGTCGCCCACTCGCTGGCCGCCGGCCCCGGGGTCAACCCGCTGGGCGACGAGGCGCTCGCGATGCTGCCCCAGTGGTGGCGCAAGGGACCGTGCGTGACGGTCGCCGAGCCGCCCGCCGGCGAGGGACGGCAGGTGGGGAGCTCGGACGGCGGCTACTTCACGGCCGAGCCGATCGAGGAGAACGACCGATGACCCGGGTCGCCGCCATCGACTGCGGTACCAACTCGATCCGGCTCCTGGTGGCCGACGCCGACCCGGCGACCGGGGAACTGACCGACCTGGACCGGCGCATGACGATCGTGCGGCTCGGCCAGGGCGTCGACCGTACGGGCCGGCTCGCCCCCGAGGCGCTGGAGCGGACGTTCGCCGCCTGCCGCGAGTACGCCAAGGCCATCAAGGAGCACGGCGCGCAGCGCCTGCGCTTCGTCGCCACCTCCGCCTCCCGCGACGCCGAGAACCGGGACGAGTTCGTGCGCGGGGTGCTGGACATCCTCGGCGTGGAGCCCGAGGTCATCACCGGCGACCAGGAGGCCGAGTTCTCCTTCACCGGCGCCACCAAGGAACTGACGGGCCGTGCGGACCTGCACCGCCCGTTCCTGGTCGTGGACATCGGCGGCGGCTCCACCGAGTTCGTCGTCGGCGACGACCGGGTACGGGCCGCCCGGTCCGTCGACGTGGGCTGCGTACGGATGACTGAGCGGCACCTGCTGGCGGACGGGGCGGTGCTGGACCCGCCGACCGAGGAACGGATCGCGGCGATGCGGGCCGACATCGATGCCGCCCTCGACCGGGCCGAGCGGACGGTCCCGCTGCGCGAGGCCCGCACCCTGGTCGGCCTGGCCGGCTCGGTCACGACGGTGTCGGCGATCGCGCAGGACCTGCCCGCGTACGACTCGGCGGCCATCCACCACTCCCGGGTCACCCTGGAACGCGTCCGCGAGATCACCGGCCGGCTGCTCCACGCCACCCACGCCGAACGCGCGGAGATCCCCTCCATGCACCCGGGCCGGGTCGACGTCATCGGAGCGGGCGCCCTGGTCCTCCTCGCCGTCATGGAACGCACCGGAGCGCAGGAGGTCGTCGTCAGCGAACACGACATCCTGGACGGCATCGCCTGGTCCGTCGCCACTGACGAGTAGTGCTCTGCTGAGCAGCGCGGACGTGCTTTGAGCGGTGATCGGAAGGGCCTGTCGGGCCCTTCCGTGGGCTGCCGGCGGGAAAGTTCGTGAACTTCTTCACAAGGAAATTGCCCCGGTAGGTCGAAGAACCGGGTCCGGTTGACCCTTTCGGGCCCCCTGGGCTGCTTTGAACGTGTTCAGAAGGCGTGAACGGGTGGCGCACGGGAGGTCGCCGCCAAGGCCTCGCGCAGGGCCTCACGGCGACGCCGGAATCGAAGAGAGGCAGCTCACGTGGCATTGACAACGGCTCGCGTGCAGCCCTGGTTCCTGATGCCCGGCATGGACTTGATCACAAAAGCCGGGAAGTGTAACACAACCACTGTCCGAGCTTGTGAAGGGGCGCACGAGCTCACCTCTCGGGGCGGGTGGATACTCGATGGCATGAGCACCACGGAGCGTCCCAGGATCCTCGTAGTAGGCGGTGGGTACGTAGGCCTGTACGCAGCTCGGCGCATCCAGAAGAAGATGCGTTACGGCGAGGCGACCGTCACCGTCGTCGACCCGCGGTCGTACATGACCTACCAGCCCTTCCTGCCCGAAGCCGCCGCCGGCAACATCTCCCCGCGGCACGTCGTCGTCCCCCTGCGACGCGTGCTCCCCAAGGCGGAGGTCCTCACCGGCCGGGTCACCACCATCGACCAGGACCGCAAGGTCGCCACGGTCGCGCCGCTCGTCGGCGAGGCCTACGAGCTGCCCTTCGACTACCTGATCATCGCGATGGGCGCGGTCTCCCGCACCTTCCCGATCCCCGGCCTCGCCGAGCAGGGCATCGGCATGAAGGGCATCGAGGAGGCCATCGGCCTGCGCAACCACGTCCTCGAACAGCTCGACAAGGCCGACTCCACCACGGACGAGGAGATCCGCCGCAAGGCGCTCACCTTCGTCTTCGTCGGTGGCGGCTTCGCGGGCGCGGAGACCATCGGCGAGGTCGAGGACATGGCCCGGGACGCGGCCAAGTACTACAGGAACGTGTCCCGTGAGGACATGCGCTTCATCCTCGTCGACGCCGCCGACAAGATCCTCCCCGAGGTGGGTCCCAAGCTCGGCGCGTACGGCAAGGAGCACCTCGAGGGCCGCGGTGTCGAGGTCTACCTCTCCACCTCCATGGACTCCTGCGTCGACGGCCACGTCGTGCTGAAGAACGGCCTCGAGGTCGACTCCCACACCATCGTGTGGACGGCCGGCGTCAGGCCGAACCCGGCGCTGGCCCGCTTCGGCCTGCCGCTGGGCCCGCGCGGCCACGTGGACACCCGGCCGACCCTCCAGGTCACCGGCACCGACTACATCTGGGCCGCGGGCGACAACGCCCAGGTACCGGACCTCGTGGGCCGCAAGGCCGGCAACGAGAACGCCTGGTGCCCGCCGAACGCCCAGCACGCGCTGCGCCAGGCCAAGGTCCTCGGCGACAACGTGGTCTCCGGCATGCGGGGCTTCCCGCAGAAGGACTACAGCCACGCCAACAAGGGCGCGGTGGCGGGCCTCGGCCTGCACAAGGGCGTGGCGATGATCGTCATGGGCAAGATGAAGATCAAGCTCAAGGGCCGGCTCGCGTGGTACATGCACCGTGGCTACCACGGTATGGCCATGCCGACGTGGAACCGCAAGATCCGCGTCTTCGCCGACTGGACGCTCGCCGTGTTCCTCAAGCGCGAGGTCGTCTCGCTGGGCGCGATCCAGTCCCCGCGCGACGAGTTCTACGAGGCCGCGAAGCCGGCGCCGCTGCCCGCGGCCGTCAAGAAGGAATCGGCCGAGAAGGCCAAGGCCTCCTGACGTCAGGCCGATCGACCGCTGGTCGCCCGACCCGCCGCCCCTCCCCCCCGGGGGCCCCGCGTACGGGTGGGCGCCCTCCGGTCCGCCCGACGCGCCGGTCCGCCTGACGCGCCTGCTCCGAACGGCAGGCTCCAGGCCATCGGCCAGGCCGTCCTCGGCTCCCGAAAGGGCCGCCCGCCATCCGTGGTGCGGGCGGCCTTTTCGGCGTTTTGCCCCGTCATGACGCGCGCCGGGACTGCCGCGTGCCCCGCAGGTGTTTACGTGGTGACGACATTCCGGGATTTGGCCTTCCCACGCTCTCGACGTCGCTCGAGCGGGGGACGCCCCTATCGGAGGTGTACACCATGAGAGACGCCGCTTCGCGGCTGAAGGGCCTTGTCGAACAGTTGCTGGGCGCACCGCTCCCGCTGCGCGTCCGCGCCTGGGACGGTTCGCAGGCAGGTCCGCCGGACGCCCCGATCCTTGTCGTACGCAACCGCCGTGCCGTGCGCCACCTGCTGTGGAAACCGGGTGAACTCGGCCTCGCCCGCGCCTGGGTGTCCGGCGACCTGGGGGTCGAGGGCGACCTGTACACCGTCCTCGAATTCCTCTCCGGTCCCGTCTGGCAGCGCGGCGAGGAAGCCCTCACCCTCGCCCGGTCCCTGCGCGACCCCGGCGTCCGTGCGGCCGTCCGCGGCCTCATCGCGCTGGCGGGCCCGCCGCTGCCGCCCGGCCCGCCCCCGGAGGAGATCCGCAGGCCCCACCGCGGCCTCCACACCAAGCGCAGCGACAAGAGCGCCATCAGCCACCACTACGACGTCGGCAACGACTTCTACGAGATCGTCCTCGGCCCGTCCATGGTGTACTCCTGCGCCTACTGGCCCGCCCCGCCCGTGCGGGCCACCCTCGAACAGGCCCAGCACGACAAGCTCGAACTCATCTGCCGCAAGCTCGCGCTGACGTCCGGTCAGCGGCTGCTCGACGTCGGCTGCGGCTGGGGCTCCATGGCGATCCACGCCGCCCGTGAGTACGGCGCGAGCGTCGTCGGCGTCACGCTCTCCCAGGAGCAGGCCGCGTACGCCCGTAAGCGCATCGCCGACGAAGGGCTCACCGACCGTGTCGAGATCCGTGTACAGGACTACCGTGACGTCACGGACGGCCCCTACGACGCGATCTCCTCGATCGGCATGGCCGAACACGTCGGCTCTCCGCGCTATCTGGAGTACGCCACCGCTCTGCACCGTCTCCTGGGGCCCGGCGGGCGGCTGCTGAACCACCAGATCGCACGCCGCCCGCATCGGGACGAGGCGGAGTACGAACTGAACCCGTTCATCGACGCCTACGTCTTCCCCGACGGCGAACTCGCTCCCGTGGGCACCACCGTGTCCCTGCTGGAGCGGGCCGGCTTCGAGACGCGCGACGTCGAGTCGATCCGCGAGCACTACGCCCTCACCCTGCGCCGCTGGGTGGCGAACCTGGAGACCGACTGGGACCGGGCCGTCACACTCGCCGGGCCGGGCCGGGCCCGCGTCTGGCGCCTGTACATGGCCGCCTCCGCGCTCGCCTTCGAACGCAACCGCATCGGCGTCAACCAGGTCCTGGCCGTGAAGACCCCCGAATCCGGCACCTCCGGCCTGCCCCTGCGCGCCCGCACCTGGAACTGACCGTCACCCCTGCCCCCCGAAGGGCGACGGGCACGACGACGGGCCCTGTTCCCGTACTACTCCACCCCTGGCCGTCGCCTGGCCGCGGCCTGTTATTCCGCCTTGATGGCCTGGAGCATGTTCAGCCGTGCCGCCCGCCGGGCCGGCCACAGGGCCGCGAGCACGCCCACGACGCCGGCCAGCAGCAGGAAGACCGCCATCCGGTCCCAGGGCAGGATCAGCTCGTACGTCTCCATCCCGGAGCCCACCAGCCGTCCGGCCGCCCAGCCGAAGAACACGCCCAGACCGATGCCGAGCACCCCGCCGAACAGGGAGATCACCAGGGACTCCAGGCGGACCATCCGCTTGATGCCCTTGCGGTCCAGGCCGATCGCGCGGAGCATGCCGATCTCCTGGGACCGCTCGAACACCGACATGGCCAGGGTGTTGACGACCCCGAGGACGGCGACGAGCACGGCCATCGCCAGCAGCCCGTAGACCATGTTCAGTATCAGCGTGAACATGGACGCCAGTTCGTTGGAGATGTCCTTCTTGTCCTGCACCTTGATGGCGGGGTTGGTGCCGAGGGCCTCCACCAGCCGGTCCTTCGCCGCGTCGGAGGCACCGCCGGAGGTCTTCACCATGACCTGCATGTCGACCGGGTCCGGCTGGTGCGGGGCGAGGGTCGCGGTGTCGAGCATGATGCCGCGGAACATCTCGTTGCCCTCGTAGACCCCGGCGACCGTCAGTTCCTGCTTCTCGCCGTCCTCGTAGGTGAGGGTGAAGTCCGAACCGGCCTTCCAGCCGTACCCCTCGGCGGTTTCGTGGTCGACGACGATCCGCGTGCCGGACACCTCGAAGGCGCCGTCGCGGACCGGGAAGTCGGTCAGCTCGCCGATCGAGGAGCCGTCGACGCCGGTCAGGAACTCCGTCTGCTCGTCGATGCGGACGGGCGCGTTGCGCAGCGGGCTGCTGGCGGTGATGTCGTCGGACTGCTCCAGCGTCCGCGCGACGTCCGGCGACAGCCAGTTGCCGTTCGCCGTCGACACCACGTAGTCGGCCTTGATCGCGGCGGTGGCCATCTTGTCGATGGCGTTCTGCAGGCTGCCCGCCACCACCGTCATGCCGGTGATCAGGGTGAGCCCGATCATCAGCGCGGACGCGGTCGCGGCGGTACGGCGCGGGTTGCGCACCGCGTTCTGCCGGGCCAGCTTCCCGGACATCCCGAAGACGCGCAGCACCGGCGCCACGGCGGCGATCAGCGGGCGGGACAGCAGCGGGGTCAGGATGAACACGCCGATGATCAGCAGGACCGCGCCGATGCCCATGGGGGCCTGGCCGTCCGAGCCGCTCATCGTCGTGGCCGCGAGGACCACCGCGATGCCGGCGCCCGAGAAGAGCGCGCCCAGCGTGTTGCGCAGGACGAGCGACTTGGTGGTCGCCTTGGCGTGCACGGAGTTCATCGCCGCCACCGGCGGGATCTTCGCGGCCCGGCGGCCGGGCAGCCACGCGGCGAGCATGGTGATCAGGATGCCGACCGCGAACGCGGCGGCGACGGTGCCGGGCGTGACCACCAGCGGGCCGGCGGGCACGGCCGCGTCGAACGTCCCCATCAGGGCACGCAGCCCGGCCCCGATGCCGATACCGGTGATCAGCCCGACCACGGCGGCGACCGCGCCCACCACGAACGCCTCGATCAGCACCGACCGGGTGACCTGCCGGCGGGAGGCGCCGACCGCGCGCATCAGCGCCAGTTCCCGGGTGCGCTGGGCGACGAGCATGGTGAAGGTGTTGGCGATGATGAACGTTCCGACGAACAGCGCGATGCCGGCGAACACCAGCAGGCCCTGCTTCAGCCCGCTCATCGAGGAGGCGATCATGCTCGCCTGGTCGTCGGTGAGCTGCGTGCCGGTGGTGGTCTCCACGGCATCGGCGGGCAGCGCCTTGCCCAGCTCCGCCTTCAGCGCGGTCTCGGAGACGCCGTCCTTCGCCCTGACGGCGATCTCGTCGAACGTGCCCTCCTTGCCGAACAGCTTCTGCGCGGTCGCCGTGTCGAACAGCGCGAGGCTGCCGCCGGCCGAGACCCAGCCGTCCTCGGTGGTGAAGATGCCGGCGACGACCGGTTCCAGGACCGGGCCGTCGACCGACATCCGTACGGTGTCACCGACCTTGTATCCGGCGCGCTCCGCGGTCTTGGAGTCGATCAGGATCTCGTCCGGGCCCTTCGGCGCGTGCCCTTCGGTCAGCGGGTAGCGGGGGTCGTCGGTGCCCCAGTAGTTGCCGCCCTGCGACCCGAAGCCTTCGCCGATCAGCTTCCCGTCCGCGTCGGCCATGGCGGTGAAGCCGGTGACGATGCCGATGGCCTGTGCTGCGCCGGGGACCCGGGCGCTGTCCTCGACCATGGCCGAGGTCAGTTCGTGGGGCTCGCCGACCTGGTCTCCCTCGGCGTCCTTCCACCGGGCGGTGACGGCGACGTCGACGTGGTCGAAGCCCTTGGCGGAGCTTTTCTGGAGGGCGCTGGAGATGGTGTTGGTGAAGACCAGGGTCCCCGACACGAAGGCCACGCCGAGCATCACGGCGAGCACGGTCATCAGGAGCCGGGCCTTGTGCGCGAACACATTGCGCAAGGCGGTACGGAACATGGGTGTCTTCTCGAGTCCAGTCGTACGGGTGGGGGGGTGGGGCGTCAGCAGGGGTGAGGTCGCGTCACCGGAAGAGGTGAGGGACGGTTGTGTGCTGACGGTGGCTCAGCCGGCGGCAACCCGGCCGGCGACGGCTCAGCTGGTGCGGCCCTTGGCGTCGAACCGCTTCATGCGGTCGAGCACCGAGTCGGCCGTCGGCCCGTGCAGTTCGTCCACGATCCTGCCGTCCGCGAGGAACACCACCCGGTCCGCGTAGGCCGCGGCGACCGGGTCGTGGGTCACCATGACCACCGTCTGCCCCAGATCGCGTACGGAGTTGCGCAGGAAGCCGAGCACCTCGGCGCCGGAACGGGAGTCGAGGTTGCCGGTGGGCTCGTCACCGAAGATGATCTCGGGCCTGGAGGCCAGCGCCCGCGCGACGGCGACCCGCTGCTGCTGGCCGCCGGACAGCTGCGACGGCCGGTGGCTCAACCGGTCGGACAGTCCGACCATCCGGATCACGGTGTCGAGCCACTGCTTGTCCGGCTTGCGCCCCGCGATGTCCATCGGGAGGGTGATGTTCTCCAGGGCCGTCAGGGTCGGCAGCAGGTTGTACGCCTGGAAGATGAAGCCGATCTTGTCCCGGCGCAGCCTGGTGAGCTGCTTGTCCTTGAGGGAGCCCAGCTCGGTGTCACCGATACGCACGGAACCGGCCGAGAACGTGTCGAGGCCGGCCACACAGTGCATCAGCGTGGACTTGCCGGAGCCGGAGGGGCCCATGATCGCGGTGAGCTCGGCCTGCCGGAAGTCCACGGAAACCTGGTCGAGGGCGACCACCTGGGTCTCGCCCTGGCCGTAGATCTTCGACAGCTCCGTGGCACGTGCGGCCACGAGGGTGGTCCGGTCGGCGATGGGTGCGGTGGTCACGGGATGGGTGCTCCTGACGGTACGACGTTTCACGGCAAGGGGACTGTGTCCATCGTTCCGCCCGTCGGCGGCCGTGTAGTCACCCGCAGCTCCGGTTCCGGAGGGCGACCCGGGGTGGACCCCGGGGTCCGCCGTCATACCTGCGGATGACGGCGGACCCGGAGCGAGGGGGCGCCCTCGGGCCGGGAGGGAGGATCCGGGACCGGGCGGAGGGGCGCCTTCGGGCCGAGCGGAGCCCACTGAACATCCGACATCGCAAGAACGGGTGGAGCGCCCTTGTTCGGACGGTGAAATTCCGTCATTCCGTACGCGCGGCGGGTTCCCGCACGCAAGGCTGGTGGCATGTGCTGATGGCGATTCCCGTGGCCTGATACACCCTCAGGCGTCAATAAAATAAGACAACATCGGCCCACCACCCCGCAGTTCGGGTGAGAGGTCCCGATAGGCTCGGGGGGCCCCACGCGGAGCCCATGGCCTGCCCGGATGGTGGAATGCAGACACGGCGAGCTTAAACCTCGCTGCCCCTGTTGGGGGCGTGCCGGTTCGAGTCCGGCTCCGGGCACCACCGTTGCCGCAGCTCCTGCCCCGGCCGTCGCCTCCGCCCCAGGGAGAGGAGGCGTTCGCACTCGATGGTGCGCCGCTGGGCGAGGAGCTTGTCGCCGTTCCAGGCCCGGACCCGGCTCATTCCGGCGCCGCCCGGCCCGCGGACGATGGGGACGCTGCTCGTGCGTGCCGTGGCGTGAGCACAAGGGCAGGCCCGGTTTCCAGGTGCGGCCGAACTCGCGCCGCCACCCGGGCCTGGAGCGGCACCCACCGGACGCGCGCCCCTGGGACGATCCGGAGCTGATCGCTGCACCCACCCCTACGGAGGCTCCCCGCTGCTCCGAGTGAAGCACCGGCGCCGCTTGTGGCCCAGTGCCACCCGGACCGACCGGGTTCTTCGCGTCCTGCTCCAGGTGGTGCCCGCGCAGTGCGCCGGCCCGGTGGGTGCGCCCCCGCGGCGCGTGCGGGTGGCCGCGGAGGCGGTACCGGGAGCGGCGCCCGACGAGCAGGCCGAGGCCGAGCCATCGGGCACGGCTGCCCGCGGACGCGGGCGCGGGGACATGAGGGTGCTCCTCCGGAACGGGGAGGGGCGGGGCTCAGCGGTCGCGCAGCTCCAGGGTGCAGCACTTGACGCTGCCGCCCGCCTTGAGCAGTTCGGTGAGCTCGACGCCGACCGGTTCGAATCCGTGGGCGCGCAGCTGGGCCCGCAGGCCCTTGGCAGCGCTCGGCAGCAGGACGTGACGGCCGTCGGAGAAGGCGTTCAGGCCGAAGACGGCGGCGTCCTCGGCGGAGGCGATCACGGCGTTCGGGAACAGCGTGCGCAGCACGGCCCGGCTGCCCGGGGTGAACGCCTCGGGGTAGTACATGATCTCGTCGTCCGAGAGCACCGCGAGCGCGGTGTCGAGGTGGTAGTGCCGGGGGTCGACCAGCGTCAGCGAGGTCACCGGCAGACCGAAGAACTCCTGCGCCTCGGCGTGCGAGCGGATGTCGGTACGAAAGCCGGTGCCCGCCAGGATCCGCCGGCCGACGGTGAGGAAGTCGCCCTCACCCTCGTTGACGTGCTGTGGCCACAGCACGTCCTGGTAGCCCCGCTCCTGGAACCAGCGCAGGTAGGCGGGCCCCTCGGCGGTGCGCTCGGCGTGCCGGAAGCGGGCGCCGAGGACTTTGCCGTCGACGACGGTGGCACCGTTCGCGGCGAACACCATGTCGGGCAGGTCCTCGACCGGCTCGATCTCCTCGACGCTGTGCCCGAGCTCGACGTAGAGGTCGCGCAGCCGCTCCCACTGGCGCAGCGCGAGTGCGCCGTCGGTGCCGCGGCCGGGGCTCATCCACGGGTTGATCGAGTACGTGACGTCATAGTGCCGCGGCCGGCACATCAGCAGCCGGCGGCGGGTGGCGACCCGGGCGGGCCGCTCGCCGCGGTGGGCCGGACCAGTGGGGGTGAGGGTGTCGCTGACGGGCACGGGTGCCTCCTTGACGGGTACTCAGGGGTGTTGAGTACCGGCGTGACTCGGGGTGGTGAGGGGCGTCGGCCCGTCCGGGGGGTGGGGGACGGGCCGGGTGGTACCGGAGCCGGGCATAAGGGCCGGGGCCGTACGCGGACGGCGTCAGCCGACGACGGCCGAGTCCTCGCGTGAGCCGGTCCCGGCGGGCGGATCCTGCGGCGCCGCTTCGGCCGCTTCGGCCGGCTCGTCCGAGGGGCGCAGGCCGGCGTGGGCCAGGGCCGCCGCCAGCACGCCGACGATTCCGCAGGCGAGCCAGATCCCGTCGCCGTAGCGGGTCCACATGAGCATGCCGAGAGCCGGTCCGATCGCGGAGCCGAGGCCGAAGACGGCCTGGGAGGCGGCGATGTACCGGCCGCGGATCTTCTGTTCGGCCTTGGCCGGGTGGGCCCACAGGGTCGGACCGCTGACCATCAGGCCGCCGACGCTGACGACGGTGGTGAGCAGGATCAGCGCGGGCACGCTGCCGGGCAGGCCGAAGCCCGCGACGCCGAGGCAGTACACGAACGTGCCCACTGCCGCCGCCGTGCTCGCACGCCACCGGCTCACCCGGGCGGTCACCGCCAGCTCCAGGCTGATCAGCAGCGCCGAGGACAGGGTGAGGACCACGCTGTAGAGGGCCGTGGAGTGGCCCGCGTCCTCCAGGTCGATCGGCAGGACCGAGAAGAACTGGGCGTAGACGAGCGCGCTGAGCAGCATCGACGCCAGATAGAAGAGGAAGCGGTGGTCGCGGATCATCGCGCCGTACGTCGACTGCTTCCCCTCCTCGGCCACGGTGTCCTCGGCGGGGTCCGGCGCGGAGGCCTTCCTCACCGGCCTGGGCAGCAGGACGGCGGCGAGCAGTGCGTAGACGAGGGCGGTCACGCCGTCGAACCAGAACAGCAGGTTCCAGTTGATCTGGATGAGGCCGGCGGCGAGCAGCGGTCCGGCCGCGGCGCCGATGTTCATGGCGATCCGCAGCATGGAGAAGCCCATGACCCGGAACTCGTCCGGCATCAGCTCGCTCAGCAGCGCGGAGGCGGCCGGGCGGTAGGCCTGGGTCATCAGGCCGAGCAGGACGACCAGCCCGAGCAGTACCGGATAGGTGCCGGGCTCGGCCAGCCACGGGATGACGAAGACCAGGACCGAGGAGCCGCCCATCGCCGCGATGATGGTGTTGCGGCTGCCGAGCCGCAGGGTCAGCTCGCCGCCCACGACGGTGCCCGCGACCGCGCCGACGCCGTAGGCGCCGAGCAGGAAGCCGGCCCGGTCGACGCCGTAGCCGCGGTGCGTCAGGTACAGCACGAGGAAGGTCTGGACGAAGGCGCCGAGCTGGTTGAGCAGCACGCCCCCGAGGAGGTAGCGGACCGGGCGCGGCGTCGCCCGCAGCGCGTCGAGGACGCCGGGGGAGGCGTCGTCCTTGGACTTGGGCACACTCATTGCGTCACCTTCGTTGGGAGGGGGACCCGGGTGAGGCTTCTTCGTGGGGAGCCTCGGCGGGGCCCGCGGGGGTTCAGGAACCGATCGCCTGGTCGAAGGAGAAGACCCCGTCCGGGTCGTACTTCCTCTTCACCTGCGTCAGGCGCTCGTAGTTGGCGCCGTAGTAGGCCTCGCGCCAGCCGGTCAGCTCCGGGTCGACGAAGTTCTGGTAGGCGGAGCCCGTGACGTGCGGGGCCATGGCGGCGTGCAGGCCGTTCAGCCAGTCGAGGTTGGCGTCGATCCGCGCGGGGCCGTCGTCGTCCGTCCACGAAGTGTCCAGGGACACCAGGAACAGGGTGTCGCGGTGGACGAAGGCGGTGGCGTCGGGGGCCACCCGGTTGATGGCGCCGCCCCAGGAGAACAGTCCGGCCCCGCCGCCGTCGGCGTTGTGGCTGCCGGGCCAGCGCTCCACCCAGGACAGCAGGGTCTCCACGCCCCCGGCGGCCAGGGGTTCGCGGATGTAGTTGGAGCGCAGCGCGAACTGGTCGCCGGTGGTCGCGTGGACCATGTGCGCGTTGGCCTCCCAGAACGTCCGCTCGCTCACGTCCCGGGACACCGGCGCGGCCGCGGTCAGCACCGGGTCGAGGATCTCCAGGCACTGGTGCGCGGGCCCGAAGTACTGTCCCTGGAGGGTGACCTCCAGGTTGTCGCGGATCGCGCCGAGGCCGGTGCCGTGCGTCCACACCCCCAGCCGGGCCGCGAAGTCGTCCGGTGCCCGCTGCACCATGTACTGGCCGGCGTCCAGGACGGCGGCCGCGTCCGCCCACTTCCAGGTGAGGTGGAAGGTCGTGACGTCGGGGACCGGCTGGGCCTGGAAGGTGAGGGAGACGTTGACGCCGAAGTTGCCGCCGCCACCGCCCTTGCACGCCCAGAACAAGTCCGGGTTCTCCCGCTCGCTCGCCACCACGAGCGAGCCGTCGGCCAGGACCACCGAGGTCTCCACCAGGGCGTCGGCGGTCAGGCCGTAACGACGGGCCGCGAACGCCGCGCCCCCGCCGAGCGCGAGCCCGGCCACGCCGACGGTCGGACTGGTGCCGGCCGAGAAGACCATCTCGTACGGCCGCATCGCGTCGTAGACATGGCTGATCTTCGCGCCGCCGCCCGCGACGACCAGCCCGGTGGAGCCGTCGGCGCGGGTCCGGGTGAGGCGGCCGAGGTCGATGACCAGGCCCTCGTTGACGGAGTAACCGGCGAAGCTGTGGCCGCCGTTGCGGGCGACGACGGGGACGCCCCGCTCGCGCGCCCACAACAGGGCCCGCTGGACGTCCGCCGTGTGGGCCGCGGTGACGACGGCGGCCGGAACACGGTCCCGGTAGCGGGTGTTGAACATCCGTGAGCCCACCCGGAAACCCGCGCTGCCCGGGAGGAGGACGCGGCCCTCGACCTCGCGGGCGAGGGTGGAGAAGTCGACGCCGGGCACCTCAGCGCACCTCCTCGATGTACGAGATGCCGCTGCCGGCGTGGGCGCCGTAGCGCTCCCAGCGCTCGTGCAGCCGGATCCGCCCGTCGGCCCGGACCTCCGGGGTGTTCACGCTCCGGCCGGAGATCACGCGCCCGTCGTCGAGGACCATGCTGTAGGAGAAGCTGATCACGCCGTCCGCGTCGCGGGTGCCCGCGAGCGAGCCGCGCCGGACGTCGCCGCCGGCGAACTCGGCCCAGACCAGGTCGCCCCGCTGCCGGTAGAGCGCGATGGGCGCGTCGTCGGCCGGGTCCGTGAGGACCTTCCTGAATCGCTTGCCGTCGTAATTGATCACATCAGCCATGCAAGCGGCGGCCGGAGTTGCCCGGAAGGGCCACGGCCGACGGCCAATCAACCGGACGCGGGCGGGCCTGGAACCGGGTTGATTGGCTTTGCCGGACATGGCTTCCGGGCAATGCGCACGCCCCGTGGAATCGGGTTGTCACTCGGCTTCAGTGCGTTTCAGGAGGCGAACAGCGCGTGGGCGACAACGGTGCACACAACGGCGTGGACGGCGAGCAGGGAGCGGACGGCGTGGTCCTGCTCATAGGGTGCGGCATGCGCAAGTACCGCGAGTACCTGCTGGCCGGCGCGGCGGCGACGCACCCCGTCTGGCTGTTCACGGGCGAGGAGCCCGACTGGCAGACCCCCTGCCTCACCGGGCACACCGTGCTGGACGTCACCGACCGGGCGGCCGTACTGGCGGCGGCGAGGGAACTCGCGGTGCGCGTCCCCGTGCGCGGGGTGCTCAGCTGGGACGAGACGCTGATCGTGACGACCGCCCACGTGGCGGAGGCACTCGGACTGCCCGGTGCGGGCGTGGACGGCGTGGAGGGCTGCCGGGACAAGTTCCGCAGCCGCCGGCTGCTCACCGCGGCAGGCGTCGACCAGCCGCGGTACACATGGGTGGACACCGCCGAGGAGGCCCTCGCGGCGGCGGGGACGATCGGCTGCCCCGTCGTCCTGAAGCCGCGCGGGATGGGCGCCAGCATCGGCGTCGTGTTCGCGGCGGACCTCGGTGAGGTCGCCGAGGCGTTCCGCACCGCCGACGAGGCCGGCCGGATCGGCGCGGTGCCCTACCGGGGCGGCGCGCTGGTCGAGGAATACCTCGAAGGGCCCGAGATCAGCATCGACGCGGCCGTGGTCGACGGCGAGTACCACCCGATGTTCGTGGCCCGCAAACAGGTCGGACTCTTCCCGTACTTCGAGGAGACCGGCCACCACGTCGCCGCCGACGACCCGCTGCGCACCGACGGGACGCTGCTGGAGACGGTCCGCGCCGCACACCGCGCCATCGGTTACGGATACGGCGTCACCCACACCGAGGTGAAGCTGACCGCGCGCGGCCCGGTCATCGTCGAGATCAACGGCCGTCTCGGCGGCGACCTCATCCCGCGCCTGGGACAGCTCGCCACCGGCATCGACCCGGCCCGCGCCGCCGTGCGCGCCGCACTGGGTCTGCGCCCCGACTTCTCCGACACCGTGCACCGCACGGTCGGTATCCGCTTCGGCTACCCGCCCGAGGACTGCGAGGTCGTCTCCGTCACCCCGCCCACGGAGGCCGAGGGGCTGCTGGCCGCCGAGGCTCTGGTAGAGCCCGGCGCCGAACTGCGGCTGCCGCCGAACGGCTACATCGCCCGTCACTCGTACGTCGTGGTCACCGGCGCGGACCGGGCGCAGACCGATGCCCGGCTGGACGCGGCGGCGGCCCGGGTCGGCCTCGACCGGCGGCCGCTGCCCGTGCCGGTTTCGATCTGACGGTGGCGGGGCGCGCCTCGCCCCGCCTGCCGCCGGCGCGCCTTCGGCGAGTCCGTCCCCGCCGCCTTTGCCCGTCCTCAGGAGCTGCCGCCCCCCAGGAGCATGCCCCCCCACGAGCCCTCGCACGAGCCCCCCACGAGCCCTCGCACCGAAGCCCAGTCCCTTTCTCTGGAGTACTTCATGGCACACCGCACCGTCGAAATGCTCGCCGTCGGCGCCGGCCCGGCGAACCTCGCTCTCGGGGTCGCGATCGAGGAGCTGGCCCCCGAGCTCGCGGGCCGGACCCTCGTCGTCGAGCGTGAGGAGAACGTGATGTGGCAGCGGGGCATGCTGCTGCCCGACGCCCTCAGCCAGGTCTCCTTCCTCAAGGACCTGGTCACGATGCGCAATCCGCGCAGCGGGTTCTCCTTCCTCAGCTTCCTGCAGGCACACGGACGGCTGGACGCGTTCGTCAACCTCGGCAGCTGGGTGCCGTACCGCAGTGAGATATCCGAGTACCTCCAGTGGGTCGCGGACTCGCTGGAGGAAGTGAACGTCGAGTACGGCCGGGACGTCACCTCGGTCACCCCCGTGTACGGCGACGGCGGGGAACTCACCGGCTGGCAGGCCGGGCTGGCGGACGGAGACACGATCGGCTGCCGTTACCTGGTGATCGGCGCCGGGCGGGACGCGCATGTGCCGGCCGTGTTCGAGGGGCTGCCCGCCGAGCGGGTCATCCATTCCACCGAGTACCTGCGGCGCATCGCGTCCGTCGCGGCCGACCGGCCGCTGCGGGTCGCCGTCGTCGGCGGGGCGCAGAGCGCGGCCGAGCTGTTCGGCGCGGCGCTGCGGGACCTGCCCGGCTGCCGTCCCACGATGATCATGCGCTCGATCGGTCTGAACGGCTACGAGAGCAGCAAGTTCACCAACGAGCTGTTCTACGCGTCGTTCGTCGACGACTTCTACGAGGCCGCCCCGGACGCCCGCCGTCAGCTGCTGGCGGAGATGCACCGGGCGAACTACGGCGGCCTGGCTCCGGCCACCCTCGACAGCCTGTACCGGCAGTTCTACCAGGACCGGCGGGAAGGCACCGGCCGGCTCGGCATGATCACCATGACCGACGTCACCGGCGCCGTGACCGACGGCGACGACATCGTCCTGACCCTCGGCGACCGCCGCACCGGCGCCACCGGCGAGCTGCGCACCGACTTGGTGCTGCTCGGCACCGGCTTCGACGGCGCGATGCCCCGCATGGTCCGCGACCTCGGCACCGGGCTCGGTCTGGACGGGCTCCGGGTCAGCCGCAACTACCGTCTCGAACTGGGCCGTCCGGCCACCGGGGCCCTCTACCTCCAGGGGGTCAACGAGGCCACCCACGGCATCGCCGACTCCCTGCTCAGCGTCCTCGCCGCCCGCTCGGCGGAGATAACCGAGGACATCCTCGTGCACCGCGCGGAGCACTCTGCCGGGGACCGTGAGCCCGCCCTCGCCACTGCCTGACCGACGCTCGCTCCCAGCAGAAGGACGTCCCGTGCTGATCAAGAACCTCGACCGCGCCGGCCTCGCCCACGAGAACGGCCTCGACGCCCAACGCCTGCTTCCCTGGCCCGACCTCAACGCGCCCTTCGAGGGCTCCTGGTGTGTCATCCGCCCCGGTACCGCGTCCACCCCGCACGCCCACCACGAGTACGAGATCTTCATCGCCCTGCGCGGCGATGCCTTCCTGGAGTCCGGTGGCGAGCGCGTGCCGTTCCACGCCGGTGACATTGTGCACTTCCCGCCCCACCACGAGCACCGCGTCGTCAACGACTCCGACGCCGACTTCGAGATGTACAGCGTCTGGTGGGACGCCGGGACGGCCGACCGCTTCACGGCCCGTCACACGGCACGGGAGGCGTGACACGATGAGCACCGACCAGCGGCGCACGGTCGTCATCGGCCCGCCCCCCACCCCCAACGGCGACCTGCACGTCGGCCACATCGCCGGCCCGTACATGGCGGCCGACGTCCACGCCCGCTACCTGCGGGCCACCGGGCAGCCGGTGCTGTACACGACGGGCACCGACGACAGCCAGACGTACGTCGTCTCCAGCGCGGCCAAGCTGGGCACCGGCCCGGGGGCACTCGCCGAGAAGTCCTGGCACGACATCCGCGAGACGCTCGGCCTGATGGGCATCTCCGTCGACGGCTTCGCCCCCTTCGACGACGGCTACCGCGCCATGGCCCTGGACTTCCTGACCCGGTTGCACGAAGCCGGCAGGTTCAAGCTCCGCACGGTGCGGTTGCCCTACGCCGAGGCCACCGGCGAGTTCCTGATGGAGGGTCTGGTCAGCGGCGGCTGCCCGGTCTGCCTGGCGGTCAGCCGGGGCGGGCTGTGCGAGAGCTGCGGGCACCCCAACAACTTCACCGAGCTGACCGACCCGCGCTCCACGATCGACCCGGACGCCGAGGTCACCCACCGCGAGGCCGAGATCCTCGTCCTGCCGCTGGAGGAGTACCGCGAGCGGCTCACCGCCTTCCACGAGGCCAAGCAGTCCACGTGGCGGCCGCACATCGTGCAGTTGATGCGCGAGTTGCTGGCCCGCCCGCTGCCGGACTTCCCGATCACGTACCCGACGGACTGGGGCATTCCCGCCCCGTTCCCGGAAACGCCGGGCCAGGTGCTCAACGCCTGGGCGGAGGGCATGCCGGCCTCCATGTACTGCACGGCGGTGGCCCAGCGCGCCCGCGGCGAACAGCCTTCGAGCGACGACGAGTTGTGGCTTGCCGGGAACGACATCCGGCTCGTCTACTTCCTCGGCTTCGACAACGCCTACTTCTGGGGCCTGACCCATCTGACGCTGCTGCTCGCCCACGAGGGCCGGTACGTCCTCCCGGACGCCATCGTCTGCAACGAGTTCTACGAGCTGGAGAACGAGAAGTTCTCCACCAGCAAGGGCCACGTGGTGTGGACCCGCGACCTGGTCCGCGAGGTCCCGCGCGACCTGGTCCGCTTCCACCTAGCCCTCACCGCCCCCGAGCACGCCCGCACCAACTTCTCCCGGGCCGCCCTGGAGAAGATCACCGGCGAGCGTCTGGTCGAGCCGTGGAACCGGCTGGCCGGCCTGCTGGGCAAGGCGGTCGCGGAACTCGGCCTGCAGGGCCGCGACCTGCCGGTGTCCGAGGCGGCGAACGCCCGCCGGGCGGCGATGGCCGAGCGGTTCGAGGCAGGCTACCGCCTGACCGGGTACAGCCTCAGCCGTACGGCCGACCTGATCCCGCTGCACACCGAGCGCCTCCTGGCCCGGGCCGAGGCCCTGCCGGCCGGTCCGGGCCCGGCCACCCGCGAGGCGTCCACCGACGAGCTCGGCGACCTGTTCGCGGAGGTGCGCACCCTGCTCGCCGCAGCCTCGCCGATCCTCATCGACCTCGCCGAACGGGCCCGCCCGGACGGGGGTTTCGACGGCACGTTCACCGTGGCGCCGACGGCGCGGACGACCAGGCCGTTCACCGTCCCGACGCTCGGCTGACCACCGGAGCGGACCGGGACACGGGCCCTGCCCGGCCCGTGCCCCGGATCGTGTCCGGTCCATGTCCGGTCCGTGTCCGGTTCCGGCCCGTCTCCTCTCCGTCCCGACCCCGTACCCGAGCAGCGAAAGGAGGTGCCCGATGCGTGTCACCGTGGTGGGGGGCGGCGTGATCGCCCTCCTGACAACCGTGGAGTGCGCCCTCGCCGGACACCGGGTCACGGTCGTCGACCAGGGGCCCATCCCGTACAGCAGGGCCACCTCCTTCGACCAGCACCGCATCATCCGGGCCCTGCACCCGGCCGACCCGCGCGCCACCACGGCCGCGCTGAGCGCCCACCGGCGCTGGCTGGACCTGGAGGAGCTGCTCGCCACCCGCTTCTACGAGCGGGTCGGCGCGCTCACCGTGCTCCCGCCCGACGCGGCGGACGAGGGCGCGTTCCTGCTCACCGGTGCCGGCGGGCACGCCCGCACGCTCACCGCCGCCGCACTGGCCGACCGCTACCCGCACCTCTCCCTCGACGGCGCCCTGGCAGGCGTCCTGGAGGACGAGGCCGGGGTGCTGCTCGCCGAGCGCGTACTCGCCGCCTGCGTGGGCTGGCTGAAGTGGCAGCCCGGCATCGATCTGGTCGCGCACCGGCCGGTGGTCGCGGTGGACGGCGAGCGCGGGCGGGTCCGGTTCGCGGACGGACAGGTCCTCGACGCCGACGGTGTCCTGGTCGCCGTGGGGCCGTGGGCGCGCGGGCTGCTGCCCGACCGGGTGGCGAAGACGCTCACCCTGCACCGGCAGTCCCTGCTGTACTGCAGGGCGCCCGGGGAACAGGCGGAGGCGTGGGCGGCCACGCCGGCGATCCCGGCGCTCGGCACACGGCGGGGGGCCTGGCTGATCCCGCCGGTCGCCGGCACCGCCCTCAAGGTGACCTCCGCCGCGCTGTGCCGCGAGGTCGGCGCCCTCACCGACCACCGCACGCCCGAGGAGTACCAGCGCGAGCTGGCGGCCGAGTTCGGCGACCTGCTGCCGGGCTTCTCCCCGGCCTGGGTGCTCGGCAGCAAGGACTGCTACTACCTGTCGTACTCCGATACCGGCGGCCCGCTCGTGGTCTCCCTCGGCGGCTCGGCCCACGCCTACGCGGCCTGCGGTGGCTCCTCGTTCAAGTTCGCGCCGCTGATCGCCCGCACCCTCGCCGCCCGCGTCCTCGGCCGCACCCCCGACCCGACCGGTCTGACGGCCCTGGACACCGCACCCCTCGACGCCTCCCCATGACCCCGCTGAAAGGAACGCCATGAGACTCCTGGCGATCGAAGCCCGGCAGAACGCCACCTACTACGTCTCCCGCTACCAACAGCTCGTCGGCCTCGGCGTCGACGTGTACGTCCTCAACGGCGAGGGCACCGACGACTTCTGGCCCGCCGACCGCTACCGCGTCGCCGGCTCGCGGGCCGTCACGGATCTGATCGCCACGGCCAAGGAGTGGCACGCCCAGGAGCGGTTCGAGGGCGTCCTCACCTTCTCCGAGTCCGGGGTCCTCGCGGTCGCCGCCGTCGCCGAGGCCCTCGGACTGCCCGGCATCGGCCTGGAGGCCGCCCGCGCCAGCCGGAACAAGCTCCTGATGCGCCAGGCCCACGAACGCGGCCACGCCGCCCACCCGTCCTTCCGGTTCGTCACCGACGAGAACCAGGCCCTGGCCGCCGCCGAGGAGTTCGGCTACCCGGTGATCGTGAAGCCGACCCTGGGCGCCGCCTCCCACTACGTCTTCCGCGCCGACGACGAGGCCGAGCTGCGCGAGCGCTACACCCAGGCCGCCCAGGGCCTGACCGAGCTGTCCTGGTACGCCATGGAGGCCGACGGCCTCGACCTCGGCCCGCACGGACTGCTGGTGGAGTCCTTCCTCGACGGCGACGAGTTCCTCATCGAGGCGCTGGTCTGGGACGACGAGGTGTACCTCGGCTCGATCGTCGACCGGGTCACCGCCGAGGGCGACACCTTCGACGACGACGTCCACCACGCCCCCACCGCGCTCACCCCGGAGCGGATCGAGGCCGTCCACGAGGTCGTCGCGGCGGGCGCCCGCGCCCAGGGCCTGGTCCGCAGCGTGATGCACGCCGAGGTCCGCTTCCACGACGGGCGCCCGCACCTGGTGGAGATCGCCGTACGCCCCGGGGGCGGCGGTCTGGACCACATGGCCCGCGTCTCCGCCGGCTACGACCCGATCGCCGCCGTCGCCGACGTGGCCCGCGGGATCCGCCCGCGGGTCGGGCACTACGCGCCGACCGGCGTGCACACGGCCGCCCTGTGCCTGCTGCCGCGGTCCTCCGGCCGGATCGACGACGTCCACGTCCCCGACGAGGTGACCGGCCGGGACGGCCTGCTCTTCCTCAAGCTCACCGCGAAGCCGGGGGATCTGGTCCGCCGCCCGCCGGAGGGCAACAGCATCCTCGGCTTCCTCGGCGTGACCGGCACGTCCTTCGAGGACGCGATGTCCACCGCCGAGGAACTCGCCGCCCAGATCCGCGCCGACCTCGTCCGAACCCAGGAGTGAATGACATGACCGTACGACCCGTGATCATGGTCGGCTTCGTGGCGGTGGCGGTGACCTCGCTCGCCCGGTTCCAGCCCGAGGGCTCCGTGATCGTCGTCGACGAACCCGACGTCATCCGCAACCGCGAGTTGCGGCCCAAGACCGACGAGGCTCCCGTGGTCCGCGAACTGATCGCCTGGGAGTACCGGCTCGAAGGCGCCGCCGACGCGTTCTACAACACCCACCCTGACCTCGACCCGGCCGCGATCGCCCCGCTCCAGGAGTACGCGACCCCGTTCGCCGCCCGCCTCGCCGAGCGCTACGGACTGCCCACCGGCGGCTACGGCGCCCTGCGGATCCTGCGCGACAAGGCCCTGCTGCGCAAGGTCAGCGCCGCCGCCGGCATCCTCAACCCCGAGTCGGCGGAGGTCACCGGACCGGACGGGGTCCGCGCCTTCATGGCCGCCCACCCCGGCCCGGCCGTCCTCAAACCCGCCAACCGCCAGGCCGCCCTCGGCACCCGCGTTCTCGTCTCCGCCGACGAGGTCGACGAGGCCTGGGCGGAGACCACCGCCATGGACGAGGGCGTGATGGAAACCGACCGGGGCTTCGAACTGCGCATGCTCGTCGAGCGGTGCGTGCGGGGCCGTGAGTACAGCGTGGAGATGCTGGTCGAGCGCGGCCGGGTCCTGTTCGGCAACGTCACCGGCAAGGACCTCTACCCCGGCTCCCGTCCGATCGAGCTGGGTCACCTGGTTCCCGCCGACATCCCCGGCGAACTGGACGCGCTGCTGCGCGCCGAGACCGAGCGCCTGCTGAGGTCCGTCGGCTTCGGCACCGGCACCGTCCACTGCGAGTGGATCGTCGAGGACGGCCGCCCCTACCTGGTCGAGTGCGCGGGCCGCTTCCCGGGCGACGGCATCGTCGACCTCATCGACCGCGCGTACCGCGTCGACCTCGTCCGCGACTACTGGACGCTGATGAAGGGCGAACCCCTGACCGCGGACCTCCCGGCGAAGGCGCCCGGTGCCGCCGCGGTCCGCTTCCTGCACACCGGGGAGGCCGGTGTCGTCGAGTCCGTCACCGGCGTCGAGGCGGCGCGGGAGCTGCCCGGCGTCGAGGAGTGCTCGGTGAGTGTGGAGCCCGGCGCCGAGGTGCGCGAGCTGCGCAGTTCCTGGGACCGTGTCGGCTCGGCCGTCACGGAGGCCGCCACCGGTGCCGAGGCGTACGCGGCGGCCGTACGGGCGCTGGAGACGATCGAGCTGAAGGTCCGGCCGGCGCGCGCGTGACCGTGTCGGCCGGACCGCCCACAGGAGGAAGGACGGGCAGGACATGCCCACCGTCACAGACGTACGGCGCCTGGCGCTGGCGCTGCCGCGCACCGAGGAGCATCTGATCCGGGACCGGGTGAAGTTCCGCATCGGCCGGATCGTGTACCTCGCGCTGTCCCGTGACGAGACCACCCTGGGCTTCGCGTTCCCCAAGGAGGAGCGCGCGGCCCTGGTGGCCTCGGACCCGGAGAAGTTCTCGATGCCCCGCGAGTCCGACCTCCGGTACGACTGGGCCCGGGTGACGCTGAGCGCCCTGGACCTGCCGGAACTGGCGGAACTGGTCACCGAGGCCTGGCGCATGTGCGTCCCCGCGCGACTCGCCCGCGCCCACCTCGGCCCCGGCCCCGAGCCTTCGGCCCCGCCGCTCCGGCTGGCGCAGCTGCGCGCCTCCGCCGAGGTGTTCGCCGCCTACCCGGGCGTCGACCGCACCTGGCTGGAGCTGCGCGCGCTGACCGCCCCGGGCGTCGACCCGGCCGACCCCACGCACCGCACGGCCCTGCACCGCTGGCTCAACTCCTGGGGCTGCAGGCTCCCCTACCCGCGCGAGGGCGAGCCGTACGTCCTCGGAGAGGCCCTCGCCGCCTGGGCCGTCGCGCACCCCCTCCCGGACACCCCGCTCGCCGAGCTCACCGACCCCGCGATCGACGTCCTCGCCACGGCCTACGACGACCTCGCGCGCCTCCCGGCCAAGTCCCCGCCCCGCCCCCGCGCCCTCGGCCCGACCGCCGCCGCGAAAGCGCTGTACGCGTTGCGGCCGCACACCGTCATGCCCTGGGACGCGGCCATCGCCGTCGAGCTGTACGGCGCCCGGGACGGCGCCGCCTTCGCCCGCCACCTGCGCACGGGCCGGGCCTGGGCGCGGACGGTCCTCGCCGAGAGCGGCCTGAGCGCCGACACGCTGGCGGCCGGCCTGGGACGGCCCGCCGTCACCCTGCCGAAGGTCCTCGACGAACACCTGTACGTGACGATCACCCGCCGCGGGGGTCCCTGACCACCGCTCGGCCCGTCCGAATCCCGCCCCTCTTCCCCACAGGCGTGTGACGATCGTCCGCACCTGCCCCGCATGTGAAAGGAACATGGAATTCATGACAGTTGACCAGAGCGCCAAGGACAAGGCCCAGCGGCTGCGCACGCTCGGCACCGACACGGTCCTCGTGCTGCCGAACGCCTGGGACGCGGGCAGCGCCGCCGTGATGGCCGCCGCGGGCGCCCCGGCCATCGCCACCACCAGCGGCGGTGTGGCCTGGTCCCTCGGCAAGGGCGACGGCGAGCAGGCCACCCGGGACGAGATGCTCGCCGCCGCCGCGCGTATCGCCGCCGCCGTGGACGTGCCGGTGACGGTCGACGTCGAGGCCGGCTACGGAGCGGCCCCGGCCGAGGTCGCCCAGACGGTCGCCGCAGTGGTCGCCGCCGGTGCCGTCGGCATCAACCTGGAGGACTCCAAGGCCGCGGGCGGCCCGCTGTTCACGCCCGAGGAGCAGGCCGAGCGCATCGCCGCCGCCCGCACCGCCGCCACCGAGGCCGGCCTGCCCGGGCTGGTGATCAACGCCCGTACGGACGTGTACCTCTTCGGCATCGGTGAGGAGTCCGGCCGCCTGGACGACGTCCTGGCCCGCACCGCCGCCTACGCCGAGGCGGGCGCCGACGGCATCTTCGTCCCCGGCCTGCTCGACCTGGCCGTCCTCGGCGACCTGTCCGCGCGCTCCCCGCTCCCGGTCAACGCCATGGCGGGCCCCGGCGGCCCCGGCGTCGCCGACCTGGCCAAGGCGGGTGTCCGCAGGGTGAGCGTCGGCACGGGCGTGGCCCAGGCCGCGTACACGGCGGCCCGCCGCGCCACGCTCGAACTGCTGGAGTCGGGCACCTACGACTCGCTGGACGACTCGCTGGACTTCTTCCAGATGAACGGGCTGTTCAGCGGCTGAGCACAGCGTCGGAACACCGGAAGGGGGGCCGGCCACCGGCCCCCCTTCACCCGTACGCGGGGACGCTCAGCGGCTCGCGGTCCAGCGGGCGACCACCCGGTCCAGCACGTCCAGGGGGAGCGAGCCGTTGCCGAGCACCAGGTCGTGGAAGGCGCGGACGTCGAAGCCGGAGCCCAGCTCCCGCGCGGCACGGGAACGCAGGCGCTGGATCTCGAGGCGTCCCGTCATGTACGACAGGGCCTGCCCCGGCCACTCGATGTACCGGTCGGTCTCGTTGTGGATCTCGACGTCGGCCAGGACGGTGTGCTCGCGCAGGAAGCCGACGGCCCGCTCGCGGCTCCAGCCGAAGTGGTGCAGCCCGGTGTCGACGACCAGCCGGGCGGCCCGCAGCGAGTCCATCGCGAGCATGCCGAGCCGGGCCAGTGGCCCCGAGTACAGGCCCATCTCGTCGGCGAGGCGTTCCGCGTACAGGCCCCAGCCCTCGATGTAGGCGTTGATCCACGCGATCCGCCGCAGCCGGGGCAGCCCGGTCAGCTCCTGGGCGAGGGAGAGCTGCACATGGTGGCCGGGCACCGCCTCGTGGAACGCGGTGGCCTCGGCGAGCACCCGCGAACGCTCGGTCGCCCGCTCGGTGTTGGAGTGGTAGGTGCCCGGACGCGACCCGTCCGCGGCGGCCGGCATGTACCAGGCCTGCGGCGCCCCCGGCACCTCCCGGCCGTCCAGCACACAGGCGGCCGCCGGCAGCCGCCCGAACCGGCGTGGGGCGGCCCCCGCGGGCCCCCCCCCCGCCCCCCCGGGGGCCCCCCCCCCCCCCGGGGGGCCCCCCCCCCCCGCCCCCGCGGCGGGCCCCCCCCCCCCGCGCCCCCCCCCCGCGGGGGGGCCGCCCC
>NZ_JBIAIV010000044.1:0-71662 GCF_042871645.1 Streptomyces sp. NPDC005774 | reverse complement strand
GCCGTCCCCGGCGGGCAGAAACCCCCCCCCCCCCCGGGGGGGGGCGCCCCCGGCCGCGGGGGGGGGGGGGGGGGGGGGGGGGGGCGGGGGGGGGGCGGGGGGGGGGGGGGCGGGGGGGGGGGGCGCGGGCGCCCCCCCCCCCCCCCCCCCCCCACGACGGGTACGGCCACACGGCAGAACCTCACGGCCGGTGCTCCCGCACGGCCGGTAGGAGCTAGCCGCCGATTTTCTCGAACTTCGGCTCGCGTCCCTCGGTGATCCGCGGATTGCGGCTCTTGAGGGCCACCCAGCCGATCCCCAGGACGAAGGCCCAGCCGGCCATCACGTAGAGGCAGATCCTGGCCTCCGCGTCGATCGCGATGAGGGCGGTGACGAAGAGCAGGAACACGATGGCGATGTAGGAGCACACCGAGCCGCCGGGCGCCGGGAAGGAGGAGGCGGGCAGCCGGCCCGCGACCACCTGGCGGCGGTAGAGGATGTGGCTGATCAGGATCATCAGCCAGGTCCAGATGCCGGCCGCCGTGGCGATGGAGGTGACGTAGCCGAATGCCTTCTCCGGGACGACGTAGTTCAGGACGACGCCGATGCCCATGAAGACCACCGAGGTGGCGATGCCGAGCGCCGGGGTCTTGCTGGAGGACAGTCGCTGGTAGATCCGCGGGGCCTCGCCGTTTTCCGCGAGACTGCGCAGCATGCGGCCCGTGGAGTACATCCCGGAGTTGCAGGAGGACAGAGCGGCGGTCAGCACGACGAAGTTGACGATGGCGGCGCCGGCCGGAATGCCGATCTGGGCGAAGGCCTCGACGAAGGGGCTGACCCCCGGCGCGAACTCGGTCCACTTGACCACGCACAGGATGACGGTGAGGGCACCGACGTAGAACAGGGCGATGCGCCAGGGCAGGGTGTTGATCGCCTTGGGGAGTGTCTTCTCCGGGTTCTTGGACTCGCCGGCCGTGACGCCGACGATTTCGATGGCGAGGTAGGCGAACATGACGCCCTGGAGGGTCATCAGGGACGACCCGATGCCCTTGGGGAAGAAACCGTCGAAGGCCCAGAGGTTGGACACCGCGGCGGTGTCCCCGGCGGCGCTGAAGCCGAAGGTGAGCACGCCCAGCCCGATCACGATCATGCCGATGATGGCGGTGACCTTGATCATCGAGAACCAGAACTCGATCTCGCCGAACATCTTCACCGAGATGAGGTTGGCCCCGAAGAGGACGATCAGGAAGACCAGGGCGGTGGCCCACTGCGGGATCTGTGGGAACCAGTAGTTGATGTAGATCGCGGCGGCCGTGAGTTCGGCCATACCGATGACGATCCACATCAGCCAGTACGTCCAGCCGGTGAAATAGCCGAAGAACGGGCCGAGGAACTCCCGCGAGTACTCGGCGAAGGAACCCGAGACCGGACGGTAGAGCAGGAGCTCGCCGAGCGCCCGCATGATGAAGAAGATGATCACGCCGGCGAGGGCGTACATGACGATCAGGCTGGGTCCGGCCTTGGCGATGTTCGCCCCGGCTCCCAGGAAGAGGCCGACGCCGATGGCGCCGCCGATCGCGATCATCTGGACTTGACGGCCGCTGAGACCGCGCTCATACCCCTCGTCGGATACGGACTCCGTGTCGACCTGCGGTGAGGCCATGTGGCATGCGCCTTTCTCCATCCCGATCCGGGCCGCTGGTGGGCCCCGGATCGGGTCTCGGTCCCCCCGGACTGATGGAGCTGAGCGCGTCCGCTCATGCCTGGCCGGCGGTCGCCGGCTCGGTGGCGCACCCGGCGGGCGTACCGATGGTGTTCGCCGGGTGGTCGTGCAGATCTATCACGACCGCAACACTGATCAGCAGCGACTTGTGGCACACACCACAGGAGAAAGCAGACAAACGTCACCAGGAAAATACATAGGCGGCGGAAGCCTTGACAGGATCGCCACACGGGCTTGAGTGTCCTCTGAGCGAACACGTCAGCGGACTTTTCCGAACATCCCGGTCAGATGTACGGCATGGGCGGCGCCCTGCGCCGAGAACGCGGCGCCGTACCGGCGGGCGTGACGCGGCGCCGTCGGCCACATGGTTGCGCGAGCCGCACGGTGCGGCCCGGCAGTGCCGTAGGCCGCGCGGGGCTACGGCATCAGGGTCGAGACGAGGGTCTCCTGGAGGCCGCCGAGCCACAGGTACGCCATCACCATGGGCTTGCGCGGATCCTCGTCCGGGAGGCGGAAGAGGAGATCGGTGTCGTCCTCGTCGTCGATCTCCAGCCGGGACCCGATCGCCAGGCGCAGGTCGTTCAGCGCGCCGAGCCACTGCCGGGACTCCTCGGCGGAGAGTTCGAGCACCGCCCCTTCCCCGCCGGCCTCGGTGAGTCCGTCCAGGGAGCGGATCACCGTAAGGGCGTTCTCGCGCTTGCCGGCCCGCAGGTCGTTCTCGGTGAAGCGGCGGAACTCCGCGGAGTGGGCCAGCTGTTCCTCGGTGTCCCCGGCCGAGGCGGGCCCCTCGGGGCCGCCGTAGGCGTCCGGGAAGAGCCGGCGCAGCACGGGGTCGGCGGGCGGTTCGCTCGGGCCCTCGGCGAAGAGTTGGGCGAGCGGGTCGGCGGAGGCGTCCACGGCCGGGCCGGGGCCGATCAGCTCCATGAGCTGCACGGCGAGGGACCGGATGATGGAGATCTCGACGTCGTCGAGGGCGACGGCCGCGCCGCCGCCGGGGAGCGGTTCGAAGTGTCCTGACATGGAGGCGATTCGCTACTTCCGGTCCTGCGGGCGGGGGCGGGGCACGGGCGGGCTGCTGTGCGGTTCTCCGGTTCTCCGGTCCTGTCGACGGGCTACTTCCGGTCCTGCTGGAGAGTGGCCCACAGGCCGTAGCCGTGCATGGCCTGGACGTCGCGTTCCATTTCCTCGCGGGTGCCGCTGGAGACGACGGCCCGGCCCTTGTGGTGGACGTCGAGCATGAGCTTGGTGGCCTTGTCCTTGGAGTAGCCGAAGTACGTCTGGAAGACGTACGTCACGTAGCTCATGAGGTTGACCGGGTCGTTGTGGACGAGGGTGATCCAGGGGACGTCGGGCTCGGGTACGGCGAAAACCTCTTCCGCCGACTCGGTGCGTTCGATCTCCAGGGGTGCGGGTGACGTCACACCGCCCATGCTGCCACTGGAAGGGGCCGGGAGTACAAACCGGCGTACGTGGACCGGGACGCCGAACCGAAATCGTCAGAACGACGAAAAGGGGGTAGCATCCTCGTATGAACACAGCGGACCTTGGGCTGCCGGTGACTGTTCCGTCGACGGCACTCTTCACCGACCACTACGAGCTGACGATGCTGCAGGCCGCCCTGAGCGGCGGCACCGCCGAACGGCGCAGCGTGTTCGAGGTCTTCACCCGGCGCCTGCCGGAGGGCCGCCGCTACGGCGTGGTGGCCGGCACCGGGCGGGTCCTGGACGCGGTGGAGAACTTCCGCTTCGACGCCTCCCTCCTCGACTTCCTGCGCGAGAAGAACGTCGTCGACGGGCCGACCCTCGACTGGCTGGCCGACTACCGCTTCACCGGGGACATCTGGGGCTACCCGGAGGGCGAGGTGTACTTCCCGGGCTCGCCGATCATGCGGGTCGAGGGCAGCTTCGCGGAGTGCGTGCTGCTGGAGACGGTGATCCTGTCGATCCTCAACCACGATTCGGCGATCGCCGCGGCGGCCTCCCGGATGTCGTCGGCCGCCGGGGACCGGCCGCTGATCGAGATGGGTGCCCGGCGCACCCACGAGCTGGCCGCGGTGGCCGCCTCGCGGGCCGCCTACGTGGGCGGCTTCACCTCCACCTCCGACCTGGCGGCCGGGTTCCGCTACAACATCCCGACCGTGGGCACCTCCGCCCATGCCTTCACCCTGGTGCACGACAGCGAGCGGGACGCCTTCCGCGCGCAGGTGGACTCCCTCGGCGCCGGTACGACGCTTCTCGTGGACACCTACGACGTGACCGAGGCGGTCCGTACGGCCGTCGAGGTCGCCGGCCCGTCCCTGGGCTCGGTCCGGATCGACTCCGGTGACCTGCTCCTGGTCGCGCACCGGGTGCGGCAGCAGCTGGACGAGCTGGGCGCCACCGGCACGAAGATCACCGTGACGTCGGACCTCGACGAGTACGCCATCGCCTCGCTGGCCGCCGCGCCGGTGGACTCGTACGGCGTCGGCACCCAGCTGGTGACCGGCTCCGGGCACCCGACGGCCTCCATGGTCTACAAGCTGGTCGCCCGCGCCGAGTCCGCCGACGCCGGAGCGCCGCTGGTGCCCGTGGCGAAACGGTCCTCCGGCGGCAAGACCTCCATCGGCGGCCGCAAATGGGCCGCGCGGCGGCTGGACGAGCGGGGTGTCGCCGAGGCCGAGGTGGTCGGCACCGGGCAAATACCCGAGGAGCTGGCCGACCGGCAGCTGCTGGTGGAGCTGGTCAAGAGCGGCGAGGTGACCGCGACCGCGCGCGAGCCGCTGGACCGGCTCCGCGAACGGCACGCCGCGGCCCGCGCCGGCCTGCCGCTGTCCGCGACCCAGCTGTCCCGCGGGGAACCCGTCATTCCGACGGAGTACCTGCACCTGGGCTCGGGTGGCTAAGGGCCTGCCGGCTGTCCCGCGATCCCCTGTCCATGGCCCCCTGTCCCGCAATTCCGCAACCGACCTCCGACCGACCCCCGACCGATCCCTGATCGATCCCCAGCCGAAGGAATCCGACCATGCGCCGCGCCTTGATCGTCGTTGACGTGCAGAACGACTTCTGCGAGGGGGGAAGCCTCGCCGTGTCCGGCGGTGCGGATGTGGCCGCCGCCATCACCGAGCTGATCGCCCGGGTGCCGGCCGGGTACCGGCACGTGGTGGCCACCCGCGACCACCACATCGCCCCCGGCGGCCACTTCGCCGACAACCCCGACTTCGTCCGCTCCTGGCCCGCGCACTGCGTCGCCGGGACGGAGGGCGCCGGCTTCCACCCGAACTTCGCTCCCGCGGTCGCCTCCGGCGCGGTCGACGCCGTCTTCGACAAGGGGGCGTACTCGGCGGCGTACAGCGGCTTCGAGGGAACCGAGGAGAACGGCGTGTCGCTGGCCGACTGGCTGCGCGCCCGCGAGATCGACGAGGTGGACGTGGTGGGCATCGCCACCGACCACTGTGTCCGGGCCACCGCCCTGGACGCCGTCGGCGAGGGCTTCCGCACCCAGGTCCTGCTGGACCTCACCGCAGGGGTGGCCGCACAGACCACCGAGCGGGCACTCGACGAGCTGCGCGGGGCGGGTGTGGAGCTCTCGGGGAAGCCGGCCGTGCGGTAAGGGCACCCCTCCGGGGCGTGAGTGCGCCGTGCGGGCGTACGCCGGTCGGGCGGGGGCCGGTCAGGCGGGGGCCGCGGGGCGTCTGAGCAGGGCGCGGATCGGATGCCACAGCTCGACCACCAGGTCGTCGGGACCGGACGGGCCGGGGCCGGGCAGGACCGCGCTGTCGGGGGCCGTGCGCCATATGAGGCCGTCGGGATGGTGCAGCACCGCGGTGATCTCGTCGGGGCTCGGCGGAGCCGCGTTGCCCCGCAGGTAGACGGCCCGCAGGCCCAGGTTGCGCAGCCTGGTCAGGGCGCGCGCCCTGTTGCCCGCGTGCACGAGGAAGCGCACCGAGCCGGGGCCGGCGGCGGGGCTGGGCAGGTTCAGTGCCACCACCACGGTGCCGTTCGGCAGCTTGCTGAAGCCTCCTGCGGCCATGGAATTCATACCCCCGTCGGGCCAGGTGTCAATAAGAGCGTCACAGGACGCACCTAAACACGGAACGGCGGCAACCCGCCAGTGGGTCGCCGCCGCTCACGTTTTGACCTGGTAAGACGCGGTTTACTTCGTTGCGCGGCTTACTTCGAGGTGGATCGTCGAGCCGTCCCCGGCCTCCTTGACGATCTTGATCTTCGTGTTGGTGTCAGTGATCTTGACGCCGCCGCCCGGGTTCGTCTCGTCGTAGTAGGTGTGGGTGCGGTCGTTGAAGACCGGCACACCCTTCGACGAGCGGATCTTGGTGGCGACGCCGCTCTTGTGCAGCGTGATGCCGTCCGTGCGGAAGGTGCTGAACGTCGAGTCGTACGTCTGGATGCGGTTGCGCATCAGCGTGCCGTCGGACCACTTCAGCGCGGCCGGGTGCGAGTCGACCGGCAGGACCAGGCCGGTGCCCGGGTGCCGGCTGGTGTTGTTGTCCGCCTGCGAGGTGTCCCACTTCCAGATCAACAGACCGTTCTGGTACGAGAAGTGCTCCACCCAGTCCGGACGGCTGTTCGCGAAGCCGAAGTTGTACGGGCCGACCTTGAGGGTCTTGTCGTACGACACGTACTGGCGGTTCTCGGCGATGTAGTACTGCGCGTAGTCGTTGGTGAACGACGCGCCGATGCGGGAGAAGCCGTTGGCCGTCCAGGCGGCGTCGGCGGTCTCGGCGTTGTCCGTGAACAGCGCGGTGCCGTCCGCGGTCACCGAGATCCGGTCGGCCGCGAAGCCCTTCATCGCCAGGCCGCCGTCGGTCTGGTAGCGGAAGCGCAGGTCGATCCGCTGACCGGCGTAGGCGTCCAGCGGGTACGCCAGCGGCTTGTAGCCGTCGACCGTGCCGTGCAGGGCCGGCTTGTCGCTGCCGTCGCGCGGAAGCGGCCGGCCGTCCACCGTGCCCTCCAGGACGGTCCAGTTGGCGCCGCCGTCGGTCGAGGCCTCGGCGTAGAGGAAGTCGTAGTCGGACTCGATCTCGTACCAGCCGTCGAGCGTCAGCTCGGCCGTCGAGGCGCCGGTGAGGTCCACGGAACGGGTCAGCGTGTTCCGCAGGTCGTCACCGCTGCCGCTCCACCACTGGGTCTCGCCCTCGGCGGGGACCACTATCTCGGTGGTGACCGCCTTCTCGGGCAGTTCGACCACGAGGGCCTGCTTGTCCTTGGTGTTGTACTCGGCGTAGCCCAGCTTGTGCTTGGACTTCGTCGCGGCCCTGGCCGTGTCGTAGTCCAGCCAGCCCAGCTGGAGCTTGTCCCAGGCGGTCATGTCGCCGGGCAGGTCGCCGATCTCGTTCTTTCCGGTGCCGAGCCAGGAGCCGGAGGACATCAGGGTCCAGAAGCCGGTGGAGTTCTCGCCGCCCGCGGTGTCGTAGTGGTCCGGCAGGCCGAGGTCGTGGCCGTACTCGTGGGCGTAGACGCCGAGTCCGCCGTTCTCCGGCTGGATGGTGTAGTCGCCGGCCCAGATGCCGGTGTCGCCGACGGGCGCGCCGCCGAGCTTGTTGTGGTCGGGGCCGGTGGCTCCGGCGTCGGTGCCGAAGGCGTACCAGCGGTGGGCCCAGATCGCGTCCTCGCCCTGGGCGCCGCCGCCGGCGGACTCGTCCTCACCGGCGTGCACGACCTGGAAGTGGTCGATGTAGCCGTCGGGCTCGTTGAAGTTGCCGTCGCCGTCGAAGTCGTAGCGGTCCCACTCGTCGAACTTCGCGACGTCCGCCTTGATCTCGGCGTCGGTCGCCCCCGCCGCCCTCTGCTGGGCGACCCATGAGTTGAGACCGTCGCTGACCACGTTCCACACGCTCGAGCAGGTGCTCTGGCCGCAGGCGTTGTTGCCGTAGCGGGCCTCGTTGTAGGGGACCTTGACCCAGTCGGAGACCTGGCCCTCGACGGAGTAGCGGCCCGAGGACTGCTTCTCGAAGTACGTCTTGACCGACTCGACACCCTTGCCGGTGCCGAAGTACATGTCCTTGAAGTGCTTCTGGTCGTAGTCCGCCTGCCATGCGGTGGAGTTGTCCGTGCTGCGGTCCGGCTCGGCGATCTCGTTGTGCAGCGGGCCGCGGGTGCCGCCGTAGCGGCTGTCGGTCTCGTCGCCGAACTCGACCAGGATCGTGAAGATCTTGTCGGTCTTCTCGCGGCCGAGCTCGACGTACTTGCCGGTGCCCTTCTTGCCCTTGCCCTTGAGCTCGACGACCTTCGAACCGCCCCGGTCCTTGACCGAGGACTCGCCGGATATGACCTGCTTCAGTGCCTCCTGGCGCTGGGCGTCCCGGGTCTTGGAGAGCGGGCCCTCGAGGTCGTGCTCGACGTGGTTGTGCTCCGCCGGGTCCTGCCGGTCCACACCGGCCGGCCGGTCGGCCCCTTCGGCCGTGTCGGCCTGGGCCACGGTGAACGCAGAACAGGTGGCGGTGACCGCCGCGAGTGCCACGCCTGTCGCGGCCGCTCTGAACGTCCAGGGTCTACTGGTCACTTGAGATCCCCTCTGGCGTGCGTGTGCGCGAAGGCGGGGTCCGGGTGACGGACGATTGCGCACACGTGATCAACGCGCGTAGTCAAGTGACCACATTTGACTAGAGGTTCAGCAGAAAAAACAGACCTTGACTTGAACAGATCAACTGAATTACGCAGAGGCGGGGTTCGCTTTACGGACATGGGAGGGCTGTTTACGGACACGGAGGGCCTGTTTCGCCGTCGAGATGACTCCGTGCGCCCCCTGTGCACCAGTCCTGCCGGTTAGGCCACGCTTACTGTGCGTTCCACTCGGGCACGCTCGCGGTTAGAGTCGCTTGGCGGCACACCGTTGAGCCGGTGGAACGCCAGGCCGACAGCCCCCGACTCACGAGGACACGATGGCCATGCCCCGTCCGACTGTCGCTCAGTTCGCCTACGGTTCGTGCACCGTGGTCTTCTCCACCCTCGCCCTGCTGCTGTTGTCACGGACGAGTTCGGGCGTGGGCATCGCGCTCGTCGTCGTCGCGGCACTCGCTCTCGGGCTGATGGTGGCCATGACGATGCCTCAGGCGAAATCCCGCCCCGCCCCGGTGCTGCGGTCCCTGCCGCAGGAGCCGGTCCGGGCGACCCTCCCGTCACCGGCGACCCTGTCGGCCCGCAAAGCCGTACGGGAGCGGGCGGTTTCCTGATACCGGCCGGCCGCGGGCGTCCGTCACCGGGGATCCTCCGGCCGGTCCCGTGTCACCGGGTGCTGACCACGACCGTCTTGGCGGCCTTGTCGTGCAGGCCCTGCTTGTAGGGCTTGTCGAAGAAACTCCAGCCGCCCGCGATCACGGTCCACACACAGGCACAGCAGAACGCGAACGGAATCCACAGCACGGCGGCGCGCATCAGTGACGTCCGCACGGAGGGCGTCGAGCCGTTGGACAGGTCGGCCACCCGCAGCTTCTGCCACTTCTTGCCGAGGGTCTGCCCGGAGCGGGAGGTCATGACGGTGTCGTAGGCGATGTAGAGGACCGCGGCGACGAGGGACTGGGTGAAGGACTTGCCCACGTTGACCTCGTCGCCGCTCACGTCGTACTCGCTCACGCCGAACGGCCAGGTGAGCAGCCAGACGACCAGGCCCACCAGAATCATGTCAACGATCCGGGCCAGGGTGCGCCTGCCGCTGTCGGCCAGGGGCGGCATCCCGGCGAGGGGGTCATCGGGGCCGGGGCCGTAAGGGCTGCCACCGCCACCGCCGTAGGGACCGCCGCCTCCTCCCCCGTACGGGCCGCCGGCGCCACCCCCGTACGGGCCGCCGCTGCCACCGCCGTAGGGGTCACCGCCACCGCCGCCGTAAGGGCCGCCGCCTTGCTGCGGCGGGGGCCGGTCGCCGGGCGGAGGGTGTTTCTTGAACGGGTCGTCGTCCGGGGGCTGCTGACCGGAGCCGGGGGGCGGTTCGGTACTCATGGCCCGAGTCGACCGCGAACCCCCCGGTCGCGCATCCGGCAAGCCGCCGTCCGGAGTAGCGGTGTCGCGGCCCGCCCGCGCAGCCGGTCCGAAGGCGTGATTCCCCGCCTGCTTCCCGTCTGTTCCCCCGTGTGGGTCCCGCTCTGTTCCCCCGCCTGGTCCCCCGTGGGTCCGGCCGGGTCAGCCCGCCACGAACGTGTGCGCGACCTTGTCGTGCCAGCACTGCCGCCACGGCTTGTCGAACAGGCACCACAGGACGCCCACCACACCGACGACGAGCAGTCCGGGGATGCTGTAGACCAGCCAGCGGCGCAGGGCCGCGCCGAACCCGGGCACGTCGTGACCCTCGATGTCCCGCACCTCGAGACCCAGCAGCTTCTTGCCCGGGGTGCAGCCCCACTTGGCGGTGGGCAGCACCTCGCAGAGGACACCGCCGAGGAGGAGGACGGCGAGGACGACGCCCAGATACACCGACGTGGTGCCGTCGAGCAGCCACACCGTGACGGTCTCGCCGGACAGCTTGGCCGCGTCGATCTTCTCGTTGACGTGGTCCGCCGCCGCGAGGCCCAGCGGTACGGCGGCCAGGGCGGTGACGCCGCCGAGGACGACGGTGTCCAGCAGCCGCGCCACCAGCCGCTTGCCGAACCCCGCGGGACGGGCCGAGGCCTGACGCCTGGCGGCGGCCTGGAAGATGTCCTCGACCGGTGGCTTCCACGGCGCGACCGGCACCGCCTCCCCGTCCGCGGGCCGGTGCACCTGCTGCGCCCAGGACGACTGGCCGCCACCGTGACCGCTCGACAGCGGCCGGGAGGCGGAAGCCTGGGCGGGCACGGAGGCGGGAGCGGCGGCGGGAGCGGCGGCGGGAGCGGGCATGGGCTCCGGTGCCATGGACTGGGGCGGGACGGCCGGGGCCGCGGAGGCCTGCTGCGGCCCGGACACCGGTGCCGCGGCCGAACTCCCGCTCCCCTCCTGACCGGAGGCGGTACGCGCGGCACGGGCTGCGGCGGCCTTCCCGGCCCCGAACCCGGGACGCCCGGACGAACCGGAACCGGAGGAGGCCGCACCGGAACCCTGGCGCGGGCCGACGGCGCGGAAGGTCATGGTGCCCTCGTCCACGATCGCACTGTCGGAGGCCGCGGCGGCTCCGGCGGAACCGCTGTCCGCGCCCGTGGACTCGCCGCCCGCCGGGCCGGACGCGTGCGCCACTCTCGGGTCCGCTCCCCAGGAGACCCGGCGGTCCTGGTCGCCGCCGAAGCCGGACTGGTGGGAGCGGTTGGCACCCCATGCCGAGGCGGGCTCGGGCCGGCTGCCGTGCTGCGAGTCGGCCGGCAAGGGCGACGGGGAGAAGGGGGAGGACGGAGACGGGACCTGGGAAGGGGAAGGGGAAGGGAACGGCGGTGACGGTGGAGGTTCGTCGACCGGGTCCTCGTCGAAGAAGTGCGGGCCGGTCTCCTCGACGACGGGCACCGCCGGGGTGGAACCGGAGGAACCGGTACCGGCGGACGTCGACGGCGCGAGCGGCGCGCCGCCGCCGTCCGGCGCCGGACGGCTGGTGCCCGGTACCCAGGAGGCACCGTTCCAGTACCGGACGTATCCGGGAATGGACGGGTCCGGGTAGAAGCCTTCGCGCGGCGTGTCGTCGCCGGGGGCCGGGGTTGGGGCGCTCATGTCCGTCGTCCCGTATCTGCTCGCGGGTGGGTCGGTGGCACCACATTTATCAGACGGGCGAAAGAATCAGGGCCCGTCCGGCCGGACGCACCCCTTTCGAGCACCGATGTGGTACCGCGAAGAAACTTTCGCGAACCCGCGTAATGCTCCCGCTCCTTCCCTCTCTCTCCTGTGACGGCCCCTCGCGGGCATCTGTACGAGAGTTCACGAGAGAGAGGACCTGCGCCATGGGCATCGTGGTGGAGCGCGAAGTGGAACTGCGGCTCATCCTGTCGCCGGAGCGGGACGTCCCGGTGTCGGCGCGGCTCGGCTACCGCGCCGACGACCCCTACGCCGTGCACATCGCCTTCCACACCGACTCCGAGCAGCCGGTGCACTGGACGTTCGCCCGCGAGCTGCTGATCGAAGGTGTGTTCCGGCCGTGCGGGCACGGCGACGTGCGGGTGTGGCCGTCGAAGGCGGAGGGGCGCAGCGTGGTCCTGGTGGCGCTGAGCTCGCCCGACGGGGACGCCCTGCTGGAGGTGCCGACGGCGCAGGTGTCGTCGTGGCTGGAGCGGACGCTGCGGGTGGTGCCGCCGGGCAGCGAGAGCGAGCGGCTCGGGCTGGACGACGGACTGGCCGCGCTGCTCGCCCCGTGACGGCGCGGGGTGCGCGGGAGGACGCCGGGTCAGAAGAGCTTGCCCGGGTTCAGGAGGTTCAGCGGGTCGAAGACCTGTTTGACGGCCCGCTGCATCTCCACGCCCACCGGGCCGATCTCGCGGGCCAGCCATTCCTTCTTCAGTACGCCGACGCCGTGCTCGCCGGTGATGGTGCCGCCGAGTTCCAGGCCGAGGGCCATGATCTCGTCGAAGGACTCGCGGGCCCGGCGCGACTCGTCGGGGTCCTGGGCGTCGAAGCAGACGGTCGGGTGGGTGTTGCCGTCCCCCGCGTGGGCGACGACACCGATGGTGAGCCGGTACTTCTCGGCGATCCGCTCGACGCCGTCGATGAGTTCGCCGAGCCGGGAGCGGGGCACGCACACGTCGTCGATCATCGTGGTGCCCTTGACCGCCTCCAGGGCGACCAGGGACAGGCGCCGGGCATGGAGCAGCAGTTCGGACTCGGCGGCGTCCTCGGCCGGGACGACCTGGGTGGCGCCGGCCGCCTCGCACAGCGCGCCGAGGGCGGTGAGGTCGGCGGCGGGGTCGGTGGTGTCGAACGCGGCGAGCAGCAGGGCCTCGGTGCTCTCCGGCAGTCCCATCCGGGCCATGTCGTTGACGGCCTTGACCGTCGTACGGTCCATGAGTTCGAGGAGTGAGGGGGTGTGCCCGCCGGCCATGATGTGGCACACGGCGTCGCAGGCGGCGGCGCCGGAGGCGAACTCGGCGGCCAGCACCAGCTGCTCGGGCGGTTTGGGCCGCAGGGCGAGGGTCGCGCGCACGACGACGCCGAGGGAGCCCTCGGAGCCGACGAACAGGCGGGTCAGGTCGTATCCGGCGACGCCCTTGGCGGTGCGGCGGCCGGTGGACATCAGGCGGCCGTCGGCGAGGACCACGTCGAGGCCGAGCACGTACTCGGCGGTGACGCCGTACTTCACGCAGCACAGCCCGCCGGAGGCGGTGCCGATGTTGCCGCCGATGGTGCAGGTCTCCCAACTGGAGGGGTCGGGCGGGTAGTAGAGGCCGTGTTCGCCGACGGCACGGGAGAGGGTGGCGTTGACGACGCCGGGTTCGACGACGGCGACCCGGTCGACGGGGTTGATCTCCAGGATGGCGTCCATCCTGGTCAGGGAGAGCACGATGCATCCGTCGGTCGCGTTGGCGGCGCCGGACAGGCCGGTGCGGGCGCCCTGCGGGACGACGGGGACGCACAGGGCGGTGGCGGTGCGCATGACGTGCTGCACCTGTTCGACCGTGCGGGGCAGGACGACCACCGCCGGGGTGCCGGCCGGGCAGAAGCTCGCCATGTCGTTGGCGTAGGAGGCCGTGACGTCGGGGTCGGTGAGGACTGCCTCGGAGGGCAGGCCGTCGAGCAGCCGGCCGACGAGGGGGCCGGCCGTCACCGTGTCTTCATCGCGTCGCGCTTCGATACGGCTCACGATCCCAGCGTGACACCCGGGGCCATCGGTGTGAACCCCACGTACGTCACCCGGCCGTAAGCCGTCGCGAACCGGGGTGTGGTTCGTCGTATCGGCGGATGATGTGACGCACAGTGTGCGCCATGGACGACAAGCCGCAGGAGACCGGGAGCGGGGACGAGACCCGTCGGCAGGACGAGATCCGTGGGCAGGACGGCGCCCCGGAGCGGGAGAAGGCACCTGGGCGGGTGGGCCGCGGGCGCCGGGTGCGGTTCGGTTCGGCCGCTGCCGGGTGTGCCGTGCTCGGCGGGGTGCTGGTGCTGCTGCCGTGGGGGCGCGGGGCGGACGGGCCACCGGAGCCGGCACCCGGGGCGCGGGCGCAGGCGGCGGTGGCCGGCGGGGTGCCGGCGTCGCTGCCCGACCTGGAGGCGCTGGTCGGGGAGCGGGAGCGACACCTGAAGGAGCATCCGAAGGACGCGGAGTCCTGGGCGGTGCTCGGAGCGGCCCGGGTGGAGCAGGGACGGCGGCTGGGGGACCCCGCGCGGTACTCGCGGGCCGAGCGGGCGCTGCGCACCTCGCTGAAGGTGCGGCCGCGGGACAACGCCGCGGCGCTGCGCGGGCTGGCGGCGCTGGCGAACGCGCGCCACGACCATCCCGCCGCCCTCGAGTGGGGCGAGCGTGCGCGGAAGCTGGAGCCGAAGCGGTGGACGACGTATCCCCCGCTGGTCGAGGCGTACGCCGGGCTCGGTGACGGCGAGTCGGCGGGGAGGATGCTGGACCGGCTGAAGACGTTGCGGTCGGATCCGGCCGTGATGGCGCGGGCGGCGGCCGTGTACCGGGACAAGGGCCTGCGGGAGGACGCGGCGGCCCAGCTCTTCGCCGCCGCCGCAGCGGCCGGGGAACCGGCCGAGCGGGCGTCGTACCTGGAGCAGGCCGGGCAGCTGGCCTGGGAACGCGGCGACCGGGAGGACGCCCTGGGGCATTTCCAGGAGGCGCTGCGGATCGACCCGGACCAGCGGGCGGCACAGGCGGGGCAGGGCAGGGTGCTGGCCTCGCTCGGCCGTACCACGGAGGCGCTCGGCGCCTACCGGGCGGCGCTGGCCCGGCAGCCCCTGCCGGAGTACGCGAGGGAACTGGGCGAGCTGTACGAGTCCCTGGGGCTGCGGCAGGCCGCCCGGGTCCACTACGACCTGCTGCGCTCCCGGGTACGGGAGGCGGCCGCCCACGGGGCCGACGGGAATCTGGTCCTGGGCCGGTTCGAGGCGGACCACGGGGACCCGCAGGCGGCGGTACGGCGGCTGCGGACGGAATGGGAGCGGCAGCCGTCGGCGGCGGTGGCCGACGCGCTGGGCTGGGCGCTGCATCGGTCGGGACGGTCCGGGGAAGCGCTGGAGTTCGCGGAGCGGGCCACGGAGGGGACGCACGGCGGCGGGGTGCGCAGCGCGCTGCACGCCTTCCACCGGGGCATGATCGAGCTCGAACTCGATGGGCACGGGCCCGCGCGGCGGCATCTGCGGGAAGCGCTGAGCATCAATCCGTACTTCTCCCCGCTGCGGGTGCCGCAGGCGAAGGCGGCACTGGAACGGCTGGGCGAGCCGCCGGTCGGGGACGGGCCGCCTGACTGGTCGTGAGGAGAGCCGGCGAGGGCCGGACACGGGGGTGCCCCGTGTCCGGCCCTCGCCGGCATCGGTACTGCCGGCATCGGTACCGCGATCATCCGGTCACAGGTTGCCGCGGCGTTCCTGCTCCCGCTCGATCGCCTCGAAGAGGGCCTTGAAATTGCCCTTGCCGAAGCCCATGGAGCCGTGCCGCTCGATGATCTCGAAGAACACGGTCGGCCGGTCCTGGACCGGCTTGGTGAAGATCTGCAGCAGGTAGCCGTCCTCGTCCCGGTCGACGAGGATCTTCAGCTCGCGCAGGGTGTCGACCGGCACCCGGGTCTCGCCGGCCCACTCGCCGAGGGTGTCGTAGTACGAGTCCGGGGTGTCCAGGAACCGCACACCGGCCGCGCGCATACGGCGGACCGTCTGCACGATGTCGTTGGTGTTGAGCGCGATGTGCTGGACGCCGGCGCCGCCGTAGAACTCGAGGTACTCGTCGATCTGGGACTTCTTCTTGGCGACGGCGGGCTCGTTGATCGGGAACTTGACCTTGAGGGTGCCGTCGGCGACCACCTTCGACATCAGCGCGCTGTACTCGGTGGCGATGTCGTCGCCCACGAACTCCTTCATGTTCGTGAAGCCCATGACCTTGTTGTAGAACGCGACCCACTCGTTCATCCGACCGAGTTCGACGTTGCCGACACAGTGGTCGATGGCCTGGAAGAAGCGCTGGGCGGGCGGTTCCACGATCGGGTCGGCGGCGACGAAGCCGGGCAGGTAGGGCCCGTCGTAGCCGGTGCGTTCGACGAAGGTGTGCCGGGTCTCGCCGTACGTGGCGATCGCGGCGAGGACGACGGTGCCGTGCTCGTCCTTCAGCTCGTACGGCTCGGTGAGCGGGTGGGCGCCGTGCTCGACGGCGTAGGCGAACGCGGCGCGCGCGTCCGGGACCTCGAGGGCGAGGTCGACGACACCGTCGCCGTGGGCGGCCACGTGTTCGGCGAGGAAGGCGCCCTGTTCGGTGGACTGCTTGATCACCGAGGTGAGGACGAAGCGGGCGGAGCCGCTCTCCAGGACGTAGCTCGCGGTCTCGCGGCTGCCGTTCTCCGGTCCGGAGTAGGCGACCAGCTTCATGCCGAAGGCGGTGGAGTAGTAGTGCGCCGCCTGCTTGGCGTTGCCCACGGCGAAGACGACCGCGTCCATTCCCTTGACCGGGAAGGGATCGGCCTGCCGGGCGGTCGGGTCGGGAGCGTGGTGTGTGGTCTGCGTCATAGGTGCAGGGTGGGCCAGCTCTGCAAGGTGCGCAATAGTTCGCTTGTTCACTGGGCATGATGTCCAGTGACCTGCCGTGATCGGCGGGCTTTCTGTACAGGATGACCAGACGACCAGGTGCGGAGGCCGGTATGGCGATCGATCGGCTGGACGGCCGGATCATCCTGCTCCTCGCTCGGGAGCCGCGGATCGGGGTGCTGGAGATGTCCCGGCGGCTGGGGGTGGCGCGGGGGACGGTGCAGGCGCGGCTGGACCGTCTTCAGTCGAACGGAGTCATCCGCGGCTTCGGTCCCCAGGTGGATCCGGCGGCCCTCGGCTACCCGGTCACCGCGTTCGCGACGCTGGAGATCCGGCAGGGTCAAGGGGCGGACGTCCGGGCGCACTTGGCGACCGTTCCGGAGGTCCTGGAACTGCACACCACGACCGGCAGCGGGGACATGCTGTGCCGGCTCGTGGCCCGCTCCAACGCCGATCTCCAACGGGTGATCGACCGTGTCGTCGGTTTTGATGGCATCGTCCGGGCCGCCACGGCGATCGTGATGGAGAACCCCGTTCCGCTGCGGATCATCCCGCTGGTGGAGCAGGCCGCGCTCCTCGAACCGCCGGGCGGGGACCCGGACGGACCGGACTGAGCCGGACCGACCGGACGGGTGTGGCCGAGGCGGGGTGAGCCGACGTGGACTTCTGGGAGTACCTGGGCAACCGCCACCAGCAGCTGCTCATCGACACGTACCAGCACGCGAGCGTGGTCTTCCAGTGCATGGTGGCGGCGACCGTGATCGGCGTGCTGATCGGGGTGACGACGTACCGCAGCGACTGGGCGGGCAGCCTGGCCACGACCGCCACCTCCACCCTGCTGACCATTCCGTCGCTGGCCATGATCGGTCTGCTGATCCCGATCGTGGGACTCGGGGTGCCGCCGACGGTGATCGCGCTGACGCTGTACGGGCTGCTGCCGATCGTGCGGAACTCGATCGTCGGCCTGCGCGGGGTCGACCCCGCGCTGGTGGACGCGGCCACCGGTATCGGCATGTCGCGGCTGGCCCGGCTGGCCCGGGTGGAGCTGCCGCTGGCCTGGCCGCCGATCCTCACCGGGATCCGGGTCTCCACGCAGATGCTGATGGGCATCGCCGCCATCGCCGCGTACGCCTCCGGCCCCGGTCTCGGCAACCTGATCTTCCGCGGGCTCGCCTCACTGGGCAGTAGCAACGCGCTCAACCAGGTGCTCGCGGGCACGATCCTGATCGTCCTCCTCGCGCTGCTGTTCGACGCCGCGTACGTCCTGATCGGGCGGCTGACCATCTCCAGGGGGATCCGTGCCTGAGTCACCCGCCCCGAGGACGCCCGACGCACCCGACGACGCCACCGGATCCGGCGAATCCACCGGCACCACCGGCACCATCGGCGCGACCATCGAGCTGGAAAGCCTCACCAAGCGGTACCCGGGCAATCCGCAGCCGGCCGTGGACAACGTCGACATGGAGATCAGGGCGGGCGAGACGGTCATCCTCGTCGGCCCGTCCGGCTGCGGGAAGTCGACCACGCTGAAGATGATCAACCGGCTGATCGAGCCGAGCGGCGGCCGGATCCGTATCGGCGGCGAGGACGTCACCGACATGGACCCGGTGAAGCTGCGCCGCCAGGTCGGGTACGCGATCCAGTCCAGCGGACTGTTCCCGCACATGACGGTTGCCCAGAACATCGCGCTGGTGCCGAAGATGCTGCGCTGGCCGGCGGCCCGGGTGCGGGCGCGGGTGGAGGAGATGCTGGACCTGGTCGGGCTGGACCCGGGCGAGTTCCACGGCCGCTATCCGCGCCGGCTCTCCGGCGGGCAGCAGCAGCGGGTGGGCGTGGCGCGGGCGCTGGCGGCGGATCCGCCGGTGCTGCTGATGGACGAGCCGTTCGGGGCGGTGGACCCCATCACCCGCGACCACCTCCAGGACGAGCTGATCCGGCTGCAGCACGAGCTGCACAAGACGATCGTCTTCGTCACCCACGACTTCGACGAGGCGATCAAGCTCGGCGACCGGATCGCGGTCCTGCGTGAGCGCTCGCACATCGCCCAGTTCGACACCCCGGAGGCGATCCTCACCAACCCGGCGGACGACTTCGTGTCCGGCTTCGTCGGCGCCGGAGCCGCGCTGAAGCGGCTGAACCTCACCCGCGTACGGGACGTGGGGATCACCGACTACCCGACGGTGACCGTCGACGACCCGCTCCAGCGGATCTTCGACCTGCTCCGCTCCAGCGGCTCCAACGAGATCCTGCTGCTCGACCGGCACCGCCGCCCCTACAAGTGGCTCCGGCGCGGCGACCTGATGCGGGCCAAGGGATCCCTGGCCCGCGCGGGCACCCTGGTGCACGACACGGTGACCCGGGACGCCACCCTGCGGGACGCGCTGGAGGCGGTGCTCACCGACAGTTCCGGGCGGGTGGCGGTCACCGGCGGGCGCGGCGTGTACGAGGGCGTCGTCGACGTGGAGACGCTGATGAACTCCGTCCACGAACTGCTGGAGGCCGACCGGCTGGAGGCGATGGAGGCCCAGCACGAACTGGAGGGGCAGCGGGCCGGCCGGACGCACGCCGAGCAGGAGGGTACGGACGGGGAGGCGGACGCGTGAGCGGCTCCTCCCGGCGGCGGACGCCCGGCGAGCGGCCCCCCGGCGAGCACGAGGCCGGAGGGCTCGCCTTCCATGACGAGGACGAGGAGCAGGACCGGGACGAGGGCGACGGCGGGGGCGGGGCCACGAGGGGGGCGGCCGGATCCGCGTCCTCGGCCGCGGACGCCTCGCTCGTGACGTGGCAGAAGCTGACGTTCCTGCCCGTGGCACTGATCGTCCTGCTCCTCGCGACCTGGCTGTGGTTCACCCAGGCCGACCTGGACGCGCTCTCCCAGAACGCGCTCTCCGACGGGCAGGTGTCCAAGGCGCTGTGGCAGCACATCGGGCTGACCGTGGTCTCGACCTTCTTCGTGCTGATCATCGCGATCCCACTGGGGATCCTGCTGACCAGGCCGGCCCTCCGCAGAGCCGCCCCGGTCGTGATGGCGTTCGCCAACATGGGCCAGGCGACGCCCGCGATCGGTCTGCTCGCGCTGCTGGTGATCTGGCTCGGCATCGGCCGCAGGGCCGCCCTCATCGGCATCATCGCCTACGCCGTGCTGCCGGTGCTCTCCAACACCACCGCGGGCCTGCGGGCCAACGACCCGACCCTGCTGGAGGCGGCGCGCGGCATCGGCATGTCCCCGCTGGGCGTCCTGGCCCGCGTGGAACTGCCCCTGGCCGTCCCGCTCATCCTCGCCGGGGTGCGTACGGCCCTGGTCCTGAACGTCGGCACGGCCACCCTGGCGACCTTCGGCGGGGGCGGCGGTCTGGGCGTGCTGATCACCACCGGGATCACCAGTCAGCGGATGCCGGTGCTGATCCTGGGCTCGATCCTCACGGTCGCCCTGGCCCTGCTGGTGGACTGGATGGCCTCGCTGGCCGAACTGCTGCTGCGGCCGCGGGGGCTGGAGGCCGGCACATGAGGCGGTGCGGGTGTCTGCTGCTCGCCGGGGTGCTGCTGGCGGGGCTCTCCTCCTGCGGGCTGACCAGCGGGTCCCCCATGGTCGACGACGTGGGACCGGGTTCGATCGGGCGGGGCAAGCCGCTCGAGGGCGCGAAGCTCACCGTCACCTCCAAGGAGTTCACCGAGCAGCTGATCCTGGGCGCGATCATGGGCATCGCCTTCCAGGCGGCCGGCGCCGAGGTCGTCGACCGCACCGGCATCCAGGGCTCCATCGGCGCCCGGGAGGCGGTCGTCAAGGGGGACGCGGATGCCTCGTACGAGTACACCGGCACGGCGTGGATCACGTACCAGGGCAACAGCAAGCCCCTCCCCGACCCGCGCAAGCAGTGGGAGGCGGTGCGCGAGGCCGACCTGAAGAACGGGGTGACCTGGCTGGAGCCGTCGGCGCTGAACAACACCTACGCCTTGGCCATGAACCAGGCGAACTACAAGAAGTACGGCACGCGGACGCTGTCGGAGGTGGCCTCGCTGGCGAAGTCCGACCCGCCGGCGGTGACCCTGTGCGTGGAGGGCGAGTTCGCCAACCGGACGGACGGGCTGCGGGGCATGGAGGAGGCGTACGGCATGAACGTGGCCACGGGGAACATCACGCAGATGGACACCGGGATCATCTACACCCAGACGGCCAAGGGCGCCTGCACCTATGGCGAGGTCTTCACCACCGACGGCCGGATCAAGTCCATGAACCTGGTGGTGATGGAGGACGACAGGAAGTTCTTCCCCAACTACAACGCGGCACCGATGGTCAACACCGTCGCCCTGAAGAAGTGGCCGGCGATCGCCGGGGTCCTCGACCCGGTCACCGCGAAGCTGGACAACGAGGTGGCGCGGACCCTGAACGCCAAGGTGGACGTGGACGGCGAGGACCCCCACCAGGTGGCGCTGGACTGGATGGTGGACGAGGGGTTCGTCAGGAAACGCTGAGCCGGCGGACCGCGGTCAGCAGCTGGGGACCTTGCCGGTGCCCTTCTCCAGGGAGACCAGGGCGTCCACGGTGCCCTTGAGGGTGGTGACCGGGATCAGGCGCAGCCCCTCGGGGAGTTCGGTCCGGGCCTGGGCGCATTCCGCCTCGGGCACCAGGAAGACGGTGGCGCCGTCCCGCCGGGCGGCCTGCGTCTTCAGCGGCACGCCGCCCACGGCACCGACCGTGCCGTCCGCGTCGATCGTCCCCGTACCGGCGATGATCCGGCCGCCGGTGAGGTCGCCGCCGCTGTTGTCGCCGTTCAGTTTGTCGACGATGCCGAGGGAGAACAGCAGGCCGGCGCTGGGACCGCCGACGTCGGCGAGCTTCAGCTCGACCTTGACGCCCTTGCCGTCCAGGTCCAGGTAGCCCAGCGCGGCCCGGGTCGCCTCGTCCTGCGACATCTTCATCTGCTTCTCGTTGTACCGCTCGATCTCCTTGACGTCGCCCCCTGAGGGGTAGACCGAGTCGCGGGGCATGACCGCCCGGTCGGTGTCGAACCAGCCGCCGAGCACGTCGGGGAGGTCGACCCGGGTGTCGGGAGAGGTCGCCTCGATCGTCGTCATCCGCAGCTGGCCGGTGGTCTCGCGGGTCTTCGCGCCGGAGATGGTGATGACCTGCGTGCCCTTGTTCTCGCCGAGCACGTCGGCCGTCAGTCCCGGCTGCGCCACCGAGAACGGCAGCGGCACGAATACCGCCGTGGCCAGCAGGGCGACGACGGGAACGGCACAGACGGCCAGGGCCTGGGGACGCGTGAGGCGAGAGAGCACGGGATCAATCTAACGCGACGCCCCGGCCCCGCCTCCGCCGCGCCTCGGCCCCCGCGGCCGCCCCTCCGGCGTCGGCCGTCAGCGCAGCGCTTCCGCGACCTCGCGGGCCGCGTCCATGACGCGGGGGCCGACCCGTTCGGGGACCACGTCGGCCAGCATCACCACGCCGACGCTGCCCTCGACGCCGGTGACCCCGATCAGGGGCGCCGCCGCTCCGCACGCGCCGGCTTCCAGTTCGCCGTGGGTGAGGGTGTATCCGGGGTCGCGCGGCCGCTGCCGGGCCGCGATGATCGCCCGGCCGGCGGCGCCCCGTTCCAGCGGATGCCGGAACCCCGCCCGGTAGGCCACGTGGTAGTCCGTCCACGACGGTTCCACCACGGCGACGGCCAGCGCTTCGGCCCCGTCCACCAGCGTGAGGTGCGCGGTCGCGCCGATGTCCTCCGCCAGTGACCGCAGGGCCGGCATCGCGGCCTCGCGTACCAGCGGGTGCACCTGGCGGCCCAGCCGCAGCACCCCGAGTCCGACCCGGGCCCGCCCGCCGAGGTCCCGGCGGATGAGCGCGTGCTGCTCCAGGGTGGCGAGCAACCGGTACACGACAGTCCGGTTCACGCCCAGTTTGTGGGAAAGCTCGGTGACGGTCAGACCGTGGTCCGTGTCGGCCAGCAGTTTGAGGACCCGCAGTCCCCGGTCGAGCGTCTGAGAGGTCTCCGCGGTCACGACGCCCACTCCTTCGGGGTCAGGTCGGCGGCCCTCTCACGGCGTGTGCGTCACCGAGTCCCGTCGGTGACGCGCTCCAGAGCCGCCGATCGGCCGGCGGCCCGGCGGTGTCCCGGGCGCAGTCGCTTCACGGCTGCGCTCCGCGGCGGCGCTGCCACGGGGCGTGTGCGTAGCGGGACAGTAGCGAGCCGGTCCGGTCAGCGGAAGGCTCCGTCCAGAATCCGGGCATCAATGACCGTGAAGTGACAGCATTTGACGCGATACGCACAGAGGGTGAATGGATTTCACCGCATGCGGGTGGCCCACTCCTGCACCTTGGCGATCCGCTGACGCAACTGTCCCGGTGTGGCCTCGGCGGCGGGCGGCCCCCCGCAGACGCGGCGCAGCTCGGTGTGGATGGCGCCGTGCGGCTTGCCGCTCTGGTGGACGTAGGCGCCGACCATGTTGTTGAGCTGCCGGCGCAGTTCCATCATCTCCTTGTGGGAGACCACGGGGCGCCGCTCGGCGGGCAGTTCGAGCAGATCGGCCTCGGTGTCCGGCTTCTTGCGGCTGTGCGCGATCTGCCGGGCCTGCCGCTTCTGCAGCAGCATCTCCACCTGGTCGGGTTCGAGGAGCCCCGGGATGCCCAGGTAGTCCTGCTCCTCCTCACTGCCGGGGTGGGCCTGCATGCCGAAGTCGGCGCCGTTGTAGGTGACCCGGTCGAAGACGGCGTCGGACTCCAGCGCCTCGAAGGGCAGCATCTCCTCGCCGGTGTCCTCGTCCTCCTCCCGGTTCGCCTCGTCCATCTCCTTCTCGGACTCGGCGTACGGGTCCTCCTCGCCCTCCTTCTTGGGCTTGTCGAGGACGTGGTCGCGTTCGCGTTCCATCTCGTTGGCGAAGGTGAGCAGGTTCGGGATGGTCGGCAGGAACACGGACGCGGTCTCACCGCGCCGCCTCGACCGCACGAAACGGCCGACGGCCTGGGCGAAGAACAGCGGGGTGGAGATGGTGGTCGCGTACACGCCGACGGCCAGGCGCGGGACGTCGACACCCTCGGACACCATGCGGACGGCGACCATCCACCGGTCGTCGCCGCCACTGAAGTCGTCGATCCGTTTCGAGGCTCCGGTGTCGTCGGACAGGACGACGGTGGGCTTGCTGCCGGTGATCTCGCGGATCAGCTTGGCGTAGGCGCGGGCGGAGTCCTGATCGGTGGCGATGACGAGGGCACCGGCGTCCGGGACGGACTTCCTGACCTCGGTCAGCCGCTGGTCCGCGGCGCGCAGCACGGACGGCATCCACTCACCGCGCGGGTCGAGAGCGGTGCGCCAGGCCTGGCTGATCGCGTCCTTGGTCATGGGCTCGCCGAGGCGGGCCTCGATCTCGTCGCCGGCCTTGGTGCGCCAGCGCATGTTGCCGCTGTAGGCGAGGAAGATGACGGGACGCACGACGCCGTCGGCGAGCGCGGAGCCGTACCCGTAGGTGTAGTCGGCGGCCGACCGGCGGATGCCGTCGTTGCCCTCCTCGTACGTCACGAACGGGATGGGGTTGGTGTCGGACCGGAACGGCGTACCGGTCAGCGTGAGCCTGCGGGTGGCCGGCTCGAACGCCTCCAGGCAGGCCTCGCCCCAGGACTTGCTGTCACCGGCGTGGTGGATCTCGTCGAGGATGACGAGGGTCTTGCGCTGCTCGGACCGGTTGCGGTGCAGCATGGGGCGCACACCGACACCGGCGTAGGTGACGGCGACCCCGTGGTAGTCCTTGCCGACCGGGCCCGCGCTGTACTCGGGGTCCAGCTTGATCCCTATCCGGGCGGCGGCGTCGGCCCACTGCTTCTTCAGATGCTCGGTGGGCGCGACGACGGTCACCTGCTGCACGACGTGGTGGTGCAGCAGCCAGGAGGCCAGCGTCAGCGCGAAGGTGGTCTTGCCGGCGCCGGGGGTGGCGACCGCCAGGAAGTCGCGCGGCTGCGTCTGGAGGTACCTCTCCATCGCCCCCTGCTGCCAGGCCCGGAGCTTGCCGGCGGTGCCCCAGGGGGCACGGCCGGGAAAGGCGGGGGACAGGTGGTGCGAGGCGGAAGCGGCGGTGGTAGTCACGGTCTCCGTTGTGGGGACGGGGGCGGGTTCGGGCGGCTCGGCCGCGCCGGGAACCCGGCCGCAGGGGCAGCCGGCCGCACTCGGCGGTCGGCGTACGGCAACCGGGCCACCCTATCCGCGCCCCGGTCCGGACGACGCCCGGGCCGGGCGGGGGCACCCGGGGGTGGGACCGACGTCACAACCTCCGCAACCGCCCCGCGATGCTTCCCACGTCCGCCTCCACCCCTGAGGCCACCTCGATGACCAGCACATACGCCGCGTCCTGGTCGACGGCGGCGAGATCGACGCCGTTGAGGGCGAGGAAGGTCGCGGTGCTCAGCCAGGCGGTGCGCTTGTTCCCGTCGACGAGGGGGTGGTTGGTGGCGATGGCGTGGAGGAGGGCGGCTGCCTGGTCGTACAGGTCGGGGTAGGCGGCCGTGCCGAACATGCGGGCGCGGGGGCGGTGCACGGCCGAGGCCAGCAGTCCGGGCTCCCGTGTCCCGGGCGGACGGCCGCCGAAGGCGATCTCCGCGAGGGCGGTGACCTCGTCGACGGTGAGGTGCCGGGTCGCTCCCCGCGGAGCGGCCGGCTGCCGGTGTGCGGTCATTCGCCGAGCCTCCTCAGCAGATCGGCGTGCTCACGCGCGATGTGCTCGGCGACGGCGCGCACCAGCCGGCCCTCTTCGTGCAGGTGCTTGCGTACGGCCTCCCGTGCGACGTCTTCCGGTGTGCGGTCCTGCGCGTCCGCGAGGTCGTGGAGCGCCTGCCGGACGGCGGGGTCCAGGTGAAGAACGAGTTCGGACATACCCGGAAGTTACCTTCCGCGACCATTCGCACGCGAAGGGTTTACGGCTCACCGCTCCCGCAGCCGCGTCGTCACCCACACCCCCGCCAGGGCCACCGCCGCCATCGGCAGGAACACGGCGACGAAGGCGGCCGGGTGGGAGCCGGAGGCCTGCGTGGCCCCGTGGGCGACCGTGCCGCCGCCGAGGGCCCCGAAGGCGGCACCCCCGGCGGCCAGCAGGAGGACGTTGGAGAGGCCGTCGGAGATCTGGAGGGCGGCGGAGTTGGTGCCCGCCTCCTCGGGTGCGGAGAGTTGGAGCAGCAGGACACTGGTGGAGGAGATCACCAGACCCATCCCGAGGCAGCCGAACGCCCAGGCGACGGCCAGGGTCCAGGCGGGGACCGCCTCGATCAGCACGCTCGGGGCCGCCGCGATGGCCACCGCCACCAGGAGCATCCCGAGGGTCGTCAGCCGCTCCCGGTGCGGTTCCAGGCGGGGCCGCGACTGGATCCAGGAGCCCAGCGCCCAGGTCACGCCGCCCGCCGCGAGGGAGAACCCGGCGAGGGTCGGGCTGAGGCCGCGCTGGGTGACCAGCATCAGCGGGACGAAGGACTCGGCGGCGATGAAGGACCCGGCGGCGACGCCGCGCAGCAGCACCACCGAGGGCAGGCCGCGCGCCGCCCGCCAGGTGCCGCGCGGGAGCAGTCCCCGTACAGCGGGCACCAGGAGCGCCAGGCCCGCCGCGCCGGGCAACAGGGAGATCCAGCGCAGGTCCTGGGCGGCGTACTGGAGCAGCGCGGCGCCGAAGGAGATCGCGAGGGCGAGACGGATGCGGCGGCCGCCCGAGGAGGCCGGTGCGTCCGCGCCGTCGCCCGCCGGGCCCGACGCCCTGCGGCGTATCTGCGGGAGGGCGAGGGCGAGGGGGAACACGACGAGGACCGGGATGCCGAGGAACACCCACCGCCAGCCGATGTGTTCGGTCACCGCTCCGGAGGCGAGCGGGCCGACGATCGACGGCACCACCCAGCTCGCCGCGAACGCTGCCATGATCGCCGGACGCAGCCGCTCCGGGTAGGCCCGGCCGACGACGACGTACAGCGCGACGATCACCATCCCGCCGCCGAGGCCCTGCACGGCCCGCCCCAGGATGAACAGCCACATCGAGCCCGCCGTCCCGCCCAGCAGCAGCCCCGCGGCGAAGGCGGCGATGCCCGTGGTCAGCGGCGCGAGCGGCCCGCGCCGGTCCGACCACTGGCCGGAGAGCACCATCGCGAACAGGCTGGTCGTGAAGAACGCCGAGAACGCGAAGGCGTACAGCGACACCCCGTCCAGCTCGCGCGCCGCGACCGGCATGGCCGTGCCCACCGCCGTCGCCTCGAAGGCGATCAGCAGCACCACGGAGACGATGCCGATGCTCAGCGCCCGGTAGGGGCCGCTCAGCACGCCCTCGTCCCGCTCGCCGCCGGGGGCGGGGGCGGGGGGCAGGGGCGGAGTGGTGGACCCGGGCGGGGCGTCGGAGGTCTTGGCGACAGAGGTGTCGCGCGGGTTCGGGGCGGCCATGGGCGCCAGAGTAAGGGCCACAGGGCGCTTTGACGCCTGTCGGGGGTCGGACCGGCACCGGGACCTTGGTCGTACTCCCCCGGCCGCCCGCCCCGTCGTTCATGAACGGCGTGTGGCAGTCCCGTTGCACCGCACCGGAATCCCTTGAGCCCCGCTCCCGCCCCGCCGTACGGTCGGCGTACCGAGTTCACGGCGGCGGGGTGGTGAAGACCACACCTCGCCCCCTGTCTTGGCCGTGTGCCCGAGTGGCTCAGGGATTCGCCTGCAAAGCGAATGACGCGGGTTCGATTCCCGCCACGGCCTCTGCTGCGGGCGGGGTGCTCTCAGAGCACCCCGCCCGCTTCGTCCCGGAACAGCTCCGTCCAGTAGTGCCAGTCGGCGTCGGTCGTGGCGCCCGTCGGGTCGACGGAGGACAGGACCTGGATCATCGTCATGGCCAGCTGGTCGTACGTCTCGCTGGTCAGCGCGTGGCCCGACCCCTCGTCGATGGTGTGCTCGCGGTGCAGCAGCCAGAGGGTGAAGGCGAGAGTCGAGATGTCCGTGTTCAGCGGATACAGGACGCCGTCCGGCACGCTCCAGTTCAGGACCGCGCCGGTGGCGCCGTCGACGACCAGACTGTTGTCCTCGACCAGATGACCGAGGCGGACGAGCCGGTCGGCGTGGGCGGGGAGACGGCCGGCCGGGAACGCGCCGGGGCCGTCGCCGCAACCCTCGCCGTGGTACTCGGCGCAGCCCTCGCCGTGGTACTCGGCGAGGGTCCGCAGCGGCAGGTCGGTGTCCAGCTGGAACAGGAAGCCGTTCTCGGGCAGACCCGTCTCGCGCAGGAAGCGGCGGGTCGGCTCGTGCGTCAGCGTCGCGGGGAAGTCGAACTCCTCGAAACGGACCACGCCCCGCCGGCCGAACTCCTGGTCGAGGAGGCGGACCGGGAGGTCCAGGGCGAGCCCCGAGACCGTGCCCGGACCGGCCACCAGGGCCAGCGGGCGGATCAGCGCGGCCATCCGCCACAGCGGCGCCGGCTCGCCGTCCGCGCCCTCCTCGAACACGGCGAGCAGTTGCCGGGAGGCCTCCGCCACCGCCTTCGTGCCCCAGCGGCCCGCGTAGGCGGCGAACTGGCCGCGCAGCCCCGCCAGTTCGTCCGTGGCGGCGGCGAACCGCACCAGGGTCGGCAGCGACGGGGCGAGCGGGCGACGGTCCATCAGGTCGGGCCGATCGGGCCGGTCGTGGAAGAAGTACGTCGTCGACACCTCGCCGGTGGCGCCGTCGAGCAGGACCGACTCCGTCTCCAGGCCGGCAGGGCCGAGCAGTCCGCCGATGACCAGCTGGTCCCGCAGCTCCGCGGAGAGCCCCTCGCCCGGGTCACCGGTCGAGCCGGCGACCGTGCGCAGGCCCTCGCCCCGCAGCCGCGTGAAGTTGAACAGGCCGCTGTCGCAGGGCAGTCCGGGGCCGGTCAGCCAGCGACGCGTGGACGCGTGCGTGATGAACGGATCGAGGTCGTCCTCGGTCAGGGTGATCGCCGCCGCGGTGCCCGTGACGTTCATGGCATCCGTGACAGCGGTGTCGGTCGTGCTCATGGCTCCCCCGTGCATACGTGCGCTCAGTCGCGTGTCCCGTGCTTCGTCACTCCGGACCGCACCGTCCCGCCCGGACAGGACGGACCCCGACCCTCCGAACCCGGCAGCCGTCCGCACCACTTGGAACACTACGCGCCACCACTGACAACGCCCCGGAGCGGGAACGGGCGGGCGACCGGCCGGAACACGGATACGGACGCCCCGCCCCACAAGACGCCCGAACACCCCCTGTGCGTTGCCTTCGCACGGAAATCGACGTGAACGTTCTACGACGACTTCCCGGCCTCCCGGCCTCGACAGCCGGTGCCGGCCCCTGCCGGCCGTCGGTCCCGCGTCGCAGCGGCTCCCGGCCCGACGCCGGCAACCGGACGTCGGCCCCACACCAAGGGCGTTGGCACGTCCCGACCGGACGACAGCCGCCGCCGACCGTCAACCGGTGGGCATCAACCGGTGGCAGTCAGCCGGCGGGCGTCAGCCGCCGGCCGTCAGTCGGTGGACCTGACCAGGCGGTCGCGGCCGCTGGTCACCACCGCGGCCTGCGGGCGGATCGGCAGGCGGTTGACCGGGCGGCCGGTGGCCGCCCGGACGGCGGCGGCGATGGCCGCCGGCGAGGTCACCACCGGCACCGCGCTGACCGACTTCGCACCGAACGGCGCGACCACGTCCCGTTCCTCGACCAGCTTCACGATCTCGATGTCGGGCGCGTCCAGGGCGGTCGGCAGGGCGTAGCCGGTGAGGTCGGGGTGGCGGACCAGACCGCGCGGTGTGCGCAGGTTCTCGGTGAGCGCGGCGCCCACACCCTGGGTCACGCCCGCCTCGATCCGGGCGGCCAGCTGGGCCGGGTTCAGTATCCGCCCCACGTCCTGGGCGACGGCCAGTTCCACGACCCGTACGGAGCCGATCTCGATGTCGACGTCGACCACCGCGCGGATCGCGCAGAAGGCCATTCCGACGTAGGCGTCGCCCTGGCCCGACGCGTCCAGGGGCTCGGTGGGATGCGGGCGGCACTGGGCGGTGGCCCACAGTTCCTTGCCCGCCAGTTCCTCGGTGACGGGCGTCGACAGCACGCCGTCGTACGAGGTGATCCGGCCGTCGGCGATCTGGAGCAGCTCGGTGGACATGCCGAACTTGTGGGCCAGGGGCGCCAGGAGCTGGGTGCGGACCATCTTCGCCGCGCGTTCCACCGCGCCGCCCGACACCCAGGTGTGCCGGCCTCGGCTGCCCGCGCCCGCGGCGGGCTGGTCGGTGTCCACGGGTGCCACACGCACCTCGTCGACGCCCAGGATCTCCTGGACGATCTGCCGGGCCAGCGTGGTGAAGCCCTGGCCGGTCTCGACGGCCGCGCACAGCACCGTCGCCACCCCGTCCTGGACCTTCACGGTGGCCGTGGACACCTCGTCGGCGCCCTCGCCGCCGAGCATGTGCACCATGCCCAGGCCGTAGCCCACCCCGCGGCGTACCGCGCCCGGTTCGCCCGCGCCCTCGGGGCCGCCGGGCAGCAGCCACTCGTCCTCGGGGCTGTCCTTGGGCAGCGGCGGCAGCGGGTGGTCCCGCACCGCCTCGAGGAGTTCGGCGACCGGGGCCGGGCAGGTCACGGTCTGGCCGGTGGGCAGGACGTCGCCGGTCGCCATGACGTTGCGCATGCGCAGTTCGGCCGGGTCGAGACCGAGCTTCTTGGCGAGCTTGTCCATCTGCGCCTCGTAGGCGGCGCACACCTGCAGGGCGCCCTCGCCGCGCACATGGCCGGAGGGCGGGTTGTTGGTGCGGACCGCCCAGCCCTCGATGAAGGCGTTCGGGACGACGTAGGGGCCGCAGGCGAAGGCGACGGCGGCGGCCAGCACGTCCGACGACGTGTCGGCGTAGGCGCCCGCGTCGAGCAGGATCTGCGCCTCGACCTTCACCAGCCTGCCCTCGGCGTCGGCGTGGTGGCGGTAGCGCAGCAGGGTGGGGTGCCGGTGGGCGTGGCCGAGGAAGGACTCCTCGCGCGTGGCGGTGAGTTTGACCGGGCAGCCGGTCTTCAGCGCCAGCAGGCCGAGCGGCAGCCGGAAGCTCTGGTCCTCGCGGTCGGCGGTCGCGCCGGGCACTCCGGTGACGACGATCTTCACGCGGTCGGGTTCCAGGCCGAACGCGGCGGCGGCCTCGTCCCGGTCGCCGTGCGGGTCGGTGGAGGCCAGGTACAGCTCGACGCCGCCGTCCGGGCGGGGGACGGCGAGTCCGGCCTCGGCCCCTATGGGTGCGGGGTCCTGGCGGCCGATGCGGTACAGGCCGTCGACGACGAGGTCACCGGCCGCGTCGGGGTCGCCGTGCCGCAGCGGGATGTGCCGGATCAGGTTGCCGTCGGGGTGCAGCGGCTCGGCCTCGAAGGCCTGTTCGGGGTCGATCACCGGGTCGAGCACCTCGTACTCGACGATGACGGCGGCGGCGGCCATCCGCGCGGTGTCCGGGTGGTCGGCGGCGACGGCGGCGATGGCCTCGCCGTGGTGACGTACGACGTCGGAGGCGAAGACCGGGCGGTCGGACCGGCCGCGCTCGTACACCGGGGTGCCGGGGACGTCCTCGTGGGTGACGACGGCCTGCACGCCGGGCATCTCGCGCGCGTGGGTGGTGTCGATGGACGTGATCCGCGCGTGCGGGTGCGGGGAGCGCAGCACGGCCGCCCACAGCAGGCCCTCGGCCCACAGGTCGGCGGCGTACGGGAAGGTGCCCTCGGTCTTGGCGCGGGTGTCGGCGGCCGGCAGGGAGACACCGAGTCCGCGCGGGGGCGATTCCGTCCCGGCGGTGTCCTCCGTGGCCTGTGCGCTCTGCACGGTGGTGGCCTCGTTGTTCATGCCTGGCCTCCGTCCCGGCCGTAGAGCCGGTCATGCGGTCCGGGGTCCGGGAAGGCGGCGGGGCCGACGCCGCCGGCGCCCGGTCCTGCCTGGTGCGGAATGCGGAACTCGCCCGTTTCGCCGCCGGAGCCCCGGACCGTGCCACGGTCCGCGCCCCGGGCGTTGTCCTGGTCGGCCTGGTCGGCCAGGACGGCCTCGGCGAGGGTCTCCCGTTCGGTGACGACCTCCTGGACGGCTTCCACCACACCCCGGTAGCCGGAGCAGCGGCACAGGTTGCCGCACAGGGCCTGGCGGGTCTCCAGCCGGGTGGGCGCCGGGTTGCCCTCCAGCAGGTCGTGCACGGTCATCGCCATGCCCGGTACGCAGAAGCCGCACTGCACCGCGCCGCACCGCGCGAGCGCGCGCTGCACGTCCGACGGCCGGCCGTCCTGGGCGAGGCCCTCGACGGTACGGACCTCGCTGCCGGCCGCGGTGACGGCCGGGACCAGGCAGGACGCGACGAGCCGGCCGTCGACCTGCACGTTGCAGGCCCCGCACTCGCCCTGTGAGCAGCCGTCCTTGGCGCCGGCGAGGCCGAGGCGCTCGCGCAGCACGTAGAGCAGCGACTCGCCGATCCAGGCGTCGGTGACGGGCCGGTCGGTGCCGTTGACGCGCAGCACGTAGGAGGCGAGGGGGTGGTCGTCGTGCGCGGCACCGGGCAGCGGTTCGGACCCGTGTGACGTGCCGTCGGGGGCTTCCGGGCCGATGTCGGGACCGGTGCCGGTCCCGGGGCCGGCGGCGGACGCGGGGCCGGTGCCCGCGGGTTCCGGCCCGGCGTCCCCGGCCGGGGACCTCTCGGCGTGGTCCCTCGCGCCCTCCGGGGCCGTTATGCCTTCCGGTGCCGCCGCTCCCTCCTGGGCACCGTGCGCGCCGTGCGCGCCGTGCGCGTCCTGGGGCCTCTGGGAGCCCCTGGCGGCCTCGGCGACCCCCGGAGCCTCCCCGGGCCCGCCGACGGGTCCTGCGGCGCCCTCCGGGCCCGGCTGCGGGTGCTCACGGAGCTCCGGGGCGGACGGACCGCCGGCCGCCTCCGGATAGGTCTCGGTGCCGGACCGCCAGTGGGGCTCGGCGGGGGCCGGCTGTGGCACCCCGCTCGACAGGGGCGGGGAGTCGTGGCCGGGGGCGGGCCGCGCGTCGGGCCGCCCCCGGACGGGGTCGGCGGTGCCCGCATGGCCGTGCGCGGGGGCTCCCCGGCCGTCGTCCGCGCGCCAGTCGGGTTCCGGGCCGCTCTGCCCCCGGTTCTGCTCCCGGCCGGGAGCGGAGTCGGGGTGAGCCGGGTCCACGCCCGGTACGCCCGGTCCCCACGGCTGCCCGATGGCCTGTGTGGCCCAGGGCGCGGGGGCGCCGCCCGGGAGGGTGGGGGGCGGGGTGACCGGCGGGGTGGCTCCCCACTGCTCGGCCAGCGCGGAGGTGGTGAACTCGCCGGACTCGTCCGGGAGGTCGCCGCCCGCGACGGGGATCGACCACTGGCCGGTCACGTCGGCACCGGGTGCCGGGTCGCCGGCGCCGGGCGTGTCTTCGAAGTGCCACTGTCCGGAGGCCCCGGGGTCGTACGTGAACCGGTCCTGGCCGCCGTGCCGCTGCGCCGCGTGCGCCCCGGGGTCCTCCCCGGGCCGGCCCGCCTGCGGGTCGTGCCACTGGACACCGTCGACGGGGGCGCCCGGCGTTCCGGCGCCCGGCACCGCCCAGCTGCCGGTGGCCGCGGGGTCGGTGCCCGCGGTGGTGGGGGTGACCGTGATGGGCGGCGGCACATAGCCGTGGCCGGGCGCGGCGAGCGGGCTCTCCATCGAGTCCAGCAGCGCGTCGATGCCCCCCTCGGGGAGCTTCACGAAGGCCGTGGCGCCGTCGTCGTAGTCCCCCTGGGGCAGCGGGTCCCAGCGGCTGCCGCCGCCCTGGGACGTGCCGGACGTGCCCTCTCCTTGCTGGTCGTCGGTCACGACAGCGCCCTCCCCAGTGCTCGTCGGGCCAGTGCGGCGACGGTGCGCCGCAGGTGCAGTACCGCGGGCGGCAGCGACGGGACGGAGCCGTCCCCGTCGGGGGCCGGATCGGGGATGCAGGCCGCGGCGACGTACTCCCCGAACGCGTTCAGCGCCTCCGGCACGAGCGCGCGGTTGTTGTCCCAGTCGATGAGCTGGGCGACCCACTGCTCGGCCTCCAGGGGCCGCAGCGCCATCGGCGCTATGGCGCCCACCGCGCAGCGGACCCCGCGCCGGGCGGGGTCCAGCACCAGGGCGACGGAGGCGACCGCGCGGCCGGGGCCGGTGCGGCCGGTGGCCTTCAGGAAGACCTGCGGGGCGTGCAGCAGCGGCACCCGCACGTAGCCGATGAGTTCACCGGCCCGCAGCATGTCCATCCCGGCCAGCAGGTGCGACACCGGGATCTCCCGGCGGGCTCCGCCCTGGCCCGCGATGATCAGCGTCGCCTCGAGCGCGGCCAGCACGGGCAGCGCGTCACCGGTCGGGGCGGCGGAGGCGATGTTGCCGCCCAGGGTGCCCGCGTTGCGGATGTGCGGCGGTCCGGCGGCGCGCGCGGAGGCGGCGAGCGCCGGGATGAGGGCGGCGAAGTCGGGGCGGCCCATACGGGCGTGGGTGAGGCCGGCGCCGAGCAGCGCGTGGCCGTCCTGGTACTGCCAGCCGCGGATCTCGCTGATCCTGCCGAGGCCGACCAGTGCCGTCGGCCTGAGCTGCCCGGAGTTGACGGCGGCCATCAGATCGGTGCCGCCCGCGACGGGCACGGCGGCGGGCATGACGGTGAGCGCCGCCACGGCCTCATCCAGCGTCGTGGGCAGCGTCACAGCCTGCGCCGCCTGCGGTGCGTGCGTGCTCAAAACCGGCTGCCCCTTCCCGCGGCCCCACCTGGTCCCACCTGTTGCAGCCGTACGGTACGACCTGACAGGGCGGACGTGGCAACTTTGGCACATCTTCGCGAGCGCCGAAGACAGGGGTCCGCTAGAAGACGTTCACCCACCTCACGGGCCACTTGACCCGTTTTCGCACCCCATCGCCCGTGTGCTCGAATTGGCACCGTTCGGTGATTCTTACGGCTTTTTCGTGTGGCCTGTTCGGGGTGGGGCAGGCTTCTGCCGTGGCCGGTTCCGGACGCGGTACGCGCTACCGGCCCGGCACACGCCACCGGTTCGGGGTGTGCCGGTTCGAGGTGTGCCGGGCCGGGGTGCGCCGGTTCGGGGGTTACCGGTTCGGGGGTGTGCCGTCGATGGGGCGGCCCAGTACGCCGGGGCGCCGCTGCCAGGGCAGCGGGCCGGTGGGCGGGCGGTAGGCGACGCCGAGGGCGTCGAGTCGCCGGTAGTGGGCGGCCATCCGGCGCTCGAAGTCTGCGAAGTCCCGTTCCGCGGGGGTGGGCAGCGTGCTCCAGGCGACCTCGGCGAGGGCGGCGAGCCGGGGAAAGACCTGGTAGTCCACCCTCGCCTGGTTCTCCGTCACCTCGGACCAGGCGTTGGCCTGGGTGCCGAGCACCCGCCCGGCCTCCTCGGGCGTCAGCTCCGCCGGCACGGGTTCGAACCGGTAGACGTCCTCCAGGGTGCGCACGTACCCGATCGGTACCGGCTCCTCGGGGCCCGCGTCCTGGCGGTGGTCCAGGTACACGTGCTGCTCGGGGCACATGACCACGTCGTGCCCCGCGCGGGCGGCGGCGACCCCGCCGGCGTAGCCGCGCCAGGAGGACACGGCGGCGCCCGGGGCGAGGCCGCCCTGGAGGATCTCGTCCCAGCCGATCAGCCGGCGGCCCCGTTCGGCGAGCCAGCCGGCGAAGTGCCCGATGAACCAGGACTGGAGGGCGTCCTCGTCGGCCAGTCCGAGATCGGCGATCCGTTTCTGCGCGATGTCCGACGCACGCCACTGGTTCTTCGGGCATTCGTCGCCGCCGATGTGGACGAACGACGAATACCCCGGGGCGCCCGTGGCGTCGGCGGGAAACAGTTCCAGGACTTCCTCGAGCACTCCTTCGTAGAAGCGCAGGGTGGTGTCGGTGGGGGCGAGTACGTTCGGATTGATCCCCCAGGTGTCCCAGACGGTCAGCGAGGAGGTGTCGACGACGTCGGTGTTGCCGAGTTCCGGATACGCGGCGATGGCGGCCTGCGAGTGGCCGGGCACGTCGATTTCGGGGACGACGGCGATATGCCGTTCGGCCGCGTAGGCGACGATCTCCCGGATGTCGTCCTGGGTGTAGTGGCCGCCGTGCGGTGTGTCGTTCCACAGGGGTGAGGCGCGGTGGCCGAGTTTCGTCCGGGCGCGCCAGGATCCGACCTCCGTCAGCCGCGGGTACCGCTCGATCTCGATGCGCCAGCCCTGGTCGTCCGTCAGGTGGAAGTGCAGGACATTGAGTTTGTGCGCGGCCATCAGATCGAGATAGCGCAGTACGCCTTCCTTGGGCGTGAAGTGCCGGGCGACGTCGAGCATGAGGCCGCGCCAGCGGAAGCGGGGTGCGTCCTCGATCGTGACGTGCGGCACGGCCCGGACCCGGTCGCGGCCGAGCGGAGCCCTGCGGTACGCGTCGGGGCCCAGGAGCTGCCGCAGCGTCTGGGCTCCCCGGAAGACACCGGCCGCGCTGCCGCCCTCGATGAGGACGCCGGTCCAGTCGCTGACGAGGCGGTACTCCTCGGGACCGAGCCCGGGGTCGAGCCGGAGCCCGATGCCGTCGCCGTCGGTGTCGTCGAGCTCCCGTCCCTCGTGCAGCGGCAGGCCGGTGGCCTGCCGGAGGACGGTGCGCAGCCAGTGGCCGACGCCCTCCGTCGCGGGGCCGGCGTAGAGCCGGGAGTACTCCGTCAGCCGTACCTCTCCGGGACCGGCGACGACGCTGCGGGGCGCGGGAATCAGTTCCGTCGGTGATGTCATGTCAGTCCTTCACCGCGCCGCCCAGTCCGGAGACCAGGCGCCGCTGTACGAGTACGAAGAAGACCAGCACCGGAATCGTCATCACCGTGGACGCCGCCATCACGCCGCCCCAGTCGGGATCGTCCGGCTTGTAGAAGACCAGCAGGGCCATCGGTAGTGTCGACTGCGAGATGTCGCTGATGATGAAGGACTTGGCGAACAGGAAGTCGTTCCAGGTGGAGATGAAGGAAAAAACGCTGGTGGCCACCAGCCCCGGCAGAACGAGCGGGAAAAGGATCTGCCACAGGAACCGCGCGCGGCTCGCGCCGTCGATGTAGGCGGCCTCCTCCAGCGCGTCGGGAACGGCTTTCACGAACCCCCGCAGCATCCAGATCGCGAACGGCAGCGAGAACGCGATGTGCGGCAGGATCAGCGACCACAGCGTGTTCAACTGCCCCGCGTCCCGCATGAGGAAGAACAGCGGGATCGTCAGCGCCTCCACGGGCACCATCTGGGCCACCAGAAACATGATCAGCAGGGTGGTCCGCATACGGAACCGGAATCGCGTCACGGCGGTCGCCGCGAGAAAGGCGATGAGCGCGGAGGCAAGCACCACGGCGACCGCGACGACCACGCTGTTGAGGAAGTACCGGCCGAATTCCTCCTGCCCGAACACCCGTCGGAAGGAATCCAGGGTGGGGGTCAGGGTCCACGGCCGCGGCCGGTCCGACTCGATATCGCCGGCCGGTTTGAAGGCGCTCAGCACCATCCAGTACAGCGGGAAGGCCACCACCACCGCGACCGCCAGCGCGGTCGCCTCGGCGGCCAGCCGCCACGGACGCCGTACGAACCCGCGCACAGGATTCACCCGGCGCACCGCGTCCCGGCTCACGACGGTCACAGTTCCTCCCCCTGGCGGCGCAGCATCCGCAGGTACACCAGCGTGACGGCGAGCAGGATCAGCAGCATCACCACGCCGATCGCGGCGCCCAGGCTGTACTGCGAGGACGCGAACGCCTTCTGGTACGCGTAGACGTTGAGGACCAGGTTCTGGCCGGCGATGCCGCCCCCGCCCGTCATGACGTAGATCTGGGTGAAGACCTTGAAGTCCCAGATCACCGACTGGATGGTGACGACGACCAGGATCGGCCGGAGCATCGGGGCGAGCACCGAGCGCCAGACGCGCCACTGCGAGGCGCCGTCCAGGGAGGCGGCCTCCAGCACCTCGGCGGGCACGGCCCGGATGCCGGCGTAGACGGTGACCATCACGAACGGGAAGGAGCACCAGACGACTTCGAGCAGGACGAGGAAGAAGGCGCTGTACCTCCCGTACGTCCATGAATGGTCGCCGAGTCCCAGGATCCGGTTCACCGGGCCGAAGTCGGCGTCGAAGAGGAGCAGCCACACCGTGGAGCCGGTGACGGCCGGGGTCGCCCAGGCGCCGAGCGCGGCCAGCATCAGCGCGAGCCGGGGCACGGCGCGCACCCGGGTGAGCAGCACGGCGAGCGCGCAGCCCACGGCCAGGGTGGAGACCACACAGGCCGCCGCGAACAGGACGGTGGTGAGCAGCACCTGCCAGAACTGCTCGTCGGCGAAGAGTTCGCTGTAGTTGCCCAGGCCCTGGAAGGTGGTCGGTTCACCGCCGCTGACCTGCGCCTGGGTGTAGTGGAAGAGCGAGATCAGGCCGAGTTGGTGGACGGGGTAGGCGAGCAGCCCGCCGAGGACGACGAGGGCGGGGGCGAGGTAGAACCAGGGGGTGAGGCCGGCCCCGCGGCCCCGGCCCCGTGGGCCCTGCGGTCCCCGCGGCCTGGGGGGTGGGGTGGCCGTGCGGAGCGCGGGACGCTTGCGCACGGCCACCGTGTCCGGTGCGGCCACCGGGTCAGCCCACCGAGCCGAATGCCTCGTTCATCTTCTTCGCGGCGTTCCCGGACGCGGACGCCACGTCCTTCTTGCCGCTGACGACCTCCTGGAACATGGTCGGCAGTACCAGCGAGGCGTCGATCTGCGCCCAGGCGGGCGAGGCCGGCACGAACTTGGTGTCGGCGGCGAGGGTCTCGACGAACGGCTTCAGGAACGGTTCCTTGGCGGCCACCTGCTGCCGCACGTCCGAGAAGGTCGGCAGGAAGCCCATCGCGTCGAACAGTTCGCCCTGCGCCTTCTTCGAGGCGAGCCGCCGCATCAGGTCGACGGCGAGGGTGCGGTGCGAGGTCGACTTCAGGACTCCGAGGTTGTTCCCGCCCGCGAAGGCGGGGGCGATGGACCCGGACTTCACGCCCGGCAGCGGCACGACGGCGTACTTGCCCTTCACGGCCCCGGCCTCGATCGCCGCATGGCTGAAGTCGCCGCCGATCGCCATGGCGGCCTTGCCCGAGGCGAAGGCGGTCACCGTGTCGTTGCCGCCCATGCCGGCGCACTTGGCGGCCGGGCAGTTGTCGTCGCCGAAGAGGGAGGCGTACGCCTCGATGCCCTTGCGGGCGGCGGGCGTGTCGATCGCGGAGGCGTACGAGCCGCCCTTGCCGGTGGCGAGTTCACCGCCGTGGGCCCAGATGAACGGCATCGCGCCGTAGGTGTAGGCGCCGCCGACGGCGATGCCGTACAGGTCCGGCTTCGCGGCGCGGATCTCCTGCGCGGTGGAGATCAGTTCGGTCTGGGAGGTGGGGGGTTCGAGCCCGAGTTCGTCGAAGACGTCCGTGCGGTAGTAGAGGGCGCGGACGCCCACGAAGTACGGCGTCCCGTAGACCTTGCCGTCGACGGTGACCGACTGCCGGGCGGTCGGGTCGGTTTCCTTGGCCTCGTCCCAGTCGCCGAACTCCTCGGTGACGTCGGCGAGTCCGCCGTCCTTCACATAGCCGGCGGTGTCGGTGTTGCCGTACTCGACGAGGTCGGGCGCGGACTTCGGGTCGTTGAAGGCGGCCTTGATGCGCTCGGCGCGGGTCTCGACCGGGATGTACTCGACGGTGACCTCGGTGCCGTCGTGCGCCTTCTCGAATCCGGCGACGACGGACTCGACGACCTTTTCCTTGGGTGCGTTGTTGACCTCCTGGAAGAGCCAGACCCGTAAGGTCCCGGTCTTCTCGTCCTTGTCGGAGGAGGAGTCCCCCGAAGTCTGGGGCGCGCAGGCGGCGGTGGCGAGGACGGCCGCGAGGGCCACCAGGCGGACGGACAACTTCATGGACTGCATCCTCCGATGAGGTGTTGCAACATGCGCAACGCTGATTTCGCTGTGCACAACCACACCGGAGGCTAGGGACTAGGTGAACGAGCCCACAAGAGGTCTCCACCACTCTGTGACCGGCTGACGCACTCCGCGCAACGCGCGGGCATCACAAAGGCCCCCAGGTCGCGCAAAACGCGCCCGGGGGCCGGAGTCCCCCGGCCTCGGAGCCGAGGACGGAGACGGGAACAGGGACGGGAACGGCCTCGAGGGCGAGGCGGGCGCGGCTACTTGGCGCCCTTGCCGCCCTTGCCGCCCTTGCCGCTCTTGTCCTTGTCGTCGTCGCCGCCGCTCATGGACTCGTAGATCTCCTTGCACATGGGGCAGACGGGGTACTTCTTCGGGTCCCGGCCCGGCACCCACACCTTGCCGCACAGCGCCACGACGGGTGTGCCGTCGAGAGCGCTCGCCATGATCTTGTCCTTCTGGACGTAGTGGGCGTAGCGCTCGTGGTCACCGTCGCCGTGGGAGGTCTGCGGCGTCGGCTCTACAAGGGTCCCCGTACCAGTCCCGCGCTCGGGCTCAAGAGTGCTCATGGATTAAAGGGTACTGAAGCTCACACGCATCAGTTGAGCGAAGGGTCGTCCGGATAGGTGGCCACCATCGCCAGCTCGCCGCGCTGGCGGCGCAGCACCTCACGCCAGAGCCGCTCCGGCACCGGGTACGCGATGTCGCCGGGCTCCGACTCCACGACGTACCAGGCGCCCTCCAGCAGCTCGTCCTCCAGCTGGCCGGGGCCCCACCCCGCGTAGCCGGCGAAGATCCGCAGCGAGCCGAGAGCGGCCGCGAGCAGCTCCGGCGGCGCCTCCAGGTCGACCAGCCCGATCGCCCCGTACACCCGGCGCCAGCCCAGCGGGGCGGCCTCGCCCCCCGTCCCGCCGGGGACGACGGCGACGCCGAGGGCCGAGTCCAGCGACACCGGGCCGCCCTGGAAGACGACCCCGGGTTCACCGGCCAGGCCCGCCCAGCCCTCCAGGATGTCCCCCACGCCCACCGGGGTCGGGCGGTTGAGCACAACACCGAGGGAGCCCTCCTCGTCGTGGTCGAGGAGAAGCACGACCGCACGGTCGAAGTTCGGGTCCGCCAGGGCGGGCGTGGCCACGAGCAGCCGCCCTGTGAGCGAGGACACCTCGGTCATGCCAGACATGATTCCGCATCTTCCCTTTCCGTGGGGAGGCAATCGGGGTACGGGGGCGAACACGGCCGGCCGGCACGCGAGCGGCCTGGCGGGGGCGCCGGTCGGGGGCGGCCGGAGTGGGGCCGCGGGCGCCCGGCGGGCGTACGGAAGCACCTGCGGCGCACGGTGACGACGGTCACCCGGAGTGGCCGGAGGGAAACCGCTCGTGTCCCGGTGGCCACGGGAACGGGCCGGGCCGTACACGGGCTGGTGGAACGGGCATGGGGGGCGACTACCCTTGCCCTTCTGGCCCCTGCCCCCTCCACGGAACGCGAGATCCATGACCGTCAACGGCGCTGAAGACGTACTGCTTGTCCACGGCGGAACCCCGCTGGAGGGGGAGATACGTGTCCGCGGTGCGAAGAACCTCGTACCTAAGGCCATGGTCGCCGCTCTGCTGGGCAGTGAGCCGAGCCGGCTGGGCAATGTTCCGGACATCCGTGACGTCCGAGTCGTACGAGGGCTGCTCCAGTTGCACGGGGTGACGGTCCGTCCGGGCGAGGAGCCCGGTGAACTGGTGCTCGACCCCACGCACGTGGAGAGCGCCAACGTCGCCGACATCGATGCCCACGCGGGTTCGTCCCGCATTCCGATCCTGTTCTGCGGCCCGCTGCTGCACCGGCTCGGGCACGCGTTCATCCCGGGACTGGGCGGCTGCGACATCGGCGGCCGGCCGATCGACTTCCACTTCGACGTGCTGCGCCAGTTCGGCGCGACGATCGAGAAGCGGGCGGACGGCCAGTACCTGGAGGCCCCGCAGCGGCTGCGCGGCACGAAGATCGAGCTGCCGTACCCGTCCGTCGGCACGACGGAACAGGTGCTGCTGACGGCGGTCCTCGCGGAGGGCGTCACCGAGCTGTCCAACGCGGCGGTGGAGCCGGAGATCGAGGACCTGATCTGCGTCCTGCAGAAAATGGGCGCGATCATCGCGATGGACACCGACCGGACCATCCGCATCACCGGTGTGGACAAACTCGGCGGCTACAACCACCGCGCCCTCCCCGACCGCCTGGAGGCCGCCTCCTGGGCGTCCGCGGCGCTGGCCACCGAGGGCAACATCTACGTCCGCGGCGCCCAGCAGCGCTCGATGATGACGTTCCTGAACACCTACCGGAAGGTGGGCGGCGCCTTCGAGATCGACGAGGAGGGCATCCGGTTCTGGCACCCGGGCGGCCGGCTCAAGTCGATCGCCCTGGAGACGGACGTCCACCCGGGCTTCCAGACCGACTGGCAGCAGCCGCTGGTGGTCGCCCTGACCCAGGCGACGGGGCTGTCGATCGTCCACGAGACGGTCTACGAGTCCCGCCTCGGCTTCACCTCGGCGCTCAACCAGATGGGTGCGCACATCCAGCTCTACCGCGAATGCCTGGGCGGCTCCCGCTGCCGCTTCGGCCAGCGCAACTTCCTCCACTCGGCCGTCGTCTCGGGCCCGACCCAGCTCCAGGGCGCCGACCTGGTCATCCCCGACCTGCGCGGCGGCTTCTCCTACCTGATCGCCGCCCTCGCCGCCCAGGGCACGTCCCGCGTCCACGGCATCGGCCTGATCAACCGCGGCTACGAGAACTTCATGGACAAGCTGGTGGAGCTGGGGGCGAAGGTCGAACTTCCCGGCAAGGCACTCGGCTGACGGACGGAACCCCACGACCCCGGCACCGGCACCACCCACCCGGCCGGGGGTCCGGGGGTCGCCCCCGGGCAGACACAGCATGGACAAGCTGGTGGAGCTGGGGGCGAAGGTCGAACTCCCCGGCAAGGCACTCGGCTGACGGACGGAACCCCACGACCCCGGCACCGGCACCACCCACCCGGCCGGTCGAGCTTCCGGGCAGGGCGCTCGACCGGCCGGAAACAGCCTTGCCAAAGGGGCGGCCACCTGATGGGTGGCCGCCCCTTTGGCGTCACTATGCGTCGTACGCCGTCCCGGGACGTACGAACAGCAGGATTTACTTGCCCTTGGCGGCTTCCTTGAGCTTCGAGCCCGCGGAGACCTTCACGCTGTAGCCGGCCGGAATCTGGATCGGCTCACCGGTCTGCGGGTTGCGCGCGGTGCGAGCGGCACGGTGGGTGCGCTCGAAGGTCAGGAAACCGGGGATGGTGACCTTCTCGTCCCCCTTGGAGACGATGTCGCCGACGATGTCGGCGAACGCGGCCAGCACGGCGTCGGCGTCCTTGCGGGTCACCTCGGCGCGGTCGGCCAGCGCGGCCACCAGCTCACTGCGGTTCATGTTGTTACTCCCGTGTTCTTCTTGCCGTTGAGGCGTGCCACGCGGCGGGGCCGCACTTGGGGCACGACCAAGCCGATGCTGCCAGGGTCCTCGGTGAGTCCCCCGGACCCGGGTACTTATTCGGGTCCGCACGCCCCTGGAGTGCTGCCCCCTGAACGTGGTCCCGGTGGAGCATCCTGCCTCTACCTGCGGCGGTAACGCCAATCCGGCACCCGCAGGAGCAGCGATACCACCTATGGAGTCACCCGTGGGAGTCACCCGGGGGGCTCCCACGGCCCGATCCACGGTGACGCTGCGTCCGCTGCCGGCAGCGGACCGCGGATACCGGGGGTCCGAGTCACGGCCGCCACCCTAAAGGGCGGCCGTGGGTCACGGGTTCCACGACGCGCCGAGCGCACACCTACCGTGGTGATGGTCACAGCCGCGGCGCCCCCGATGGGGGCTCTCGCTAGACGGCCGTGGCCGGGGTCTCCGTACTCTTCGCGGCTTCCCGTACGGCGTCGGCGACCGCGCCCGCGACCTTGTCGTTGAACACGCTCGGGATGATGTAGTTCGCGTTCAGCTCGTCCTCGGTGACCACGTCGGCCAGGGCCTGCGCGGCGGCGAGCATCATCTCGGTGTTGACGGTCCGGGACTGGGCGTCCAGCAGTCCGCGGAACACACCCGGGAACACCAGCACGTTGTTGATCTGGTTCGGGAAGTCGGAGCGGCCGGTGGCCACCACGGCCGCGGTCTGGCGGGCGACGCCCGGGTCCACCTCGGGGTCGGGGTTCGCGAGCGCGAAGACGATCGCGTCGTCGGCCATCGCGGCGATGTCGTCGCCGTCGAGGACGTTCGGGGCGGAGACACCGATGAAGACGTCCGCGCCGCGCACGGCCTCCTTCAGCGTGCCGGTCAGGTTCTCCGGGTTGGTGTGGTGGCCGATCCAGCACAGCGGGGAGTCGGCGGGGGCGTCCACCAGATCCGTGCGGCCCGCGTGCACCACACCGTGGATGTCGGCCACGACGGCGTTCTTCACTCCGGCCGCGATGAGCAGCTTGAGGATGGCCGTGCCGGCCGCGCCGGCGCCGGACATGACGACCCGGATGTCCTCGATCGCCTTGCCGGTGACCCGCAGCGCGTTGGTCAGGGCCGCGAGGACGACGATCGCGGTGCCGTGCTGGTCGTCGTGGAAGACGGGGATGTCGAGGGCCTCGCGCAGCCGGGCCTCGATCTCGAAGCAGCGCGGCGCGGAGATGTCCTCCAGGTTGATGCCGGCGAAGCCCGGGGCGATCGCCTTGACGACCTCGACGATCGCGTCGGTGTCCTGCGTGTCCAGGCAGAGCGGCCAGGCGTCGATGCCGGCGAACCGCTTGAACAGGGCCGCTTTGCCCTCCATCACGGGCAGGGCCGCCTTCGGGCCGATGTTCCCCAGGCCCAGCACGGCGGAACCGTCCGTCACGACCGCAACGGAGTTGCGTTTGATGGTGAGGCGGCGGGCGTCCTCGGGGTTCTCGGCGATGGCCATGCAGACGCGGGCCACGCCCGGCGTGTAGATCATCGAGAGGTCGTCGCGGTTGCGGATGGGGTGCTTGGACGCCATCTCGATCTTGCCGCCGAGGTGCATCAGGAACGTACGGTCCGAGACCTTGCCCAGGCTGACACCCTCGACCTCGCGGAGCTTCTCCACGATCTCCTCGGCGTGCCCGGTGGAGGTGGCCGCGATGGTGACGTCGATACGGAGCTTCTCGTGGCCGGACGCGGTGACGTCGAGGCCGGTGACCGTGCCGCCGGAGGACTCCACGGCGGTGGTGAGCTGAGAGACGGAGGCTCCGCTCGCCGGCACCTCCAGCCGGATGGTCATCGAGTAGGAGACGCTGGGCGCCGTTGCCATGGCCGACTTCCTCTGCTTTTACCGTGTAGCTGCTTTGTGCCGTCTGATCGTCGCACCTACCGCCGAGTACGTGGTAGCCGCATCCGATTGCGAACGTTTTGGTCACGGCGAAAGCGGGTAACTGCGAAAACTTCCGGAAAGACTGTTCCACCATACGAGAAGTCGGGGGCCGTTCGTAAGTCAACGCGAGAGGCCCACGCCACCCGGAAGTGACATGGGCCTCTCGGTCGTTCAGTGACACCGACCCGCCATGCTCGCCTCGCGGCAAGTGGTCGCTCGTAGCGACGAAGGTTGGGCCCGGGGGCTTGGATCGGGCCGGTGTCACTTGCCAGGTTAACAAACGGATGGCGTAGAACCATTCCCGCGAGCGGGCCATTTACCGACGGACGCCGATCGGCGCCGGCCGACCGGCGGTCAACCGTCGGATCAGTCCCGCAGCAGGTCCGGGGCGCCGGACGCGTCCGGTTCGTCGCGTTCGGTCGAGACGACGGTGAGCTGCTGGGTGGCACGGGTCAGGGCGACGTACAGGACCCGCAGGCCGGCCGGGGACTCGTCGGCGATCTCGGCCGGGGAGACCACGATCGTCGCGTCGTACTCCAGGCCCTTGGCCTCCAGGCTGCCGAGGGCCACCGCCCGGTCTCCGAGCCCGTCCAGCCAGCGCCGCGCCTCCTCGCGGCGCTGCATGGCGACCACCACACCGACCGTGCCGTCCACCCGCTCCAGCAGCCGGGCCGTCTCCGCGCGCACGGTCTCGGCGAGCGACGACCCCGCACCGACGCCGTTCCCCTGCACCTGCACCTGACCCGGCACCTGACCTTGCCCCTGCCCCCTGCCCGTGGTCACGAAGCGCGGTTCGACGCCGGTGGAGCGCACCGCCCTCGGCGACACGGAGCCGGGCATGGCGAGCGCGAGCACCTTGGCGGCGAGTTCGGCGATCTCGGCCGGGTTGCGGTAGTTCACGGTGAGCTCGAAGCGGCGGCGGGGCCTGCTGCCGAGGGCCTCGTCGCGGGCCTGTGCGGCCTCGTCGGGGTCGGACCAGGACGACTGGGCGGGGTCGCCGACGACCGTCCAGGTGGCGTGCCGGCCGCGCCGGCCGACCATGCGCCACTGCATGGGGGTGAGGTCCTGGGCCTCGTCGACGATGACGTGGGCGTACTCGGTGCGTTCCTGGGCGAGGCGTTCGGCCCGCTCGCGCTGTGACTCCTCGCGCACCGGCATCAGTTCCTCAAGACCGGTGAGCTGGTCCAGCGGATCCAGCTCCCGCCTGCGCCGGGGGCGGGCGGGGGCGCCGAGGACGGCCTGGAGTTCGTCGAGCAGCGCGATGTCGTGCACCGACCGGCCGCCGCGCCGCAGCGAGCGGGCGACCTTGCGGATCTCGCCCGTGTTGAGGATGTGCCGGGCCCAGCGGCCGAGGCGCCGTTCGTCGGCCATGGCGTCCAGCACGGCGGCCGGGGTCAGCTCGGGCCACCAGGCCTCGAAGAAGGCGAGGAAGTCGTCCTCGGTGGTGATGTCGTCGTCGAAGGAGGAGCGCAGTTCGGCGGCCAGCTCCGGGTCGGTGTGCCGGCCGCCCGCGCCGGAGCGCTTCCACAGGGCGTCCAGGAGCAGCCTGCGGGCGCGGGGGCGCAGCAGGTTCACCGGGGCGGTGCCGCCGAGGGCGGCGTGGCGGACGGCCGACAGCTCGTCGGCGTCCAGTTCGATCCGCCGGCCGAAGGCGACGACGCGCAGCCGGGTCGGCGTACCGGCGCTCTCCAGGGCGCCGCGCGCGGCCTTCCGGATCACCCTGAGCATGCGGGACGAGCCCTTGGCACGGGCCACCGCCGGGCTGTCGTACAGAGTGGCCTCGGCGCCGTCGACCAGGGAGCCGATGGCGCGGATGGCCACCTGCCCCTCCTCGCCGAGGGAGGGCAGGACGCCCTCGGTGTAGGCGACCAGGAGCGGGGTGGGCGAGACGATCAGGATGCCGCCCGCGTACCGGCGCCGGTCCTGGTAGAGCAGGTAGGCCGCGCGGTGCAGGGCGACGGCGGTCTTGCCTGTGCCGGGGCCGCCCTCGACATAGGTCACGGAGGCGGCGGGGGCGCGGATCACCAGGTCCTGCTCGGCCTGGATGGAGGCGACGATGTCCCGCATGCTGTGCGTCCGGGCCTGGCCGAGCGCGGCCATCAGCGCGCCGTCGCCGATGACGGGCAGTTCGCGGCCGTCCAGGGAGGCCGTCAGCTCGGGGCGCATGAGGTCGTCCTCGACGCCGAGGACCCTGCGGCCCTTGGAGCGGATGACCCGCCGGCGCACCACCCGGCCCGGGTCGACCGGGGTGGACCGGTAGAACGGGGCGGCGGCGGGTGCCCGCCAGTCGATGACCAGCGGGGTGTAGCTCTCGTCGAGGACGCCGATCCGGCCGATGTGCAGCGTCTCGGCGATGTCCGCGGTGTGGTCGGGGCGGACGGCGCCCTCGGCGGGCTCGACGGCGGTGTAGGCACCGTCGGGCCCCTTCTTGCCGTCCTCGCCGAGGAGCAGATCGATCCGGCCGAAGAGGAAGTCCTCGAACTCGTTGTTCAGCCGGTTGAGGTGGACGCCGGCCCGGAAGACCTGGGCGTCCCGTTCGGCGAGTGCGCCGGGCGTGCCGACCTGGCCGCGCCGGGCGGCGTCGTGCATGAGGAACTCGGCCTCGTGGATTTTTTCCTCGAGCCGCCGGTACACCCGGTCGAGGTGTTCCTGTTCGCCGCTGATCTCCCGGTCGCGAACGGAATCGTGAACCGGATCGACCGCGGTTTCCTGCTGAGCCTGAGCGGCCACCGGGCCCCCTTCTTGACGTGCTGGGCAGCCGTCAACCGTACGCGAAGGGGGCCCGTCCTGCTACGCGTCGATTTCGACGAGCTTCTCGCCGTCGAACGTCACGACCTCGTAGCTGTCGATCTCGTCGGGATCGAACGAGACGCCGCCCTGGACGTGGAGCGGCTGCTTGGCCTTGTCCGTCGTGGCGTCCGGCAGGCCGTAGCCCCACTCCGGGACGGTCCAGGAGGTCGCGGTCTCCCGCTCGCCGTTCTTGCCGACGACGATCAGGGCGCACTTCTCACGGCCCTTGATGTTGGAGATCTGCGCGGCGAGGCCGGTGCCCCAGTCCTTCTCCTGGGATGCCACGGTCACGGAGACCTTGCTGTCCGGGTCGGTGGCCGTGAGCTTGTCGGGGATCTGGTCGAAGACGTCCTTCGCGGGGTCGGCGGACAGGGTGCGGTTGGTGCCGCCGCCCCCGCTGCCGCTGTCACCCCCGCCGTTCGCCGCGACGGCGACGAAGGGGCCGCTGACGATCAGGGCGCCCGCGGCGGCGACCATGTAGAAGTTGCGGCGGCGCTTCTTGGCGCGGCGCTCGGCGACCTCGTCGACCAGCTTCTCCACCACGCGCGGCGCCGGCTTGGCCGACAGCGACTCGCCGAGCGACGGTGTGCCGGTGCCGGGCAGGTCCGCGAGGGCGGCCAGCATCGGTTCCATACCGGCGAGTTCGTCGAGCTGCTGGGCGCACCACTCGCAGCCGGCGAGGTGCCCCTCGAACGCGGTCGCCTCGGCATCGTCGAGAATGCCGAGAGCGTAGGCACCGACGGTCTCGTGCTCGTTCGGCGCCGGTGATTCCTGCATGGCACCAGACATACCCGTACCGCCCGCTCCGAATCCCCCGTACACGCTCATCACGCCGTCACCCCCCGCTCCTCCAGCGCCAGCTTCATCGAACGCAGGGCGTAGAACACCCTGGAGCGCACCGTGCCGCTGGGTATTCCGAGGGTCTCGGCCGCCTCGTTCACGGTACGTCCCTTGAAGTACGTCTCGACGAGAACCTCCCGGTGGGCAGGGGTCAGGTCGTCGAGTGCGTCCGACAGCGTCATCAGCCACAGCGCCTTGTCGATCTCGTCCTCCGCGGGGATGACCTCCAGCGGCGACGGATCGACCTCCTGCGGCCGGGCCTGCCGGCTGCGGTGGCCGTCGATGACGATGCGCCGGGCGACCGTCACCAGCCAGGGGCGTACCGATCCGGTCGCCCGATTGAGCTGACCGGCGTTCTTCCAGGCACGGATGAGCGTCTCCTGCACCACGTCCTCGGCTCGCTGCCGGTCGCCCGCGACCAGCCGGAGGACGTAGGCGAGCAAAGGCCCGGCGTGCTCTCGATACAGCGCACGCATCAACTCCTCGTCGGGTTCGTTCGACGAAGACGATGAGGACGCAGACATGCGATGTCGGGCCCTCGCTCCACGTTCATTGGCCACGGCCGCATCCTTGCGCACGCCCACCTCCGGTGTCCCGGGGATCCCCCCGTCGGTCGCTCGACATCGGGTACGGACGCGGTGCGTGGGGTGTTCAACGTGAGGTGACAGTTTCCCGGAAGACGGGGCGGAGACCAGGACATGAGAGCACATTCCCCCCGCCTCTCCTTCACATTCCCCCCACATGCCGATGACAGGCCGGGTTGCCCGCGCCATCGGGAAGTCAAACCGGGCGTGAGCGAAGTCACTTCACGATTTGAGGAGCGGGAAGCATCACGAAATGGCAGAAGAGGGTGCGCAAGCCGCATACGGGGCAGCGGAGTTCGGGGTGTCCGTGAAGTGAGGCCGGGTCAGGCGCGGGTGAGGGCGGCGGCCCTGCGGCGGTGGCGTGCCACACGCTCGCGGTTTCCGCAGACCTCGCTGGAGCACCAGCGCCTGCGGCGGCCCCGCGAGGTGTCCAGGTAGACGATCGGGCAGTTGTCGCCCTCGCACTGCCGCAGGCACGCGCGCGCGTGCGGGTCGGTGAGCAGGTCCACGGCGTCCCGGGCGATCGCCGCGAGCAGCGCGGCGCAGCCGGGCGGCGTCTCCAGCCGCCGCACCAGCGCCCCGTCGTCCCCGGGGACCGCGCGCGGCGTGGGGGGCGCGGCGCGGGCGATCTCGTTGACGCGGGTGAGCGCGAGGTCGTACGCGGCGTTGCCGGGCGCCGGCCGGACGTGCACCAGACGGGCGAGGTGGCCGCGCAGTTCCCGGAAGGCGACCGGCCAGGCGCCGTCGGCGTGGGCCAGCGGGGTGCCGGCCGGGACGAGTCCGGAGCCGGTGATCCAGGCGCTCAGCACGTCGACGGAGCCGAGCCGTTCCTCGGGATGCGTGGTCGCGAGGAGATCCAGACAGATCCGCCCGGTGTCGAACCGCAGCTCGTGGGGCGCCGTGACCGTACCCAGTGCCATGTGCCTGTCACCGCCTAGGGTTCACTCCGGTCGCGTGGGGGCCGGGGCGATGCGAGTGAGGAATCCGTTCCGGGAATCCGCTCTCCCTACAGTGCCTGCCCGCTCCCCCGGCCGGAACCCCTCGGCCGTAACCCCTCACCCGGGGCCCCGGGCCTGGACGTCCCGGCCCGGCGCCGGTCGTGTTCAGGCGCCCTCGTCCCCGTCCCCGTACTTCGCGTCCGCCTGCGGGTCCAGGGCCAGGCGGTAGCCGCGCTTGACGACCGTCTGGATCAGCCCGGTCGCGCCGAGGGCGGCACGCAGGCGGGCCATCGCGGTCTCCACCGCGTGTTCGTCGCGGCCGGTGCCCGGCAGCGCGCGCAGCAGCTCCGCGCGGGCGACGACCCAGCCGGGACGGCGGGCCAGCGCCCGCAGCAGCGACATGCCCGCGGGCGGTACGGGGCGCAGCTCGCCGTCCACCACGACGGCGTGCCCGCGGATCTCCACCCGGTGCCCGGCGACCGGCAGCGAGCGGGCCCGGCCGGGCAGTTCCCGGCAGAGCAGCTGGACGAGGGGCCCGAGCCGGAAGCGCTCCGGCTGGACGGTGTCGATGCCCCGGGCCTGCAACGGCAGCGCGGTGACCGGGCCGACGCAGGCGGGCAGGACGTCGTGTCCGAGGGCGGCGAGGACGTCGTCGAGCAGGCCGCGCTCACCGGCCCGGGACAGCAGGGACACGGCGGCGGGCGCGCTGGTGAAGGTGACCGCGTCCAGGGCCCGGGCGACGACGGCGTCCAGCAGCCGGTCGACGGGGGCGATGTCCTCCGGCGGCATCCACCGGTAGACGGGCACCTCCACCACGTCCGCTCCCGCGGCCCGCAACGACTCCACGAACCCGGACAGCGGTTCGCCGTGCAGCTGGAGGGCGATCCGCAGTCCGCCGACGCCCTCCTCCAGCAGCCGCTCGAGGACCTCGGCCATCGACTCCGACGCCGGCGACCACTCCTCCGCCAGCCCGGCGGCCCGGACCGCGCCCTTGACCTTCGGGCCGCGGGCCAGGATCCGCACCCCGCGCAGCCGCGCCAGCAGATCGTCGCCGAGCCCCCAGCCGTCGGCGGCCTCGACCCAGCCGCGGAAGCCGATCGCCGTCGTGGCGACCGCGATGTCCGGGGCCTGCCCGATGATCTCCTTGGTGGCGGCCAGCAGCTCGCTGTCGTCGGCGAGCTGCACGATCCGCAGCGCGGGTGCGTGCAGGACGGCGGCGCCGCGCCGCTGGAGCAGTGTGCCCAGTTCGTCGGCCCGGCGCGCGGCGGTCACGCCCACGGTGAAGCCCGCGAGCGGCCCGTGCTCCGGTGCCTGCCCGGGGTTCCTCTCTGTCGGTCCGTCCGGCTGACCCGGCTGACCCGGCTGACCCGGCTGACCCGGCTGGTCCAGCTGGTCCGGCTGGTCCGGGTTCTGCTGTGCGTCGTACATGGTTCTCGTCCCGCTCTCGTCCCGCACTCGAGTCGGTGTGCTGCGTCCACGGTGCTGCGTTCACTGTGTTGCGTTCACTGTGCTGCGTGAGGCACGGCTCGTCCTCATGCGGACCGAGCCTGTCAATGCTCCATGACAGGCTCGGTTCGGCTCCATGTCACCAGTGTTACGTCACACCCGGGCATGGCTGAGCCGGTGCTCCTCCTCCGCGACGGCCGTCGCGACGGCCGGCCGCGCCGGGCGGCGAAGGTATACGGCCCGGGTGACCACCAGGCAGACCGCGTAGAAGGCCAGGAAGGCGGCGAACGCGCCGGTGCCGGAGCCATAGGAGAGGAAGGACTGGCGGAGGGCCAGGTTGATGCCGACGCCGCCCAGCGCGCCCACCGCGCCGATCAGCCCCATGGAGGCCCCGGACAGCCGACGCCCGTACGCGGCCGCCTCCTCGCCGCTCAGCCCCCGGGCCAGCGCCTTGGCCTGGAAGATCCCCGGGATCATCTTGTACGTCGAGCCGTTGCCCAGGCCGGTGAGCACGAACAGCACCACGAAGGCACCGGTGAACAGCGCCGGCGACTTCTGCGTGGAGGCGACGATCAGCACCCCGGTCGCCGCGCCCATGCCGACGAAGTTCCACAGCGTGATCCGCGAGCCGCCGTACCGGTCGGCGAGCCTGCCCCCCACGGGACGGATCAGGGAGCCGAGCAGCGGGCCGATGAAGGTGACGTAGGCGGCCTGCAGCGGGGTCCGGCCGAACTCGTTCTGGAGCACCGTCCCGAAGGCGAAGCTGTAGCCGATGAACGAGCCGAACGTGCCGACGTAGAGGAAGGACATGATCCAGGTGTGCGGGTCCCGCGCGGCGTCCCTGGCGGCGCCGGTGTCGTTGCGCGCGGTGGCGAGGTTGTCCATGTACCGCGCGGCGAGCACGGCGGCCACGACGATCAGCGGGACGTAGAGGCCGAGCAGCACCCGGGGCCCGCCGCTCGCCCCGATGATCGCGAGGGCGACGAGCTGGATCACCGGCACCCCGATATTGCCGCCGCCGGCGTTCAGACCGAGCGCCCAGCCTTTCTTCCGCAGCGGGAAGAAGGCGTTGATGTTGGTCATGGACGAGGCGAAGTTGCCGCCGCCGATGCCCGCCAGCAGTCCGACCAGCAGGAACGTGGAGAAGGACGTCCCGGGCTCCATCACGGCGAACGCGGCGACCGTGGGGACGAGCAGCAGCGCGGCGGAGACGATCGTCCAGTTCCGCCCGCCGAACACCGCGACGGCGAAGGTGTACGGGACCCGGACCACGGCGCCGACCAGCGTCACCACGGACGTCAGCAGGAACTTGTCGGCGGGGCTCAGCCCGTACTCCGGGCCCATGAAGAGCACCAGCACGGACCACATCGTCCACACCGAGAACCCGATGTGCTCGGACAGCACCGAGAAGAGGAGGTTCCGGCGGGCGACCTTCTCCCCGGTCTCGTTCCAGAAGGCCTCGTCCTCCGGATCCCAGTACTGGATCCAGCGGCCGCCAGGGACTGTCATGACGCCTCCACCGTGCTCAGGAACTCGATGGCACCGACGGTAGGAAGGGCGCGTTTCGGGCTGGTGGGGCTGCGGGTGACCGCCAGGGAACGTTGCTCTCACCCTGCGGGGCGGCGGGGTGAGAGGTCCGCCCCGCCCTGCCCCGTTCCGGTGCTGGGTCCGCGTGGCCGCTTTTCCGCACCGGGCCGTCCGGTTCGTGGTGAACGCCGAGGGGGCGTACGGTCGCAGAGCGGCCAAGGCGCTCTCGGTCGGATTGTTCTTCCGGTCGGCGCGCCGGCCAGGCGTCTCCGCGGTCGAGGACTATCCCGCTTCGGGGTCCTCCCGGTCTCCGGAAACCCTCTTCTGTACCGGGACCGGCGCCGACATGACCTGGCGGGCGTTTTGTTCCGCGGCCTGTTCGTACGTGTCCGAGGGGTCGGACACCTTCAGACCCGCGCCGGTGTCGGTGCCGGAGACGGGGCCCTGCCGTTGCTGGATGACGTGGGTCAGTTCGTGGGCGAGGGTGTGCTTGTCGCCCCCGCCGTCGCCGATGACCACGTGATGGCCGGAGGTGTAGGCGCGGGCGCCGACCTCGGCGGCGGAGGCCCGGGCAGCGCCGTCGTCGTGAATGCGTACCTGGGAGAAGTCGGCGCCGAGCCGGGCTTCCATTTCCTTCCGGAGCCCACTGTTCATGGGTGTGCCGCCGGCGCGCAGGACGTCGTGGACGGCGGAACGCTGCACCTGGGGCTGCCCGGCCTGCTGGTGCCCGCAGCCGGCGTCGTGCCGGTGCTGTTCGGGCTGCGCCCAGGCGTGGCCCTCCTGACGGAGCATCTGGACGACAGCGGCGTTGCCGGCGCTGCTCTGAAAAGCGAGCAGCGGGTGCGAGGGGAGCCTGTCCCTGTCCGGCGGCTTCTTCCCCGGTGTACGTGCGCGAGCGGAACCGTGAGAACTGTCACCGACGTTGAGCTCGGATTCGCGCGGGTGCACCAGAAACCTTCCAGCAAGGGCGGGGTGAACGTTCCATGATTACGTCGATCGCGCCGGTACGGGGAAGGTACGCGAGGGCAGAGCCGGGTGACCTGCCGGGTAGAAATCCGTGACCGGTGCGACTACGGCGAGGTGCCGGGCGGCGCCGTCAGCCTTGCGGGGGCCGGGGCTGCCGGCAGGCTGGTGAGCTCCACCGGCTCACCGCTCGCCATCAACCGCTCTCTCCTGCGAGGCGGTACCACCCTTGCGGCAGCCGGACATCTCCAACTGCGTTGAAACAACCGCCACCGCGACCACCGTCCTCATACGCGACTCGAAGGACGCGGCCGGACTCCGACTCGGCTTCTCCCGCCCCGCGTGGGCCGCCCTCGTCGCGTACGTCGACGAGACCGGGGCCCCAGGGCCTGATTCCTGAGCCCCCCGGCTCTTCCGTGGCCACCGGCCGCCAGTACGGCACCCCGTGAGCGGCCGAGGGCCGTCGGAACCGTTGTCCGACGGCCCTCGGGCCGTTTCGCACGGCCACGCCTCGCCCGTGCGCGGGCGAGGCCGCCGCACTACGACCGGAGCGGATCGATCAGGTGCGGTACGCGTAGTACGACGCGTTCGGGTACGACGCGATGATGCTCGCCACCGACCTGCTGTAGGTGTTGGTGGAGTGATACGTCAGATACGGCACGCCCTGGCTGCGGGACGTGACGATCATGGTGTGGTCCTTCGAACCGTCCTTGTCGAAGTCGATCTGGAGCACGTCGCCGATGTCCATCTGGTGGACGTTGGCGAGGCTGGTCGTCCGCTCCGAGTTCTGGGCGAACCAGGACCACTCGTTGACACCGACGAACGAGTGCGACTGGATGTCGGCGTTGCCGAACCACCGGGTGTAGTCGTACACGTAGCCGGGGACGTGCTTCCAGCCGCCCTCCTTCAGGGCCTGGCTGACGAAGTTGGTGCAGTCGCCGCCCGCGCCCGCCCCGTTGTAGTTCGGGTAGGCCGGGTTGTAGGCGGACCAGTACTGCTTGGCGTAGGTGGCCATCGCCTTGTAGTCCAGACCGCTGGCGGTGAGGTTCTTCGGGTTCGCCGGGCCGGGGTACGCGATCGAGGCCTTGGGCGCCGAAGGCGTGGTGGTGCCCGCCTTCACGGACACGGAAGCGGTGGCCGGCGGCGCGGCCGTCTCGTTCACGGCGAGGTTGTCCTCGTCGGCCGGGCGGATTCCGGTCAGCTGCCAGTTCCCGCGCCGGTCCGCGGTGAACGTCAGCTCGTGGCGGGCCTGGAACCCCGTGGTGCCCGGCTCGCTGCCGCGGACCTTCTTGTAGGTGAGGGTCGTGGTCTCGGTGACCTCGGCCTTCGCCTTGCGGCCCTTCACGTTCGTGGCGCCCAGCGTGACGGTCGTGTTGCCCTTGCTGTACTTCTCGCCCAGCTTCGCGAGTTCGCTTCGGCGCCGGTCCAGCTTCGACAGTGCGGCGTCCTCGCTGCGGGCCGTACCGGAGGACAGCCGGACGTCTCCGGAGAAGCCGTCGGTCAGCGGCTTGTTCCGGTCCTTCCGGCCGCTGCCGACCAGGGCCTCCGTGCGGTCGGTGAAGACCGCGTCCGCGAGCCGCTGGAAGGTGGCCTTGGTTTTGGCGTTCACCGTCGGGTCGTTGGTGACCGCGGCGCCCGCGTTCCAGGTGGGCAGCATCGCCGCTCCGGCGACGACGGAGACGGTGGCCGCCCCGAATATGGTGGCTCGACGCCGCGTGCGGCTTATTCTTCTTGACTTCACTGGTGTTCCCCTCTTGCCCCGGCGGGGGATACCGGGGAGGCGCATCCTCGCATGAGATGTGTGGCTACTGCGAAGAGGGTAGGGCCTGTTGGCCAAGTGGTGACGGAGCATCACTTCACGACGCTCGACCAGTCCGGTGACTGGGCCGGGTCGAGGGTGCGCAACCGCTCCAGCGTCGCGGGGGTCTGCACGTCCATCCAGTCGGCCAGTTCCTTGAAGGACACGCACTTGACGTCCTTCTTGGTGCACACGCTCTCGATGGTCCGTTCCACGGCCCGCATGTAGATGCCGCCGTTCCATTCCTCGAAGTGGTTGCCGATGAACAGGGGCGCCCGGCTGCCGTGGTAGACGCGGTTGAATCCGGCCATGTAGGTGTCGACGGTCTCCTCCTCCCACTGGGGGTACATGGCCGGATCGCCCTCGGTCTTGCCGTCGGACTGGTTGTAGAGGAAGTTGAAGTCCATGGACAGGCCCTGGTACTTGCCGCCCTCGTACGGGAGCATCTGCAGCGGGAAGTCCCAGACGCCGTCCTTCTTGACCGGCCATATCTGGAAGTCTCCCGAAGAGCTGGAGTCGTAGCGGTAGCCGTAGTCCTTGATGGCCTTCAGCAGGTTCTCCTGGCCCTCCAGGCAGGGGGCGCGTCCGCCGGTGACCTCCTTGTCGACGTCGAAGGGCAGCGCGGGCAGGTCCGTGGCGCCGGTGTTGGTCTTCCAGTTCTTCACGAAGGAGTTGAACTGGTCGATCTCGCTCTTCCACTCCGCGACGCTCCAGTCGTCGCCGCCCTTCTCGCCGCAGAAGTGCCCGTTGAAGTGGGTGCCGATCTCGTTCCCCTTCTCCCAGGCCCTGCCCAACTGCTCCAGCGTGGTGCGGATGTGCTCGTCGGTGGGGTAGCTGATCGCCGCGGATCCCCTGTCGTGCTGGGGCGGGTCGTACAGTGCCTTCTTGGTCTGCGGCAGCAGGTAGATCCCCGTGAGGAAGAACGTCATGTGGGCGTCGTTCTTCTCGGCCACGTCCAGGAAGTGTGAGAAGAGCCCGTCGTCGCCCTGCAGTGCGCCGTCCCAGGAGAAGACGACGAACTGGGGCGGCTTCTGGCCCGGCTTGAGCGGCTCCGGCTTCAACCGGTCCTTCTGCGGGCCGGTGTAGGAGGTGGAGCCGTCCCCCAGGACCTTGGTCCTGCCGTCCCATTCCGGCTCCTCGGTGGCGGCGTCCGCCGCCTTCTTCCGGTCCCCCGAGGAAGCGGTCGGCGCGGTGTTGTCCGTGCTGTTCAGCACCAGGTAGCCCGCCGTCAGCGCCGCGACGACGAGAAGCGCCGCCGGCGCCAGGACCGCGGGGCGGAGGGGGGCGGTGCGACGCGGTGCCCGGGCCTTGCGGCGGCGCCCCGACGATGGCTTCATGTGCGGCTCATTCTCCAGAGTCGGTGGGGGGACTGTGGTGCCCGGTCGGTGGTCACCCGAGGAGGCCCAGGGCACCGGACCAGATGCCGTAGGGGACACCGTCGTCGGCGGTGCCGGCGATGCCCTCCAGCGGCAGTGGTTCGAGGCTCTTGGCGAGGTCGATGCGGTAGACGACGACCGCCGTGGAGACGGACTCGTACGTGCCGGCGTACCAGGCGGCGGTGTCCTTCTCCGTCGTCCCGGACTTCCCGGCCACCTTCGCGGTGGCGGGGGCACCGTCGGGGTGGGCGGTGCGGAAGGAGTCCGTGAGCGCGGAGGTGACCTCCTCGGCCACGTCGGCGCGGACCGCCCGGCGCGGCTCGGGCAGGTCCAGGGGGATCTTGGCGCCGTTGAGGGTGATCCGGCTCACCGAGTACGGCTCGGTGTGCTCGCCGGCCGCGGCGAACGTCGAGTAGCCGCCGGCCATGCGGATGGCGCTGGGCGTGGAGCTGCCCATCGACAGCGCGGGCACCCGGGCTCCGATGCTGGAGGGCAGCAGTCCGGAGGCCACGGCGGTGGCGCGCACCTTGTCCAGGCCGGCGTCCATGCCGAGCTGCATGAACGGCGTGTTCACCGAGAGTGCCATCGCCCGGCGCAGGGAGATCTGCCCGTAGGATCTGTCCCCGTCGTTGCTGGCGGCGGCCTTGCGGCCGCTGCGGTCCCAGTACGGCCCCTCCGGCGTGGTCACCGGCACGTCGTCGTCGCCGTTGTAGAGGGATTCGCCGGTGACGGGCGTCGGCTCTCCGTCACGGGTGGTGCGGACGCCGTGCTCCAGTCCCGCCGCGTACACGAACGGGGTGAAGGCCGTACCGGCCGGGACGGTCGTGGCGTTGGACTCGTTGTAGCCCTGCTTGCGGTGGTCGGGGCCGCCGTAGACGGCGAGGATCCGGCCGTCGGCGGCCACCGAGGCCGCCCCGTAGTGCACGGTCTTCGCGGTCTTCGGGTCGTCCTTCAGCGCCTTCTTGCGCGCCTCGGTGATGGCGTCGGTGAGCCGCTTTTCCCGCTTCTTGTCGAAGGTCGTGTAAATCTGGTAGCCGCCGAGATCGAACTGTTTTTCGGAGATCTTCCCGGACTTCTTGGCGTACTGGGAGACGAGTTCGACCAGGTAGTCGCTCTGCTCACCGGTGGAGTACAGCGGGTTGCTCTTCAGCGGATCGGGGAACTTCTTGTACGTGGCCCGCTCGGCCGGCGAGAGCTTGCCGATGTCGACCATCCGGTCGAGGGTCCAGGTCCAGCGCTCCTCGGCCCGGTCGCGGTTGGCGCCGCTCAGGGTCGGGTCGTACAGGCCGGCGCCCTTGAGCAGGGAGGCCAGGAACGCGGCTTCGCTGGCGTTGAGTTCGTTGACGTCCTTGCCGTAGTAGGCCTGGGCGGCGCGCTGGATGCCGTAGGTGCCGCGGCCGAACCAGCTGGTGTTGAGGTAGCTCTCGAGGATCTCCTCCTTGCTCATCCGGTTGTCGAGCTTGAGGGCGATCATCGCCTCGGTGAGCTTGCGGCGGACCGTCTGGTCCTGGTTCAGGTAGACGTTCTTGACGTACTGCTGGGTGATGGTCGAGCCGCCCTGGGTGTCCCCCTGACCGAACGTGCGGAGCGCGGCACGGGTGATGCCCTTTATGGAGATGCCGGGGTCGCTGTAGAAGCTCTCGTTCTCGGCGGCGAGGACCGCCCAGCGGACGTCCTCGGGAATGTCCTGCAGCGGCATCGCCTGCCGCTGCACCCAGCCGGTACGGGCCATGGGCGTCCCGTCGGACCAGAAGTACACGTTGTCCTGCTGGGTGGCGTACGAGTTGAGGTTTTCCGGGATGTCGGTGGCCGCGTAGGCGACGACGAGGAAGAAGCTGCTGAGACCGATACCGGCGAACGTGCCGCCGAGCCAATGCCGCCAGGAGGGCAGCCACCGGCGCCAGCCGGTGCGTCCGGGCCGGGGGTATTCCGGCTTCACGCGGCGGGCGTAGGGCGCGAGGCGGGCGGCCTGCGCGGCGAGGAGGTTCAGCAGGGACGCCAGGCGGGGGTCGGCGGCGAGGCGGGAGCGGAGGGAGGGGCGTGGGGCCTTGCGGGGGTTCCGGTTTCTGGGGCGGGGCGATCGGCCGGTTTTCTCACCGCCGCGTATTCGCTCCGCGGAGGTCACCGCTGAAGAGGCGGATTTTCCAGCCGTCTCGGATATCCCGGCTATCCCGGCTATCCCTGATATCTCGGATGTCTCGGATGTCTCGGATGTCTCGGATTTTTCGTTCCCCGTGCCGGCTGCGCGCTGCGCGGGCATGCGCAACTGCACGGTCTCTTCCGCCTTGAACGAGCCCAGCGCTTTCAACTGCATAGTGGCGTCGGGCTCTCCCCCCCGCCCCTCCGGCGACACCATGTCCCTCCCTTGCATTCGGCGCCAGTCACGCAACCAAGACGTACGAGCGTACGGCTTGGTTGTGGTTGACACGACTGCGGACCGACTGCCGACCTCACAGTTCAAGACACTGGAAAATACTAGCGTCCTACACAACACCTCCACACATGAAAAACGCGCATAATGAGGCACAGCTGGTGATGAAGAGCACTCCAGGGCACGGTTGGTGACACCCACTCAGGAGGAGTCGGCGGCAGGCCGTTCGATTCGTCGAACCGCTTCACCGGCGCGCGCGATACTCCATTGCCGCTTTCCGCGCTCCACTCGCGTTTCCGCGGTGAGGCACTTCGACGTGATGACTCACGGACCGGCACAGGCACCGGCACCGGCACTCCACGGGTTCCGGTCGAGGGCCGGGGCCCCCGGCGGGCACGCGCAGCCACCCCTCCTCCGCCGCCACCTCGGCCCGCCCCGGCGCGTCCAGCGCCGGGTGGGCCGGACCCCGGCGCCACACCAGCGACACAGGTGACAGCGGGACGGGGTCGACGAGGGGCCGTCGTACGGTCGCGGGCACAGCCGGGAAGTCCACCACGACGAGTACCGGGCATCCCGTCCTGGCCATGAGCCGCTCGAACTCCTCGGCGACGGTGACGAAGGCGCGCAGGAGACGGGGGTCGAGATGACCGGGGGCGGGGGCGTCCCGTGAACCTACAACGGGGATGCGTGAATCGGCACCGGGAAGGTGTTGGACCGGTGCCGCGGGCGCGGGCGACGGTGGGTCCATGCCGCAACCGACCTTCCACAGGCGCCCTCCGGCCTCCCGGAACACCCCTCTGCTCACCGTCACCGCCGACACCCTGGTCGCCGTCGACTTCTCGCCACGCGGGCGGACGGACGGCGCCCGCGGCCAGGATCCGGGCCCGTACCGCCGCCTCTTCGCACTGCCCGGTGCCCGCGCGTTCACCACCTGGAACCTTCTCGCCCGGCTGCCGATGGGCATGTTCAGCGTGAGCGCGGTCATGATGATCGCCGTGACCCGGGGGTCGTACGCCCTGGCCGGCACGGTCGTCGCGACCGGACTCGCGGTGACCGCGGTGATCGCCCCGTGGACCGCGCGGCTGGTCGACCGGTACGGACAGGCCCGGATCGCGCTGCCCGCCACGGTGTTCGCCGTGCTGGGCTCCCTCGCGCTGCTGCTCTGCGTACGCCATGACGCCCCCGACTGGACCCTGTTCGCCGCCTACGCCGCCACCGCCACGACACCGAACACCGGCGGGATGTCCCGGGCCCGCTGGGCGTACCTGCTGAACTCCCGCACCGGGGGGCCGGGAGGCGACCCGAAGGCCGCCGCCGAGGCCCTGCACACCGCGAACTCCTTCGAGCAGGCGGCGGACGAGTTCTGCTTCATGCTCGGCCCGGTCCTCGCGGCCTTCCTGTGCACCGCGCTCTTCCCGGAGGCGGGCACGCTGGTGGGGGCGGTGCTGCTGCTGACGGGCGTGACGCTGTTCACCGCCCAGCGTTCCACCGAGCCGCCGGCCGGACGCCACGCGCCGGGCGGCCGGGCTCCCTTCCGGGCGCCCGGGATGCGCCCGCTGCTCGCCGTCTGCCTCGCTACCGGCGCGGTGTTCGGTGCGATGGAGGTCGTCACCATCGCGTTCGCGGACACCCAGGGGCACCGTCCGGCGGCCGGCGGGGTGCTCGCCCTCCAGGCCGCCGGCTCCTTCGCGGCGGGGCTCGCGTACGGGGCGATGCGCCCGGCGGGGTCCGCGTGGTCCCGGCTGCCGTGGTGCCTGGCCGCCATGACCGCGCTGATGGTGCTGCCGCTGCTCGCGGCGTCCCTCACCGGCTCGCTCCTGCTGCTGGCGGGCGCGCTCCTGCTCGCCGGCATGGCCACGGCGCCGACGATGGTCACGACGATGACGCTGGTCCAGCGCCTCACGCCCGAGGGCCGGCTGAACGAGGGCATGACCCTCGCGGTGACCGGCCTGCTCGGCGGGATCGCCTGCGGCAGCGCGGCAGGCGGCTGGGTCGTGGAACACGCCTCGGCCGCGGCCGGGTACGGAGTCCCGGTGACGGCGGCCGCGACGGCCCTGCTGACCGCACTCGTCCTGTTCGGGCCGCTGGGCTCCCGCCGGCCCGGGATGGCGGGTTCAGCAAGTCCGGGCCGGTGAGATGCCGTCCGTCCGAGGCATCGAACCGCCGTCCGTTCGGGCCGTCGAACCACTCCGCCGAATCCCGCCCGCACCATTGACGGCCCCGCTGCCCGCACATACCTTCACCCGTCGAAGCGCTTCGACACGCTTCCCCCTCCCGTTACCTCCCCCGCGAACCGTGTCAGTGGAGGACCCCCCGATGGTGAAGATCACGGATGTGGCCCGGCACGCCGGGGTCTCCCCCAGCACGGTCTCGTACGCGCTCAGCGGCAAGCGGCCGATCTCCGACGAGACCCGGCGCCGCGTCCAGGCCGCCGTCCGCGAGCTGGGCTACCGCACGCACGGGCGTGCTCACGGCGCGGCCGGGGCCGGATCGCGGGTGCTGGCACTGGCGGTGCCGATGCGCTCCGGCGTCCATGTGCCGGTGGTGACGCAGTTCGCCGTGTCGGTGGTCACCGCCGCCCGCACCCACGGCCACGACGTGCTGCTGCTCACCCAGGGAGAGGGCGAGGAGGGCATCGGACGGATCGCCGAGACGGGACTGGCGGACGCGCTGGTGGTGATGGACGTACAGCTCCAGGACCCCCGGCTGCCGATACTGCGCTCACTGCCCCTGCCGTCCGTACTGATCGGCGTCCCGGCCGAACCGGACGGGCTGACCTGTGTGGACCTGGACTTCGGCGCGGCGGGCGAGCTGTGCGTGGACCATCTGGCGCGGCTCGGACACCGGACGGTGGCGCTGGTCGGCTCGCCGCCGGAGGTGTACGTCCGGCGCACGGCGTTCGCCCGCCGGCTCGTGCAGGGCTTCACGGCCGCCGCGGACCGGCACCGGCTCGCCTCCGCCGTGTACCCGTGCGGAACGGACCGGGGCGCGGCCCGCACGCTCGCCGAACGGCTGCTGCGCGACCAGCCCGCGCTGACCGGGGTGGTGGTGCACAACGAGCCGCTGCTCGACCCGCTGATCGACGCCTTCGAGGAGCTCGGGGTACGCATCCCCGACGACCTCTCCCTCACCGCCGTCTGCCCGACGCCGGTCGCCGTCTCGGCCCGTATCCCGCTCACCTCGGTCACCGTGCCCTCCACCGAACTGGGCACCCGCGCGGTACACCTGCTGGTACGGAAACTGTCCGGCATCCCCGTACCACAGACCACCCTGCTACCGCCCCGCCTGACCGAACGCACCAGCACCGCACCACGCCGCGCCACGCCGCGCCGCACCCTGTGAGCGACTGCGGGCGCGAAACGGTCGACATTGATCCGATCACGCAACGCATTCCACGAGGAGTGAGATCTTCACGAGTGCGCCCGCTCAGGAATATCGGCGGTTACAGCCGGCCGTGACGTCCGGCGACACGGACCGCGTCGACGAGGGCACGGGCATGGCACGACCCAGATGTCCGGGGCGGTCCGGCGCCGCGAGAATCACGGTATAGCGACTTATCCGGCGGACCAGAGGCCGGATTACCGGCGAAACAACACAACGAACAAAAGATATCCTGCCGACCGGCCAGAAAATCTGGTGAAAATGGTCGATTTTATCGAACCTTCAACATCTCTTGCCGGGGCACGAAAAGATCAGCATCTCCGACAGGAGGGAGTATTGAGGTGATGCGTGACGCGAAAGGGTTGCGTTGCTTTTTCCCCATAATTGTCTCCACCTCGGCGTACTCCCATTTGAAAACGATCCGAAAGGGAACCAGAACATCTCCCCTTGCAGGCTGAAGCCAAGATGAATCGCAACAATTAATGCGGTGACTACTGGACCGGGGATCACCAGAAAACGCGGCGTTGTCTTTACCGTTCCAGCACTGTTCGGGCTGTTCGGGCTGTTCGGGCTGTTCCCGGGCGTGGCCCTCTGACGGAGCGTCCGGACGGCAGCCATGTTACCGGCGCCGCCCTGAGGGCGAGCAGTGGGCGGAAGGGGAGCCTTCCCCTGTCCTGATTCTTCCCCGGTGTACGCGCACAAGCGGAACCCTGAGGACGGTCGCCGAGATTGAACCCGAATTCGCGCGGGTGCGCCGGAAACCTTCCGGAGAGGCCGGGTGAACATTCCATGACCACGTCAATCGCACCGGTACGGGGAAGGTGCGCGAAGGCAGATTCGGGTGACCTGCCGGGCAGGAATCCACGGCCGGTGGGCCTATGGCAATGTTTCGGGCCCCCTCGACGCTTGAGCCCGGGCTGTGCGGCGACCCGATGGTCACCGCACAGCCCGGGCTCAAGCGAACGGGTGGGACGTCAGCCCCGGTGCGCCGCCCCGGTCCGGGGATTCTTCCGGGCGGAGCGCTTCCCGTCGTCCGGCCACAGTTGCGGCTTGCGCTTCGCCGCCACGTCCTCCATCCAGCCGAACCAGACAATGCAGCTTCCGATGAGCACCCAGGCGAAGAGCAGGACCGGCCACGGACTTCCCAGGAGCCAGGAGAAGTGCTGGTACATGAAGTCAACGCCCCACAACTGGTCCCATATCGTGGCCGCGATCAGGATGCAGACGTTGTGCCAGAGGTAGATCGTCACCGCCCGGGAATTGAGCAGGTTGATCAGCCGGTCCCCACCGCGCAGCCAGCGCGGCCATTCCGTCCAGGACGGGCTGACGTGCAGGAGCAGCAATACCGTCGCGAAGGACCAGACGGCCTGGGCGAAGGGGATGGAGTCCAGGTCGTAGCCGGTCTTGAAGCCCTGGCTCACCGCGTACCAGAGGCCCAGGGCTGCGATCACGGGAGCCACCGAGGGCACCACATAGCGGGGGAGACGCTTGAGGACGCCTTCCTGGTACGCCATGCCCAGGACCCAGCAGGCACCGAAGGTGCTGAAGTCCGTGAGGGCCGAGGGGAACCGCTCGCCGGGCAGGCTGAGGTAGCCGAACTCAAGGCCGGCCGAGAGTGCGAGCGGCGCCAGGATCGTCGCCCAGGGCAGGGCGCGCAGGGCACGCAGGAGGAACGGGGAGAGCAGGACGTACCAGAGGTAGGCGCGGATGTACCACAACGGTCCCGCGAAGTCCGCGGCCCAGTTGTCGCCCAGGAGTCCGGGGAGGCCGGCCAGTCCCTCGGCGAACGGGGGGTCGCTCAACGGCAGGATCCAGAAGATGAGGTGGAACCACCACCATCCCGGGTGTCCGTCGGCGTTCGGTCCCCAGCCCTGCAACAGCATGCCGGTGACCCCGATGGCGCCCATCAACCACAGCGGCGGCAGCAGACGGCGCATCCGGCTGCGCACCACCTGCGCGGGGGGACGCTTGAGGGAACGGGCCATCAGGTTGCCCGCGAGGGCGAACATCACGCCCATGGAGGGAAAGACGACCGGTAGCCAGGCCCAGCCCATCAAGTGGTAAAGAACCACCCGGAAGAGAGCCACGGCCCGCAGCAGGTCGAAGTAGCGGTCCCGGACCGGGCCCTTGCTCTTCTGCCGGGGAGCCGTTTCCTGGACAGCGGTCTGCCCGGCAGCCGTCTGCCCGGCAGGGTCCGCCTCTGCGGGGGGAACCGGGGGCGCGGTCATGTCTGGAATCCTCTGGGATACGGGAGGCGTGACCGGCACCGATGCCGGGCTCCAGGGCTCGTACGGGGAAGCGGTCATCCGACCGGCCTCCCGTCCACGGCGTGCGGCTGCTGCTGCTGCGCGGGGATGTCCGCCCCTCCCGGCGGAGCGGACACTCCGCCGGTGCGCCGCAGCTTCTGCCAGCGCAGGCGGCCGCCGGTGAGCGCGGTGATCCAGGACTGGAGCAGCACGACGTACATGAGCTGGCGGTAGAGGATCTGCTGCAGCGGCAGCGAGAGGAGATGGGTCATGCGTTCGCGGTCGAGGTGGAAGGCGAAGGCCGCGCAGACCGCCTGGATGGCCAGGACGCCCAGCCACGCCATGATCGTCTTCTGGGTCGGGCCGAAGGCGATGCCGTAGAGCAGGAAGACGTCGATCAGGGGGGCCAGCAGCGGGGCCACGATCATGAACAGGGAGACGAAGGGCAGGCCCACGCGGCCGAAGCGGCCCGAGGGTCCCTTGTCGATCACGGCGCGGCGGTGCTTCCAGATGGCCTGCATGGTGCCGTACGACCAGCGGTAGCGCTGGGACCACAGCTGCTGGACCGTCTCCGGGGCCTCGGTCCAGGCGCGGGCGTTCTCGGCGTAGACCACGCGCCAGCCGGCGCGGTGCAGCGCCATGGTGACGTCGGTGTCCTCGGCGAGCGTGTCGTCGCTCATGCCGCCGAGCGGGACCAGTGCCGAGCGGCGGAAGGCGCCGACGGCCCCCGGGATGGTCGGCATGCAGCCGAGGATGTCGTACATGCGGCGGTCCAGGTTGAAGCCCATCACGTACTCGATGTGCTGCCAGGCGCCGATGAGGCTGTCCTTGTTGCCGACCTTCGCGTTGCCCGCCACGGCTCCCACCTTCGGGTCGCCGAAGGGCTGGACGAGTTCGCGGACGGTGGACGGCTCGAAGACCGTGTCGCCGTCCATCATCACGACGATGTCGTACCGGGCGTTGGCCAGGCCCCGGTTGAGCGCGGCCGGTTTGCCCGCGTTGAGCTGGCGGATCACCCGGACGTTGGGCAGGCTCATGGCCTCGACGATGCGCGCCGTACCGTCGCTGGAACCGTCGTCGATGACCAGGACCTCGATGGGATGGTCGCTGTCCATCAGGGAACGGACGGTGTTCTCGATGCACTTGGCCTCGTTGTAGGCCGGGACCAGCACGGTCACCGGTTCGGTGACCGGTGGGCCCCAGCCGAAGCCCCGGCGGCGCACCCGGCGGGCGTGGACGCCGGAGAGGACGAGCATCAGCACGAAGCGGCCGATGACCAGGGTGCCGACGATCGCCAGACCCACCGCCAGACCGCTGGTGACCTTCTCCGAGGCCTGGACCAGGAAGACCCATGCCTTGCCCTTCCACAGCTCGGAGCCGGTCACCGGGCTCATCGCACTGGGCGCGTTCAGGGCCTCGGTGAGGTTGTCGAACTCGTAGCCGTCCTTCTTCAGGTCGGGCAGCATCGTGTCCAGCGCCTCGACGGTCTGGCCGCGGTCGCCGCCGGAGTCGTGCATCAGGACGACGGCGCCCTCGCCGTTCTTCGGCATGGCACGGCGGATGATCTCGTCGACGCCGGGCCGCTGCCAGTCCTGGCTGTCGGTGTTGGTGACGACGGTGATGTAGCCGAGGCTGCCGATGTACTCGGTGACCGGCCAGGAATTGTTGTCCATGGCGCCGGAGAAGGAGGAGTACGGCGGGCGGAAGAGGGAGGTGCGGACGCCGGCCGCGCCGGTGATCGCCAGCTGGTTCTGCGACAGCTCCCAGTCGATGCGTTCCTTGGACTGGAGGGAGAGGTCGGGGTGGTTGAAGGTGTGCAGGCCGAGTTCGTGGCCCTCGTCGACCATGCGCTGGACGAGGTCCGGGTGGCGGGAGGCCATGGTGCCGGTGACGAAGAAGACCGCGTGCGCGTCGTGCTTCTTCAGCACGTCCAGCACGCGCGGTGTCCAGACCGGGTCCGGGCCGTCGTCGAAGGTGAGGACCATCCGGCGGTCGGGCACGCTCAGGCTCTCGGTACGGCCGCCCCGGGCGTCGATCACCGGACCGCCCTCGCGGATCTTCTCCGGCACCTTGTCGGTGGGGGCGGGTGCCTGGACGCGGTGGTCGGCGAGGATCTCGCTGTGCGTGTAGCCGCGCAGCATGAGCATCGCCGCCAGGGCGACGAGGACGAGCAGCGGAAGCAGCAGACGCAGGGGCAGACGGCGACGCCGGGAGCCGCCTCGGGCTCTGGTCGCGGGCCCGGGGCGGCGGGAGTGGGATGCCATCAGAGAACGTGCTCCGGGGACGGTGCGGTGGGTGCGGTGGACGGATTCGGCGGCGCGGCGGGGTTCTCGGCGGCCACAGCCGGTGCTTCGGCGGGCCCGTGGGCGAGGTCGTCGGCGCCGGCGGGTTCCTCGGCGCCGGGGTCCTCCCCGGCGGGCGGTGTGGTCGGATCGGTGCCGGTGTCGGTGCTGCCGGACGGGGCCGGCGGGTCGGCGGGCGCCGAGGCGGCCGGGGGGACGGCCGGGGCGGTCGTCGTAGGGCCACCGACGCCGGTGCCCGGCCCTGGGGTGGTCCGGGTCGGTGTCGACGACGGGCCGGTGGTCCTGCCGGACTCGCCCTCGGCGACGGGCGCGCCGCCCGCGGGGAGGCTGGCGCCGGGCGAGGGAAGGGTGTCGGCATCACCGACGGCCGGCTCGGCGCCCGGGGTCAGGCCGGTACCGCTACCGGCGCCGGGCGACGCGTCCGGCTCGGCGGGCCGCGGCGAGGTCTCGACCTTTCCGGCGGGCTGCTCCTGGTCCTGGCCGGGCACGGGGAGCCAGGGGGCGTTGGAGTTGCCGGACAGCAGCGTGGCGACGATCACGATGGCGTACGCGGCGCAGGCCAGGCCCACGGCCAGACCGATCCGGCGGTAGAGGCGGCTGCGGCGGCCGGACTCGTCGACGAACACGGGTCCGTCGGCGACGTCGGGGCCCGCACCGATACGGTGCTTGCCCGGCGTTGCCCGCAGTACGCCGTCGCCGAACCGCACGGCGTCGAGCTGGATCGTCACCTCGTGCGGGTCGTGGGTGTGCTCGGTGGTGCCTGCGTCCGCGTCCACGTCCATGTCCGCGGCTGCGCCTGTGGCGGGGACGGACAGGGTGGCCGCGGCGGGGGCGAAGACGGTCGTCCCGTCGCCTTCCTGCCAGGGGTCGCGCAGAGTCGCGCGGGGCGGCCGGGGGGTCCCGGGGGACTGGGTGGAGAGGCGTGCGGTGAAGCCGGTGGAACCGGTGGAGGGGGGCGTGGCGGTGGTATGGGGCTTGCTCCGGAGGGCCCTGGTCTCCTCGGGAGTCGCCGGGTCCTCGGGAGTCGCCAGGGGTGCCGGCATCTTGTCCGTGCCGTCCGGTGGGGGCGTTGCGCTCATCGTGGTCGTCGTGGCCTTCGTGTCGTCCGGAGCGACCCGGTCCTTCAGGCCGGCCCGGTCGTCCGGGCCGGCCGCGCGGGATACGGTCCTCGCCACGGTGCCGTCGTTCGCCCCGGCGGTGCGGTCGGGCACGCCTCGGGAGAACCACGTTCCGTGGTCGGTGGCAAAACTTCCGGAGGCGGGCCGGTCGTCCTCGACCAGGCCTGCTTCGTCCTCGGTCCCGGTCCGGGGCCGTTCAGGTTGGGCGTCTTCTCGCCACTGTTCCACGCGCACGTTTCTTCCCCCCACGGGACTGTTCCGGGTGCGCGTACGGCCTGAGCACTCGCCGCCGGAATGGGCCCACCCTCCCCGAGCGCCCCGTTTATCACACTGTGCTCGGACATCGAATGTAGCGCACGCGAAGGTCCCGTGTTCGCCGGGAGGTGATTCTTATCAATGATGAGACATCAGGGAGAACTCATGACATCAAGATCACTGTCTGAAACCCATCCGTTCACGGGCCGGAGCAACCAGCCTTCCTCGGCGGCGATATCGGCCGCAGCCCTGCGAAGTGCTTTCAGAGCGGGGTGAATCAGCCCTTTTCTCCACACAAGCGATACAGGTGACAGCGGGACGGGGTCGACCAGTGGGCGCAGCACCATCGAGGGCAACGGCGGGAAGTCCACCACGGCGAGCACCGGATTCCCCGTGCGGGCCATGATCCGCTGGAACTCCTCGTCCCCGACGGCCAGAGGCGCGGGCGACGCGACATCGATGCCCCGCCCCTCGAACAACAGCCCCGCGAGGTCGGTCCACTCCGGTGTGCGCGGATTGCCCGCCCCGGCGTACACCTCCTCGCCGGCCAGCGCGTCGAGCGGTACCTCCGCCAGTGCGGCCAGCCGGTGGCCCTCGGGAAGGATCACCGCCATCGGCTCGTACCGTACGGGCTGCTGGTCGAGCCCGGCCTTCAGCGTCGCGGGGAGCCCCGCGAACCGTCCGAACGACGCGTCGAGCCGCCCGGCGGTCAACTCGCCTGCGGCCCAGGTCAGTCCGCTCTCGTAGCGGGCCATCAGCTCGTGCCCGGGGGCGAGTTCACGGGCCCGGCGCAGCACCCGGCGCCCGGTGACCAGTCCCGGGGAGTTGAGGTCCACCAGCAGCGGCCGGGCCCGTCCGGCGGCGGCGAGCAGGTCGTCCTGCGCCGCCAGGACCCGGCGGGCGTACGGCAGCAGGCGTTCGCCGTCGGGGGTGAGCGTCACCTGGCGGGTGGTCCGTACGAACAGTTCGCTGCCCAGCTCCCGTTCCAGCCGCCGTACGTCGCGGCTGAGCGCCTGCTGTGCGATGTAGAGGCGCATCGCGGCGCGGGTGAAGTGCAACTCCTCGGCGACAGTGACGAAGGCGCGCAGGATGCGGGGGTCGAGATGACCGGGGGCGGACATCCCGCGAACCTACAAGGCGGGTGCGTGAATCGGCACCGGGAAGGGGTGGGACCGGCGGCAAGGACGCGGGTGACGGTGAACGCATGCCGCGACCGACCTTCCGAAGGCGCCCCCGCCCTCCCGTACCACGGACCGCCCTGCTACCGCCCCACCTGACCGAACGCGCCGGCACCGCACCTCGCGCGGAAGCACGGACAGAAAGGTGACGTCAGCGCCGCCGCTCCTCCTCGTCAGCCGCACGCCTTGCCGCCGACGTTTCCCATCGGATTCCATAGCGCACGCACCAGATCGCCACCAGCGAGCCCAGCATGGCGGGCAGGAACCACACGACCATCCACGGCCCGCCGAGCACCACGCCCGCCACAGCCGATCCGTACACCAGTACGGTCATGGCGTAGACCGCAGCCAACTCCACCCTCGCCCGCCGCACCGTACTCCGCCGCCCCACCATCGAAACCGAGCGCTCCCCGTCTCCTGCACGCGCCTACCGCGCCGCGCTCCGTGAGCGACTGCAGGCGTGAATCGGTCAACATGGATCCGATCACGCGGCGCACGCCATGGGGAGTGAAATCTTCACGAGTGCGCCCGGTCAGGGGTGTTGCCGGTCACAGCCAGCCGTGGTGTTCGGCGATGCGGACCGCGTCGACGAGGGTGCGGGCGTGGAGTTTGCCGACGGCGGACGACAGACGGTTGCGTACCGTGCCGACGCTCAGGAAGAGTTCGGCGGCGATCTCACGGGCGTGGGCGCCGGTTGCCGCCAGCCGCAGCACTTCGGCCTCCTTGTCGGTCAAGGGGGTTAGTTCGGCGGCCCGTTGGTCGCGCATGCGGGGATCGATCAGTCGGCCACCTGCGGCGATGCGGCGGATCGCGTCCGCGGTCTCGGCGAGGGTGGCACTTTTCAGTAAGTAGCCGGAGACCCCTGCGGCGAGCGCCCGGCCCAGATGGCCGGGGCGGTCCAGGGCGGTGAGCATCAGGATGCGGCAGCCCGGCACCTGCGCGGTGAGTGCGGTGGCGACGGTGATGCCGTCCATGACAGGCAGGTCGATGTCGAGGAGTACGACGTCGGGCCGCAGCCGTTCGGCCTCGGCCAGCGCGGCCGGGCCGTCGCCGGCCTGGCCGGTGACCCGGATCCCCAGCTCTTGCGAGAGCAGCGTCACCAGCCCGGACCGCACCACGGCGTGGTCCTCGACCACCAGCACTTCGATCACCGGCCGATTGTCCCTCACCAAGATCGTTTCCGGTGCGGTCCCGTGTCGCGTGGGAGACGGGAGGGCCGGGAGCCAGGTGTCACGCCCCGGCCAGGAGGGCCGACGGCAGAGCTGTCTCGAGCACACCGAAGACTGGCGAAAAATTGTCACCGCGTGGTCTCCTGCGACTCAACCGGGGCGGCAAGGTCTCGCCGACGGCGTTCGTAAAGCCATGCCGCCGCAAAACTGCTGCCGAAACGGAGAAACCCGGCATGGCTTTGCACCTGCCCTCGACCATGCCGAACACCAGGCCTGCAGCGAAACTCACGACTCCCAAGGAGGAGAATAGAATCGAATTATCCTTGAACGTCTTCACCTCTCGATCTAAAACTCGGTCAGAACGGTCCGCCTCCTCCTGCCGACACCAGTTGCGCAGGCACTCCGGACTCACCCCGAACTCCCGGGCGGGCTCGGCGACCGTGCGGCCCGTGACAGATCCGATCACAAACGGTGGCGATTCCCGGTTCCGAATCAGCCCTCAGTGGCCATACGCCTGCTTTTATCTCCTTGCCTGCGAAACAAGGAATCGCAGGACTCTTCTTCGGGAAAGCCGCCCGCGCCACCCGCACTGTCTCCACCGGGACCCCACCAAGCCCCTCCCTCCGCATCGACATCGACACCCTCCCCGTACGACAACGTCGGCTCCCAAGACCACAACCGGGTCCTGGGAGCCGACGTCACGCGAGGGACCGAATTAACCAACAGCATCAATGGCTGCGGCCGGGCCCCTGGCGGTCTCCCTCAGCGCTGTTTGCTGCCGCGTATCTGCAGTACTGCGCCCAGGACACAGGTACAGACAGCCACCAGCGTCGGGAGTGTCTAATCAACGGCGGATCTGATGATCAAGGAGACGCCAGAGATGACCGAGACCGTTGTCGAGCAGGAGTCCGTGGAGAAGCCGGCGGT
>NZ_JBIAIV010000043.1:0-72545 GCF_042871645.1 Streptomyces sp. NPDC005774 | reverse complement strand
ACGAAGTGGTTCAACGCGGAGAAGGGCTTCGGCTTCATCGCCCAGGACGGGGGCGGCCCGGACGTGTTCGCCCACTACTCCGCGATCAACTCCTCAGGCTTCCGTGAGCTCCAGGAGGGCCAGATGGTGACGTTCGACGTCATCCAGGGCCAGAAGGGCCCGCAGGCCGAGAACATCAACCTGGCCTGACCTGGCAGCCCTGCCCGAGGGATCGCGCACACCGCGTCCGGTAGCTGCCGTCGCCCGTGCGGGCGGTGCTGTCAGCCGGACAGTGGGATCCCCCTCTCGCGGGCGGCGAAAGAGCCTGTCATGCACAGGATCGGGGTGCATCTGGGGATGGCGCGACCTCGGCCGAGAGTTCTGAACTCGGTCGCTTCAAGCGTTGTCCCGGGCTCGTTCGCCTCACCGTACGCATAGCCGTTGAGCCGGGGCTCACGACACTACGGTCCTGGTCGCCGGTGACCAGGGTGTTACTCGGAAGCGACAGGAGCACCGGGCCCGATGAGTATGGATACGAGGCCGGGGCTGCGCGCCGCGTGGCGGCTGGGGTGCCGCATGCCCTGTGCGGCTGTCGTGCAGTTGGAGGAGCAGACGTTCAGACGCTCGTCCAGGCTTCGAGGAAGGCTTTCCGTCCAGCGGGATCGTCCGACCTGCGGTCGGCGTGCAGGACGCGCCAGGCGGTGAGTTCGAGATCTCGGAGCCATAGTTCTCCGATGGCCTGTGTCTTGAGGTCGGGCAAATGGTCGGACTCAGCGAGGGCTTGGCCGATCACCTCCCCGGCTGCGACGCGTTGGGGCGGGGTCATCTCATCGACAGCCGAGAGGATCTGTCGGGCCAGGGCGGTCCCTTCGCCTGCCAGGGATTGCAGCACGTGAGCCTTGACGTTGGCAGGTAGCAGGTAGGCGGTGCCCGAGGACCTCCACAGGTTGGACCAGAAGCGTTCGCCTGCCTCGGTGGGGGCGGGGAGCGCGGCCAGCAGTCCGAGGAGATGGCCGATGGCCGCGTAGCCATCGGAGTGGGCAGCTGCGACAACTGCGATGCCTGCGACGCCCTCCACATCGAGATGGCCGGCTTCGAGGTCTGGAGCCAGGTCCAATTGGTGTTCCAACTGGTCTGTGAGGGGGGCGGACACGTGGGGGCGGACCTGAGGAAGCATCGGCAATCCTTGCGGGTAGGCGAGCGGAGATGCCCGTTCGGAGGCCCTGATCGTTCCCACAACCGGCCGTTCTACTCGGCTTCGGGCGGCCCAATTGGCGGCGAGACCAAGGGGCCGGAGTCCATACGGCGGCGAGAGAGCCCACGCCCGGCTGACGTGCGCTCGGTTTTCGGATCAACCTCTCGAAAGGCTGTCCTGTGAGGTCTCCTAACATGAGCGCATGATTGCCAGTGACGCCCAGGAGCCCGGGGGAGGACGGGAAGCCATGTCCCGTGACGCCGCTGAGGTCGAATGTGTCCACGTCGCCTCAGAGTGTGGAGAACACCGCGAAGTCGGGCTGCCCCGCGGACCACAAGGTGACGGTGCAGGAGAAAGCGCCCGCTCGGTTGCCGCTCTGGTGGAGCAGGCGGCCGACCTGGCCGAATCGATCAAACCGAGGTTGCGTGGCTGGCTCCATGCCGGAATGGTCCCCGCCGCACTGATCGCAGGCATCGTACTCATCTGCCTGGCTCGCACCCCACAGGCAGCCTGGGCCTGCGCCGTGTACTCGGTCACCGCCTGGCTGCTGTTCGCAACAAGCGCCATTTACCACCGCGGTACCTGGGGACCGCTCGGCGAGGCTCTTCTACGACGTCTCGACCACACCAACATCTTCCTGATCATCGCCGGCACCTGTACCCCCTTGGCCGTGCTCCTCCTCCCGCCGGAACAGCGGTCCGTGCTGCTGTGGATCGTGTGGGCGGGCGCGTTGGCCGGCATCGCGTTCCGGGTCCTGTGGGTCGGAGCCCCGCGCTGGCTGTACACCCCGTGCTACCTGGCCCTGGGGTGGGCGCCGGTGCGCTACCTGCCCGACTTCCTGCACACCGGCGGAGCGGCCGTGCTCACCCTGATCGTGGCCGGCGGTCTCCTCTACAGCGCGGGAGCGGTCGTCTACGCCCTCCAGCGACCCGATCCCTCGCCCCGCTGGTTCGGCTTCCATGAGGTGTTCCACGCGCTGACCGTCGCGGCCTTCACCGCGCACTACATCGCCATTTCCCTGGTCACCTACTGACCGCGACAACGTCCTGGCTCGCGCCGCTCATCACACACGTTGCACGCTGACGGGTGCGTACACGACGCCGCCAATCGTCGGAGTGGGCGGGGCATGCGCCGGACGACGTTCTCGTGGACCTGCCGGTCGGCAGTCGCAATTCCGATGAGGCCGAGTCAGCCGGCGGGCCCGTCCGCAATCGTTTCGGAGGGACAAGAGCTCCAGGAAGGTCACGGCGAGGTTCGACGCCACTCAGGTCCAGAAGGGCCCCAGGACGAGAACATCAGCCCTGTCCGACCTTCCCGCCCATGCTCGGCGCTTACAGCTGCCCCGTGCAGTTTCTGCTGTCCGCCTACGCACCCCAACAGCAGGCCGGCCTTTAGGTGACAGTGGCCGGATCTTGGACGGTCCTGATCTGCGTCGAGACCAGCGTATGGGTCGATGGGGCGGGTGCCGGGCAGGATGCTGCCACCGGAATAGTTGTGCCCTTGGAGCCGGGAACAACGTCCGCTCTTCCTGAAACGTTGCCCTTCAGAGGGGGCAATATCTATGGCCGTGAGGTGAGGGTTTGACGCGCCACGCGAGGAGTGATTTGCCGCATCCAACAGAGTGGAGTTATTTAACGAACACGGGCCGCTACTTCATGCTACTGTCGATCTCAGTTGCAGTTGTGGTTCCCAAAACTTCAAGCGCCTTCGCCGAAATTTTCCGGCGACTGGAAGCTTTTTTGTATTGCCGGTCTTTTTCCGGACAGGGCATCATCGCGGCGACCCGGTATCCGCGCATCGCGGGTCTCGGTGTACTGCCCTAAAGGAGACATGACGTGGCGTCAGGCACAGTGAAGTGGTTCAACGCAGCCAAGGGTTTCGGCTTCATCGAGCAGGACGGTGGGGGCGCTGACGTGTTCGCCCACTTCTCGAACATCGCCGCCCAGGGCTTCCGCGAGCTGCTCGAAGGCCAGAAGGTCACCTTCGACATCGCGGCGGACCAGAAAGGCCCGACGGCCGAGAACATCGCTCTCGCCTGACGCTGACGCGCACTTCGTAGCTGGGGCCCGCATCCCTCGGGGTGCGGGCCCCAGCTACGGGTATTTCCCGCAGTGGTGTCACCTGTGGGACAACACCGCCCGCAGCCCTTCCCCAGAGACGCGCGCCTCTTCGGAGCTGCAACCGGTCGGCGTCCGGGATTTCACGTCCACATGACGTCACCCATTTCGCCGCCTGCACCCCGTACCGGATTCACTGCAATCCGGATTCTTTTTCACATTCCATTCGGCCCGTTCTTGTGATTCCCCGCGCTGCTCTTCCGCTGCGGGAATTCCTTGGTACGTGCCGTATCAAGGAAGGTTCTCAATGAACCCCACACGTACGAACGACCGCTCCTCCCGCCGCAGCCGGACCGACGGCCCCGCTTTCGGCTCCAGCGCCGGTTCGAGGCGGGGCAGCCGTTTCGGGTCGCCCGCCCCGAGTCGTTCAGGGGGTCCGGGCCGTTCGGGCGGCCACGGCCGGCGGCCCGCAACGGTCCAGGGTGAGTTCGCCCTGCCGAAGACGATCACTCCCGCGCTGCCCGCGGTCGAGGCGTTCGCCGACCTAGGCATGCCCAAGCAGTTGCTGGCAGCGCTGACCGCGCAAGGCGTGAGCGTCCCGTTCCCGATCCAGGGCGCGACCCTGCCCAACACCCTAGCGGGCCGCGACGCCCTGGGACGCGGGCGCACCGGCTCCGGCAAGACCCTCGCCTTCGGCCTGGCCCTGCTGGCCCGCACCGCCGGACAGCGCGCCGAGCCCGGCCGGCCGCTGGCCCTGATCCTCGTGCCGACGCGTGAGCTGGCCCAGCAGGTGACCGACGCACTCACCCCCTACGCCCGCTCGGTGAAGCTGCGTCTTGCCACGGTCGTCGGCGGAATGTCGATCGGCAGGCAGGCCAACGCGCTGCGCGGTGGAGCCGAGGTCGTCGTCGCGACGCCGGGCCGGCTCAAGGACCTCATCGACCGCGGTGACTGCCGGCTGAACCAGGTCGCGATCACCGTCCTGGACGAGGCGGACCAGATGGCCGACATGGGCTTCATGCCCCAGGTCACCGCGCTCTTGGACCAGGTCCGCCCCGAGGGCCAGCGGATGCTGTTCTCCGCCACCCTCGACCGCAACGTCGACCGCCTGGTCCGCCGCTACCTCACCGACCCGGTCGTCCACTCCGTCGACCCGTCCGCAGGTGCGGTCACCACGATGGAGCATCACGTGCTGCACGTCCACGGCGCCGACAAGCACCGGACGACGACCGAGATCGCGGCGCGCGAGGGCCGGGTGATCATGTTTCTGGACACCAAGCACGCCGTCGACCGGCTGACGCAGGACCTGCTGAACAGCGGGGTGCGGGCCGCCGCCCTGCACGGCGGCAAGTCGCAACCGCAGCGCACCCGAACCCTGACCCAGTTCAAGGCCGGGCACGTCACCGTGCTCGTGGCCACGAACGTCGCCGCCCGCGGCATCCACGTCGACAACCTCGACCTCGTCGTCAACGTCGACCCGCCGACCGACCACAAGGACTACCTGCACCGCGGCGGCCGCACCGCCCGCGCAGGCGAGTCCGGCAGCGTCGTCACCCTGGTCACCCCCAACCAGCGCCGCGACATGACCCGCCTTATGACCGCCGCCGGCATCGTGCCCCAGACCACCCAGGTCCGCTCCGGCGAAGAGGCACTCAGCCAGATCACCGGCGCCCAGACCCCCTCCGGCATCCCCGTGACGATCACCACGCCGGTCGCCGAGCGGCGTCAGCGCAGTACGTCCTCACGCGGACGACGCAGCCCCGCTTCGGCTGCCCGGCGCATGACCGGGCGGCAGTCCTCCTTCGACGCGGCGGCCTGAAGACTTCGTGATCAGGAAACTGACCCACCTCTGCAGGAGGCACCTTTTGACGACGGTTCAGATGCAGCCCCGTTCGACGAGTGCCACCCCCGTACACAGGACGGTGGCCGACGCCATGGACACCGCCGGACCGCAGGTCTGTGACGACATGACCGTCGAGGTGGCCCTGTCCGTCATGGCAAGCGCCCGCACCGGGCACCTGCTCGTCTGCGACAACGACGGCGTGTGCACCGGACTTCTCACCCAGGCCCAACTCACCGCAGTCCGCGACAGCTCCGCGTACACGGACCGGGTCCAGCTGCGGGACATCCTCGGCGACCGAGGGCCCTTCGTCTCTCTCGTGACCACCATGGCCGAAGCCGAGCACACGATGCGCTACCGCCGACTCGATGCCCTGCCTGTGGTCGACGGACACGGCAGCGCCTTGGGCGTCCTCGCCCTTGCCCGCTGAACCGCCTCAGCCGCGGCAGAACCATGCCCCCCTCGTCTTCTCCCTGTGAGGCCTCATGCGCTGTGTCATCGCCCGCTTCCCCTTCGACCTCACCAAGAGCGGCGTCCTGGAATCGATGAAGGGTGTCAAGCCTGAGGAAGCCTTCGGGGCATCCGTGATCATCGGCCGCCGCACCTACCCCGTCAAGCAGGTCGGGCAGGTCGTCACACGCCAGGACCGCCGCGATTTCAGCGCCGGCGAAGTCCTGCGGGCCATGACCCAGCTCGGCTTCACCTGCCGCGACCTTCCCGAGGCCGCCGCGCCCACGCGCGTTCTCAACCCGTTCCAACAGGCTTCCGCGATGCTCGGCGCCCCCGCGGCCGTCTGACCGACAGGCGGGTGCGAGCCGCCGTCAAAGCAGCGGTGAGGGTCCGACCGGAATGCGCCGGTCGGACCCTCACCGCGTGCCGGGGGATTCTCGGCGCGACAGTGGGTCAGTGGTCGGAGTAGCTGAAGTCGCCCATGGTCCAGGCATTGACGTCCTCGATTGCCACCCGGTACGTCCCACCCGTCTCCGGGATCCCCACCGCGCCCTGGAGAATCCGCGCCACATGGAAATGCAGATGCGTGGGCGGACCTCCTCGCGCATCGCAACGGTGAACACGGCGGAGAAAGCGCTCAGGCGGGCCGAGTCCGCCAGAACCTCCGACACCCGCTGCCTCCAGACGGCTTCGGGAGCCAGCCGACCCGCGATAACCGCACCACCGACGACCACGGTCAGAGACATCTGGAGCCTGCGCTTCCCCCTGGCCGCGCCGCGCGCGCCCACGACCTGTGGCAAGAGGTCTCCCCCTGCAGTCGGCCCGGAACGGATTCAGCACACATGAGGCCGGGAAACCCCGCGAACACACGAGAACGACGAAGGGGTGCTTTCCCAGGCCAGACGCACTCAAGGCAACGTTTACCCAGGTCAGGGCCTTGGCTGGGGAAAACTCCTAAAGCGGGTGTCGCAGGTTCGAATCCTGCCGGGGGCACAGAGAAACGCCTGGTCAGAGGCCCTCCCGTCCGATGGGCGGGAGGGCCTCTGCGTTTACAGCACACCACCCAGCCGCCTCGTCGACCCGTGAGTCATAGCGATCCGCTATGGGGCGGCGGAATCCCGGAGCGGTTGAAGACAAGAAGAGAGTTCGCGCCAACCCCGGGGCGGCGCCAGCAGGGTGGCTCGTGCCCTGAGTACCGCCTACAGCTTCTCTTCCCATGGATTGACCACCAGGGCCCCGGTTCGGGCCATGTGTTTGATGTTGCGGGTGGCGACCGTCCACCCGTTGGCCAGGGCGGTGGCGGCGATCAGTGCGTCCGGTGGGTCGATGCTGGTGCCTGCGGCTTTGAGCGTCTTGTGGATAGTCAGGTAGGCAGCCGCTTCCGATGCGCCGATCGGCGCGATGCGGTCGCGGTATTCGTGCCGTACCGCAGCGAGAGCTCGGGCATAGCGTGCCTGGCGTACGGGATCCGGGGCGGCGGCCACGCCGGCCTCGATCTCGGCCACAGTGATCACACTCAGGAAGCGGTTGGGCCGGGCTGTGGACCTGAACCAGGCCAGGACGCGCGGGTCGGGCGTGGCCCGGGTCGTGAGTTCGGCGACAACGTTGGTGTCGAACAGGTAGATCACTCGGTGTCCGTCTGCTCGTCGTAGGAACGCGCGCCGAACTCCAGGCCCTCGAACGGCCGGGAGAGCAGGAACTGCTCAAAGCCGTCGTTGCTCAATGTCACCCAACGGTGAAGCATCTTGGGCAGTGCCTCGATCTCCGTGTCGGCGAGCTCCGCGTCGAAATGCCGACGCTGTTCCTCCGGCAGGGACTCCCGGATGTCACGGATGGTCCGCAGCGGGTGCGACGAGGACGGTGGGTGAGGCACACCGCCAGGAGCTGTGGTCATCGGCATCCCCTCCGCTTGATCAGAACCGTGTGCTGCTGGTGGTCCCAGGCTACGGGTTCCCACCCACCCGCTCACAGCTCTGTCACCGGAGCGGACATCCGTCCGGATTCAGGATCTCGCCCCGGCCCGGTGGCCGACCGGAACGGATTCGGCACACATGAGGCCGGGAAACCCTGCGAACACGCGAGAACCACTGAAGCGTGTTTTCCCAGGCCAGACGCACTCAAGGCAACGTTTGCCCAGGTCAGGGCCTTGGCTGGGGAAAACCCCTAAAGCGGGTGTCGCAGGTTCGAATCCTGCCGGGGGCACAGAGAAAAGGGCCGGTTCAGGGGGCTTGATCCCCGGAACCAGTCCGCTGCATGACCGCGTCCGCTCCACGCTCGCCCCACGAAGTCCGATGCGCTCCCACCGCCCCGGTGCCCTGGTGTCAGTCTTCGTGGGGCACCTTCGGGCGGGTGACCGGTGCGACGGTGAGGAGGTCGTCCAGTCCTTTGAAGTCGTCGGGGTTGGTGGTGAAGAGGGGGAGGTCCTCGGACACGGCGATGGCGGCGATCATCAGGTCGGCCACCCGGCGGCGTGGCTTGCGGCCGGCGCTGATCACCGCGGCGCAGATGCGGCCGTAGATGCGGGCCGCGTCGGCGTCGAAGGGGATGGGGTCGAACTCGTGCTCGGCGCGTTGCAGGACGTCGAGTCTGCGGGCGCGTTCGGCGTGTTCGTCGTAGCCGCTCTGTTCGTCGTTGCGGCGGACCTCGTGCGGGCCGGCGGACAACTCGGCCAGGGTGATGGCGGTGATCGCCATTTCGTCCGGCAGTTCCTCGGGGGTCACCCACCGGCGCAGAATCATGATGTTGGTGTCGAGGAGTCCCTGCTGGTACGGCGAGCGGTCAGCGGGCATAGGGATCGTCCGGGTAGGTGTCGGCCGTGGCGTCCTGGTCGGCGCGGAACGTGTCGAGGTCGATGTCGGGGGCGGTCCTGGACATCGCGGCGAACTCCTGCCGGGAGACGAAGCGACGGCGTCGCCGCAGCGGAACGAGCTGGCCGACCGGGTGTCCGTCACGGGTGACGGTGAACGACTGGCCGCCCTGTATGGCGTCCATGATCTCTCGGGACCGGTTGCGCAGATCCCGCTGGGTGATTTCGGGCTGAACGCTCATACCGACCACGGTAGCACCCGGTGCTACCAGGTAGCACTTTAGGACCGAAGGCTCGCGCCGACAAGCCTTCACCCCTGAACGCGGTGAGCGACCAGGGCAGGCTGGAGGTCGTCACGGGCAGCCCCCTCCGGAACGGATTCAGCACACATGAGGCCGGGAAACCCCGCGAACACACGAGAACCACCAAGAGGTGTTTTCCCAGGCCAGACATCCCAAGACCGACGTTTCCGCAGGTCACAGCCCCGCCCGGGGAAAACCCCTGAAGCGGGTGTCGCAGGTTCGAATCCTGCCGGGGGCACCACGCGTTACCGTTCTGACCTGGGGTTTCGCCCTCCCCCAGGAAGGCGCTTCAATCGGCCTCGGACTCCTCGTCCGGGGCCGTTTGCGTGAGCGGGCAGGGAGCTGATCTCCCGAACATCTCCCAAAGGATCAGCATCATCCGGCACGGACTCCGGGCCGGGTTTCTCCGTGCTGTGGGGCTCGGGCTCCGCTTTAGGAGCGGTGCTCCAGCTCGAAGCCGCTCCACCGGCTGCGCGATAGGCTCACCGTCCGTACAGGCAGGCCTCCAGAGCAGCAAGGGGGAGGAGCCGTGCAGCTCAGCGTGCACTGGTGGGACCTATGGGTGCCTGTTTCGATGATCGTCCTGAGCGTCATCCTCAGCCGGGCAACTCGTCGGCGGCACAAGCGGCAGACAGCAGTGAGGAGGGGCTCACGGACTCACTGGGAATGGCTGCCGTTCATGTTCGGGCTGACCGTAGCGATCGGAGAGCTCTCGCTCCTTCTTGGCGTACCCGATTCTTGGACCACGATCTCTGACGTGATTACCCGCGCGCTCGCCCTCACGACCGTGTTCATGGCCATCCGGGCAGTGTTCATCCTCTTCGTTCGCGGCACCCGACACTTGTTCCGACGCCGAGGAGCAGACACCAGTAGCTGACAGCAACCGCAGCAGGTGCCGGAAGATCGGGCCACTCGGGCCCGTCAAGTGACATCAGCGGCTGATACCAACAGCGGCGGACGAACGCGTATAGAGGCGGCCTCCAGCGACCACCCCAAACACCGCTCGCCTGCCAACTTCCAGCGCCGGCGATCCGCGATCCGCGATGATCGACCTGACAAAGATGAGGCTCGAACCTGTCCCAAGCGGGACACCGCCCTCAACCAATGGGCGGCGCAAGTTGGTTGCTCATACGCCAGGCGCTGTCCCAGGGCGCAAGTGTCGCCTGTGAAGTCGCGGCCGACCCGTGAACCCGCAAGTTTCTCAGCATGATCGTGATTCGCATGACCTGCTGGAACGTGGACCCCGCATGGGGCTTCCGGAGCGGTGCGTGCAGATTGATCCCGCCGGGGCGCTTCCAGCGTGACTGCCCTCGGCGGCGCGCTCGGTCGGCTCAGGTGTTGGGACGCTTGCCGTGGTTGGCCTTCTTCTTCTTACGACCGCGTCGTTTGTTGGCTCGCTTGGCCATGGCGCACATCTCCCTGATCGGGACTCTTCCTGCCTTCGCCAGTCTAGATTCGGCCCGGGGTGTCCGCATCAGTGGTGCTGCGGCCCTTGGGCTTGATCCGCTTTGGCAGGCATCCGAGATCAGATGTCGAGTCCCCGGAAGGATGCCCACCATGGAGAGCACGGGGAAGAAGAAACCGCGTCCTCGCCGCTCGTTCACGCCGGAGTAGCTGTGTCCGACGAGGAGACATCGCGCGGCTCGAGTCGTTCCACCTCGTGGACGATGTCCTGGACATGGGTCTGCTGCCCGGCCGGTAGGGCGCGCTTCTCCGCGAGGCCGGACAGCGTCACGGGATGGACCTCGTGCCCGGCCGCGCGCAGTTCGGCCGCCTCCTTGTCCCACGCCCACGCCCCGAGCCAGGCACCGGCGACCAGTACGAGACGGGGCATGCCCCGCGCGGTAACACGCTCCACTGACAACGCCGTTCACTCGCCGTCGGCGGTGGGCTCGTCCTCCTCCCGTTCGCCGTCCGGTCCCTGGGCCCGCACCCGCTGGACGTGCTCCAGGGACTCACGCAGTTCGGTGAGCCAGTCGTCGGTGTGCCGCTGGACCAGGCGCACGCACCAGGCCAGCGCCTCGCTGCGGCTGCGGGCCACCCCGCCGGCGATCAGCGTGTCGAGGACCAGGCGCTCCGGCTGGCGCAGTCGGGTCATGACGGGCGCGGCGACATGGGTGAACAGGGCGCGCCGCCCGTCGCACTCCACCCCCCAGGAGACCTTCCGGCCGAAGCGGTGCTCCGCGTCCCGGGCGACCGCGATCCGGGCGTCCCGGGTGCGTTCCCGGAACTCCTGGATCCGGCCCTCGATCGCCGCTTCCCGCTCGGCCGGAGAGGCGTCCTCGACCGGCCGGGGCCCGGGAATGCGTCCGATCACCGTGATCTCCTCGCGGTCGACCGTGACCTCGGCCAGTTCCTCGAAGAGATCGTCGGGGAGCCGGCCGATGAACCAACCTCTCAGTTGCTCTTGCTGCTGTGCCGTAATCATGTAATGACGATTACTCGGCATCTTCATGAACGCAAGGGGTCGCAGAATGGTCTGCCGACAGCAGAATCGGAACGCCTCAGGTCTATTACCGACCTTGAATGCGTGATGTCGTCAGAGAGCTTGCGCCGGCCCCGGGGGACGCCGGCAGGGTGGCTCGTGCTCTGCAGTACCGCTTACAGCTTCTCCTCCCATGGATTGACGACCAGAGCCCCGGTTCGGGCCATGTGCTTTTGATGTTGCGGGTGGCAACCGTCCACCCGTTGGCCAGGGCGGTGGCGGCGATCAGTGCGTCGGTGGGGCGATGCCGGTGCCTGCGGCCTTGAGCGCCTTGTGGATGATCAGGTAGGCAGCCGCTTCCGGTTCGCCGATCGGCGCGATGCGGTCGCGGTATTCGTGCCGTACCGCAGCAAGAGCTCGGGCATAGCGTGCCTGGCGTACGGGATCCGGGGCGGCGGCCACGCCGGCCTCGATCTCGGCCACAGTGATCACACTCAGGAAGTGGTTGGGCCTGGCCGTGGACCGGAACCAGGGCAGGACGCGCGGCTCGGGCGTGGCCCGGGTCGTGAGTTCGGCGACCACGTTGGTGTCGAACAGGTGGATCACTCGGCGTCCGTCTGCTCGTCGTAGGAGCGCGCGCCGAACTCCAGACCCTCGAACGGCCGGGAGAGCAGGAACTCCTCGAAGCCGTCGTTGCTCAATGTCACCCAACGGTGAAGCATCTCGGGCAGTGCCCCGACCTCCGTGTCGGCAAGCTCCGCGTCGAAATGCCGACATTGAGCCTCCGGCAGGGACTCCCCGATGTCACGGATGCTCCGCAGCGGATGCAACGACGAGGGCAGCGGGTGAGGCACACCGCCAGGAGCTGTGGTCACCGGCATCCCCTCCACTTGATCAGAACCGTGTGCTGCCGGTGGTCCCCGGGCTACGGGTTCCCGCCCACCTGCTCACAGCTTCGTCACCGGAGCCGGCATCCGTCCGGATCCAGGACCTCACCCTCAGCCCGTGGGCCGACCAGAACAGATTCGGCACACATGAGGTTGGCAAACCCCGCGAACACGTGAGAACCACGGAGGGGCACTTCCCCTGGCCAGACACCTTGAAGCCCGTATCTCTGCAGGTCACAGCACCGCCCGGGGAAAACTCCTCAAGTGGGTGTCGCAGGTTCGAATCCTGCCGGGGGCACCAGCGCAAAGGCCCTGGACCGATCATGGTCCGGGGCCTTTGACATCCACTTCTGACATCAACGCGGGCGGTCACTGACGACCGGGACGCCTCTTCCTGAGCAGCCGGTCCATGTGGCTCATGGCCTCCCGCTGCGTGTCCTGCACGACGTGCGTGTACACGTCCATGGTGATGCTGATCTGCGAGTGGCCCAGGATCTCCATCACCACGCGGAGAGCAACTCCGGCCGCCGTGAGGAGGGTCGCAGTGCCGTACGGGACGTCATGCAGCCGGATCACGCGAAGGCCGGCGGACTGGGCAACGCGGGTGAAGGGGCGGTAGACGTTCTGCGGCTCGATTTCTCCACCGGTAGGTGGCTTTGGGTGGGACCGGTCTGCTGATGAATGACGGCCCGGAGCTTCTCGCGTCACTTCCGCGCGGCCTTGGCGTTGCGGCCGTGCGACGCGTCATGGCGCGCTCAGCGAGCTGAGCAGCAAAAGCTCGGCACTCTCGCAGTTCCTCGAGAGCGGTCAGTTGAATGAAGCGCGGGTTCCAACGAGTGAATCCAGTCGTCCGCGAGTAGCGGCCGATGTGACAGCGGGAAGTCCATTGCACACCCGATGCACACCCGACAAGCGATGGGCAGGAAGCATCCCTATGCCGAAGTTCCTCATTCAGGCCACCTACACGCCCGCGGGCACCAAGGGGCTACTCAAGGAAGGTGCGAGCGGCCGTCGCGCCGCTGTCGACCAGGTCGTCACTGGCCTCAACGGGCAGGTCGAGGCCATGTACTTCGCCTTCGGGGAGGACGACATCGTACTCATCGTCGACTTCCCCGACCCGGTCTCCATGGCCGCCGTCAGCCTCACCGTCAAGGCCAGCGGAGCCCTCCACACCCGGGCCACCCCTCTCCTCACCCTCGACGAGATCGACGAGGCCGCACGTCGGCAGGTCGCCTTTCGCGCCCCCGGCACGTGAACCCCTCAGAGTCCAGGGGAGAGACCTCGAAGGATCCGTCGGAGCCGACGGCTACAGTCCGGGCATGCTGCTGTCACATCCCGTCGAGGATGCCGGGGGCCCGTACGACGCCGGGTACCTCCCCCGGTTGCAGATGACGTTCCACCCCGTCGAGGAGCCCATCACCGAGCCCGTCGCGAAACTGGGTGGTGATCCCGTATGGCTGGACGAACCCTGCTGGCCAGTGCGCCCCGAGACCGGGGAGCCGCTGGACTTCATCGGGCAGTTCCCCATCCCCGCGGAAGCCGGTGGGCTGCGGCGCATGGCGTACCTCTTCCTGTCGTACGACGACTACGAGACCGGCGGGAGCGACCCGGAAGACGGTGAAGCCGTCCTGCTCATCCAGCCCGGAGGGCGTCTCCCCGCGTTCGCCGCCATCGGGCCGACCGGCACGAAGGGGCGGTCGCTCTGGCGGTTCGGCCCCGACGACGAACAGGTACCTGTCCAGTTCCGGGTCGACATGGCACCCGTACCGGAGAAGGTCGAGCGCGGCCTGAAGGAACACGGCACCGTCGACGTACGCGACTGCCTCGGGGGCAAGCCCGCCTATCCGGACCGGGCCGGAGTCGAGGCACCGTGGCGCTTCTTCTTCCGGCTCGGCGGCATGGAGGACGACGGACCATACTTCCTGAACTTCGCATACGGCGCCGGCTTCGCCTACCTCAGTCCCGACCGGTTGGAGGGCCGCTTCAGCTGGGAGGCAGCCTGAAGACATGCATCACCGTCTCAGTTCCCGTCCCGTTCAACCCCGTTCACAGCCGTTCGGACGAGATCCGGAGCCGTCAGCACGCGGACAGCCGGCCGCCATGAACGCAGGTGAACCGCCCTGCACAAAACCCAAGGCGCCACCAACACGGTTGGAAGACGTATCGGGGTGCGCCGAGGCGGGCGCAAGGTAGCGCTGATGTCAGATGTCAGACCCTGATGAGAGGGTGTCGGTTCGCGGACTGCGCACACGTGAGTGAACCCGGCTGCGCGGTCCTGGCCGTTGTCGAGGCAGGTGAGATTCCCCGGCGCCGTCTGGACAGCTACCGCGGGCTACTGCGGGAGAACGCCTACGCCGCCCACCTCCTCCGTCCTCACGACCACATCCCCGGCACAAGCGAGAACAAAACCACCATGACCACCTGGACCACCCGCCCCGAGACCACCGACGACATCCCCGCGATCCGCGACATCAACCTCGCCGCCTTCCCCACCGCGGTCGAGGCCGACATCGTCGACGCACTGCGCGCCGACCCGAAGGCGTGGATCGACGGACTGTCCGTAATCACCACTGCCTCCGACGGAATCCCGGTCGGATACGCCCTGCTCACCCGCTGCCACGTCGACGGCCACCCCGCCCTCGCCCTGGCCCCGTGCGCGGTACTGCCCTCCGCCCAGCGCACCGGCGCCGGCTCCGCCGCCGTCCGCGCCGCCCTGGACGCCGCCCGGGCCATGGGAGAGAACCTCGTCGTCGTCCTGGGCCACGCCGACTACTACCCGCGGTTCGGCTTCACCCCCGCCTCCCGCTTCGGTATCCGCGCCCCCTTCGAGGTACCCGACGAGGCCATGATGGCCATGGCTCTCGACGACACCCGCCCCGTCCCGACCGGCTCCATCCAGTACCCCGCCGCGTTCGGCGCCTGACACCACTTGTGGTGCCCGCGACTCATCCGCCCGGGCACCACAGCCGCGCGTCTGCCGGATGGCCGGGGAGGAAGCGACAACTGTCGAGCGGCGAGCGTGGCTCCGTCGGCCAGAAGGGGCGGTTACCTCCTCGGCGCACTCGTCATCACATGGGTCTGGCCCATCAGCGTGGGGCAGCACATATCCAGCACATATGAGGCCGGGAAGCCCGGTGAACAGGTGAGAACCACACAGGGGAGTTTTCCCAGGCCAGACGCCACACCTTTGATGTTTACGCAGGTCACGGCCCCGCCCGGGGAAAACTCCTCAAGCGGGTGTCGCAGGTTCGAATCCTGCCGGGGGCACAGAAGAAAGGAACAAATCAGGACGGAGTGCAGCGACCACCGCGACCGTAGTCGACTGTCAGAAGCCGTCGATGGCTGGTTGACCAGACCACCAGTCCTGAATGACTGCTCAGCCGAGAGTTCGGGACGAAGAGGTCGTGAGTTCGCATCCCGCCACCCCGACGCCGGGCAGGGGGACAATCGCATGATCGCGACTTCCCCCTGTCGGGCTCGGGAGCCAAAAGGGCCGAACGAAGTTGATCAGGCCCGCGTCACCCTCTTCCCGGTCTTCGGCGCCCTTCCCCCGCTCTTCGGTGTGGAAGCTGAGGAGCGTGGTGGGCAGGGAGCGGGGCGGGTACCGGCGGACGAACCGGCCCCGTGACTGGACCGTCACCACATTTGACGCGGCCTCACGCCGTGGTGCGCGGCGAAGTCCCACGGCCGGCACACACGAGCTGATCCACCGGCTGCGCCTGACGGTCGAGGCTTGCGGACGGGCACCGCAGACCAGAACGCGAGAAGACCAGTGAGCGACGAGGCGTGGCCGGTCAGCCGCGTGCGAATTCGAGGAGGTCGGCGTCGAACCGTCCCGCGAACTCGGGAACCATCGACAAGCCGTGCGGAGCACCCGGGTAGACCTTAAAGGTCACGTCCTTGACGAGCTGCGACGATTTATTCGCGGATGCCACGATGGGAACGATCTGGTCGTCGTCACCGTGAATGATCAGCGTGGGGATGTCGAACTTCTTGAGGTCCTCAGTGAGGTCGGTCTCGGAGAACGCCTTGATGCAGTCGTGGGCGCCCACGATGCCCACCGTCATGCTCCAGAGCCAGAACTCGTCGCGGGTTCCCTGCGAGACGGTCGATCCTTCGCGGTTGGCGCCGTAGAAGGGAGCACTGAGGTCCTTGTAGAACTGGGAACGGTCCGTCAGCACGCCTTTTCGGAGCTCGTCGAAGACGTCGATCGGCAGCCCCTGCGGGTTCGCTTCCGTCTTGAGCATCAACGGGGGGATCGCGCCGAGCAGAACCGCCTTGGTGACACGACTGGAGCCGTGTCGGCCGATGTAGCGTGTGACCTCTCCCCCACCGGTCGAGTGACCGACCAGGATGACGTCACGAAGGTCGAGGGCCTCGATGACCGAGGCCAGATCTTCAGCGTACGTGTCGAGGTCGTTCCCCTTCCAGGACTGGCCCGAGCGTCCACCCCCGCGCCGGTCGTGGGCCACAACCCGGAAGCCGTTGTCCGCCATCAGCTTCAGCTGCGGATCCCACGCGTCCGCGATCAGTGGCCAGCCGTGGGAAAAGACCACCGGTGGGCCCGACCCCCAGTCCTTGAAGTAGATCTGTGTGCCGTCCTTGGCAGTGGCAAAGGCCATGATTGCCCCTCTAGCACTTGTCCGGAAATCCGCACTTCATGGGAATTCAGTGCCCGAGCCGCACTTGGAATGTCACGCCACGACCAACAGCGGACGCACGTGGGGGGGGCGACGGAGAGGCCTGCAGCGGAAGGCGGCCGATGAGCACGTCGTGCGTCCCACCCTACTCGGGAAGCTCCACCCCCGCTCACGGGTCAGCTTCCTACGGCCCTGAGCCACCGTCCGGGTCTTGCGGATCTCGAACATCGCACCCCTTGAGCTGGGGTGTTGCAACGATCGCTAGAACTCAAGGTTCGAACGGAGGGCCTGTTTCATGATCGGTGCCGCATGGATGCCATGGTCTCGGAGCCTTTGGCGTCCATGCCTGACACCAACGGGGGCGAACGACGGCACCTCACACGCCCCTGCACTGTGGAGCCGGCTTCTCCGAGGCGAGCAGGGCGCGCCGCACAGACTATGCCATACTTGAAGTATGGCAACCCGGAAGATCACCATCACCGTGCCGGAAGAGCTGGTGGAATCAATCAAGGAGCGCGTCGACGCACGCGGGGTGTCCGGCTACATCGCGGCCGCCGCCGCCCATCAGGACGCGATGGACCGACTGTGCGAGTTGGCCGACCGTCTCGAGGAAGAGCACGGCGCCGTGACGGACGACGAGCAGCAGGCAGCGCTGGACCGCATCGCCGCCATCGACGGCTGGCACGACGAACAGCGGTCGGCTTCGGGCGAGGTCGCGTGAGCCGCACCGTCCGAGCGAAGCTGCCCCGGCCACGGCAGCGCGTCTTCGTGTTCGACTCCGAGGCTCTCTCCAAGGCAGTTCAGGGCGATCGGGAGATGGCTGCGCTGATCAAGACGGCCCCGCGGCTCGACATCCCGATCGTCACCTCGGCCCTCACCACCCTGGAGGCATGGGACCCGCGCGAAGCGTCGAGGCAGGCACTGTGGAACTGGACGCTGTCCCGGATCCGCGTCGTGCACACGGACGATCAGGTGACCGCCATGGCACGCGACATGCTGAAGAACGCCGGCCTGCACGGGCACAAGCACGCCATCGACGCCGTCCTGGCGGCTGTGGCCGGGCGAGAAGCCGCACAGGGAGCCCAGGCAACCCTCTTCACCTCCGACACCGACGACATGAATCAACTCCTCGCGGGACACTCCGTGCGAGTCGAGAAGATCTGACGAGACGCCCGCACCCCACTCCGGCCACTCGTCGGCTCCCCGAGCAACCCATGTCTTCGTCGGGCGGCATCCACCGCACGTATTCAGCACACACGGGAATGGGAAGCACCGTGAACACGTGAGAACCACGGAGGAGCCTTTCCCCTGGTCAGACACCCTGCGGCCGATGAGATCCGCGTACTCCTGAAGGAGCGCCTCGACCTCCTCGTTGGGCCGGACCACGTCTCACAGTCTAGGAACCGACCTGTCCGGCATGCCAGTTGAGGGCATGCCCGGCGGCACTGCGACCGGACGGAGGCGGCCGCACCCTGAAGTGCCCTCCATGTCTCCAGGCCCCTCCGGCGCGCGAAGCCGTCGGCTCGAGGGTGTACTGGAGGTCAGGAGGATGCGCTCAACGAGAGGTCCGAGGCGCGCGCTGTCAACGACGACGTGGCGCGCGCACAGTGCATCGATCCCGATGAGCCGGCGGGGTCCGGGCCCGTGACCCGGAACTCCTTCCCACAGGTGGTGGTGTTTCCTTCGCGCCGATCCGTTGCACTGCCAGGGGGATCGGGATCTGTGCGCTCGCGTCGGCCGACGGTACCGCGGGCGACGGTGAAACGGGCGGCGGTGAAACGAAGCGGTGGCCGGAGTGGGACGGCTGTCTTTCGGGTGACGGCTCGAGCAGGGGAGAGCGCTGTGAGGGCGACGTTCGTTCTGGGACGGATCGCAGGAGTCCGGGTCGGCGTGCACTGGAGCGTGCTGCTCATCTTCGGCATCATCGTGTTCGGCCTGTCGCAGGGCCGCCTCCCGGAGACGCATCCGGGGCGGGCCTGGGCGCTGTACTGGGCGGCCGGCCTCTGTACCGCCCTGGTCTTCTTCGCCTCCCTGCTCGCACATGAGCTGGCGCACGCCGTCGTGGCCCGGCGCAACGGGGTCGAGGTGGACGACATTGTGCTGTGGCTCTTGGGCGGAGCGGCCCGGCTCAGGACCGAGGCGTCCAGTCCCGGCGCGGAGCTGAGGATCGCCGGCGTCGGCCCCCTCGTCAGCCTCCTGCTGGGCGGGCTCTTCGCACTCGGTGCCTGGCTGCTCGACCTGGCGTCCGGGCCCGGGATCGTGGTGGGGATGGTGGCGTGGCTGGCGGGCATCAACGTACTGCTCGCCGTCTTCAACGCGCTGCCCGCCGCCCCGCTCGACGGCGGCAGGCTGCTGCGCGCGTTCCTGTGGTGGCGCACGGGGGACCGGCTGCGGGCGACAGCCGGCGCGACCGCGGCAGGGAGGGTCCTCGGGTGGCTGCTGGTGGTCCTCGGGCTGATCGCGTTCATGCGGACCGGTGCGTTCGGTGGTCTGTGGCTGGCGCTGATCGGCTGGTTCCTCATCGCGGCCGCCACCGCCGAGGGGCGGCAGGCCCAGCTGCGCGGGGTGCTCGCCGGTGTCCCGGTGCGGGACGCCATGACGCCCGGCCCTCTCACGGTTCCCGCGGACACCACGGTCGCGGGCTTCCTCACCGGCGCGCGCTACCGCTACCGGCACTCGGCGTTCCCGGTGATCGACGACGGGGTCCCGGTCGGGCTGGTGACTCTCGACAGCGCCAGAAAGGTGCCGCAGGCCGAGGACCGCGCCGTGACGGTGAGGGAGGTGATGATGCCGCTGTCGCAGACCACCGTGGTCGGGCCGGACAGCCCGCTGGCGGATCTGCTGCCGCGCATGGCGCCGGGCGCCGGGCACCGGGTCCTGGTCGTGGATGACGGCAGGCTCGTCGGAATCGTCTCGCTCTCGGACGTCAGCCGAACGATGACCTGGCTGATGCGTACTGCCCCTGGGCGGCACGATGGTCTGTGACCGCGGGCCGGCACCTGGGCGGGCCGTGTCGCAGTACGCCGTATCGCTCATGCGGCGCACTGCGACGATTCGCGACTGCTCGTTGGTCGGGGCGTGGCAAGTCGGAAGCCACCGGTCCCGAACGAGGCCGGCAGGACAACCGCGTCCGCGGGCTACGCGGATCTACGAGACGGGCTGCGTCGTGCACTGGCGCGCAGCGAGGAGGCGTTCGCGCGGCGTCCGGGCTTCGCGGCTGCGGCCGGCCGGGGTGACGGGCTTCTCCACCCGCCGACGAGGGCGGAGGCTCACGGCGGGGACCTCGCCGCGGTCGTCACTTCGGCGCGTGTGCGAGGGCCGAAGACTGGCGCTCGTCAGCGGCGACCGTCGTCCCCGGCCCGACCCACCTGACCCAACCCGAATCGAAACGGCTCCGGCACCGCGGCTGGTGGCTGCCGTGACGCGCGCACTCCGCTGCGGACGTCACAAACCTCGGGTGCCTGACCACGTGCGCGGATGCCCGAACGCAGCGCACCGCGTTGAGCCGGGCTGGGCGGATTCTCCGGACTGGTGCTCGGCTCGGTCAGCCAGGGCCTCATGCACCATGCACCTTGCCCGGTCGTCATCGTGCCGCAGCCTGCCGGAGACGGTGCCGCCTGACCATCCTGCTACGGCAGTACCCGTCGGTGCGGCGGATACGTCAGCCCGCCCGGACACCGTGATCCGGGCTTGTCCGTCCCTTCCCGCGGCGCGCGCGGGCCGGCCGCACCGTCGATTCACGTGCTGCGGAGCGCCTGTCCGGCCTCGGGTGGCCTCCGGCGGCGGCTGGTCGGACGCGGCGTGCCGCCACAGCTTCGACGAAGCGGCCGGCCTCGTTGTCGGGGAGGCTTCGCGCGAGGTCGGCTTCGCTTCCCCGGGCCAGTGCATCAGCCGTCCTCCTCGGGTCGCCGTCGGCGGCCAGGCCGGAGCGGATCGCGTGGCAATGCGCATCTGTTCGCCGCGGGGGTGAGGATGGAGGTATGGGGCGGGTGTCGCCCGCCGTGTTCCTCCGGGACGAGGAGGTCGGATCGTGTTCTTCAGGGATCGTCGTGATGCCGGCCGGCAGTTGGCCGCCCGGCTGGAGCATCTGAAGGGGACCGAGGTGGTGGTGCTGGGGCTGCCCCGCGGAGGGGTGCCCGTCGCCGCGGAGATCGCGGAGGCGCTCGGCGCGCCGCTCGATGTCTGCCTGGTGCGCAAGCTGGGCGTGCCGTTCCAGCCGGAGCTGGGGATGGGAGCGATCGGCGAGGGCGGCGTGCGTGTGATCAACGATGACGTGGTGCGCACCGCGCGTATCACCCCGGATGAGCTGGCCCAGGTCGAGGCTCATGAGCGGGAAGTGCTGGAGAGCCGCGCCCGGCGCTACCGAGCAGGACGGGAGCTGGTCGGCACGGAGGGCCGCACGGTGTTGGTGGTCGACGACGGGGTGGCCACGGGGTCCACGGCGCGTGCGGCCTGCCAGATCGCCCGTGCCAGGGGAGCGGCACGGATCGTGCTCGCCGTCCCCGTGGCACCGCACGACTGGACCGCGCGGCTGGGCGAGGACGCCGACGAACTGGTATGCCTGCACACCCCGCGGGACTTCTATGCGATCGGGCCGTTCTACGCCGACTTCTCCCAGACCGACGACGATGAGGTCGTCGCCTGTCTGGAAGAAGCCGCGGCCCGTCCGCTGAGCACCCGCCGGACTGAGCCGCCTCACGCGGTGCCGGAGGACCCGGAGGTGGATGTGCAGGCCGGTGCGATGGTGCTGCGCGGGCAGCTGACGTTGCCCGAGAGCGCGGCCGGGGTGGTGCTGTTCGCGCACGGCAGCGGCAGCAGCCGGCACAGCCCGCGCAACCGGTTCGTCGCGCTCGGGCTGAACCGGGCCGGGCTCGGCACTCTCCTGTTCGACCTGCTCACCGAGGAGGAAGAGACAGACAGGGCCAACGTGTTCGACACAGGTCTGCTGGCCCGGCGGCTGGCGGACGCCACCGGCTGGTTGCGCGGTCGGCCGGAGACCCAGGGGCTGGCTGTCGGCTACTTCGGTGCGAGCACCGGCGCGGCCGCCGCGTTGTGGGCGGCCGCCGAGCCCGGCGCGCGGATCGCCGCAGTCGTCTCCAGGGGCGGCAGGCCCGACCTCGCCGGGCCACGGCTGTCGGCCGTGACAGCGCCCACGCTGCTGATCGTCGGGGGCCACGACGAGTTGGTGCTCGACCTCAACCGCGATGCACAGGCCCGGCTGCGCTGCGAGAGCCGGCTCGCGGTCGTCCCCGGCGCGACCCACCTCTTCGAGGAACCCGGTGCCCTGGAGAAGGTCACCGATCTGGCCTGTGACTGGTTCACCGACCACATGGCCCCGGTCCCGCATGCGGCAGGCTGAATCCTGAACGCGTGCTCCGGCCACGGGCGGGTGCTCGAGCGCAGCGGCACGATCTCTCTGATGACAGGCGAGCACCTGGTCACCGACCTCGGATGGGCAGCCCTCGCGCCTGCCGGAGTGCTCGTGTCAGTGCCCGCGCCCGCGAGGGCGATTCCGGTACGGATTCGACTACCGACAGCGCACACCACGCCACCATGACGGCGCGCGGTGCCTCGGTGCGTCGACCGGTGACGTCTGGTTTGCCTTCCCTCGCAGCGGCACCGGGGCCTGGCTGCCGTTTCGCGTTGGGCGGCGGTACCCCCGGCCACCGTCTCCGACAGCAGCCGGCGGTACCCCCGGCCACCGTCTCCGACAGCAGCCGACGGCATTCCTGGATGGCCGCGTCCTCGTCCAGGACTCCGAGCAGCGGGGCGTGCCATACGCACAGGGCCCGCACGACCGCGGCACGCAGGACGGCCTCCTCGAACGCGAAGTCGACGGCGGCGGCGGAGTGAGGGCTACCGTCGACCCCGACCACGAAGTACGGCGGCTGCTGGGTGATGTGCTCCGGCTCCGGTAGGACCACCACGGGGCAGGCGCGTGGGCGATGAGCGGCAGGGCGACGGCGGCGGACCCCGACCGTTCCGGGAAGCGTTCTCGTGCGCGCAGCGGCAACGAGGGCCGCGGAAATCCCGGGCAACGCCCTGGAGAAGCGCGACCAACCGGGCCGCGCATCGAGGCCCACAGCTCAGAGCGAGGTGTGAGGGGCCTCGCGTTTTTCGAACAGGGAATTCGACCGTCTCATTCACGCCGCGAGTCGCAGACCCTCGAATTCGGCATGCACTTCGCGTGGGCTACGGAAGCGCGTGGACGCGGCGTGCGACGGGTGTCATGATCACGCGGCGTCCGGCGTGCAGGGAGGGGAGGCTCTGCTGATAGGCGGGGTGAGTGGCCTGGACGGAGTTCAGGTAGGGCAGTACCACGGTCGGGGTGCCCATGCCGTACGCCTCGCACAGGATGCTCGGGGAGCGCCGGTCGTAGGAGCCGGTGAGCTGGTCGGCGGTGTGCCGGACAGGGGTGACGGCTTCGGTGGTGTGCTTTTCGTGAACCAGGACGTGGGCCTGGACACGGACGCTGGAGGCGAGGACCACCGGGTCGAGCGGATCTGCGCGACGGGGATCGTCGGGAATAGCCTGAAGAAGAGCGGCACCGGGAGGGGCGGACCCTCCCGGTGCATTCCCCTCGCCGGAGGGGACGCGAAACAGGGAGGAAGAGTCATGCCCTGGAACCTGAACGGCACGTACCTGGAGAGCTGCAACTGCGACGTGGTGTGTCCCTGCACCACCTCGGGTTTCGCCGCACCGGCCGACCACGAACGTTGCCAGGTGACCTTCGCGTTCCACGTGGACAGCGGGAACGTGGACAGCGTGGACGTCTCCGACCGCAGCGTCGCCGTCTTCATCGACGGGCCCCGGGTGATGGCCGAGGGCGGCTGGCAGGTGGCGTTGTACGTCGACGCTTCGGCCGACGACGGTCAGGCGGAGGCGCTGGGGAAGGTCTTCTCCGGTCAGGCAGGCGGGCCGATGGCGGCGCTCACTCCGCTCATCGGCGAGGTCCTCGGTGTGGAACGCGTCCCCATCGATTACCGCAACGACGGCCGCCGCCACGCCGCGCGGGTGGGCGACGCCATCGACATCGAGATCGAGGACCAGGTCGCCCCGCAGTTCGGCGAGGACGGTCCGGTGATGGGCCTGACCGGCATATTCCACCCGGTGAACAGCACGCTGACGATCGCCCGGTCCACCCGGGCGACGGGCGACGGCGTGTACGGCCGGTCCTGGGACTTCACCGGCGGCAACGGGCACTCGGCACCCTTCACGTGGTCCGCGTGACCGGTGGGCCGGTCACCGGCCGCCGCAGGGCGGGCCCCGCCGGGCTGCTGCTGGTCGCGGCGGCCGCCGCCTGGGTCTGGGTGGTGACGCGCTGGGGCGGCATGCAGGCGATGCCCGGCACCATGGGCCTGGGCCTGTCCGCTTTCCTGGCCGTGTGGACGCTGATGATGGCCGCGATGATGCTGCCCGCCACGGCGCCCGTCGCCGCGCTGTACGCACGCACCATGACCGTGCATCGGGCGCCGCGCATGGTCGTTTTCACGGTCGCCTACTTGCTCGTCTGGGCCGCGGCCGGGCTGCCGGCGTACGCGCTGGCCGTCGGCCTGAGCCGGGCCGCGAGCCTCCCCGCTGCGACGGGGACCGCAGTGGCCGCGGCCGTGTTCGCGGTCAATGGCGTCTACCAGCTCACGCCCCTCAAAGACCGCTGCCTGGCGAGATGCCGCTCGCCGATCGGGCTGATGCTGCGCTACGCCTCGTACCCGGGGCTCTCGCGCGATCTGCGTGCCGGAGCCCACCACGGGGCCTTCTGCCTGGGCTGCTGCTGGTCGCTCATGGTGCTGCTGGCGGCGTTCGGTCTGATGAACCTGTGGGCCATGGTGGTCCTGGCCGCCGTGATCACCGCCGAGAAGCTCGCTCCGGCCGGCCGCCTGGTGGCCCGTACCGTGGGTATCGCCTCGATCGCCCTGGCCGTCGCCGTCTTCTGGGTCCCGACGCTGGCTCCGGGCCTCACCGGTGGCGGTATGGCCGGGATGTGAGGACGGGCCGCCTCTCGGCTCCATCCCGCAGTAGACGTGGTGGTCCTGCTTTGCAGGTGGAGGCGGACCACCACGTCACACGTCGCCGTCTCTCAGTCGGACACGTACGCAGAACGGATTCGGCACACATGCGGCCGGGAAGCCGCGCGAACACGTGAGAACCACGGAGGGTTGATTTCCCGGGCCAGACACCGTGCGGCCAACGCTTCAGCAGGTCACAGCCCCGCCCCGGGAAAACTCCTCAAGCGGGTGTCGCAGGTTCGAATCCTGCCGGGGGCACCAGGAAGAAGGCCCCAGACCTATCAAAGTCCGGGGCCTTTCGGAATCAAGGCCGGCATGCCCTCAGCCAGCGGCCTTGGCGATGATGCGATCCATCTCCTCTCGGCCAAAGGCCCGCAGGGTCGTCGTACGGACGCTGCCCACTCCGCCAAGCTGCAGGAGCACCGCGGTGGCGGTTTCGTCGTCGGGTGCCTCGACAACGGCCACGAGGTCGTACGAACCGACGGTCCAGTAGAGGTTCAGGATCTTCGCCTCGAGCTTCTGCGTCGCTGCAGCGAAGGCCTCGGCACGCTTTGCGGTGTCCTTGTAGTTTCGGATCCCTTGATCGGTCCAGTTCAGCAACGTGACATACGTCGGCATGGTCTTTCACCTTCATGAGGGAACACATCGCGAGGTCAATCCTGAACATTGCGACCGAAACGCGCACAAGGTGTGCGCCCGAATGAGCAACAGCAGCCGATCACAAGTGGTTGATCACGGTGGCTGGAACCGGCGAAATTGCACTGTCCATGACACGCGCCATCCCCCTGTCGGGGCCACCCTCGACCGGCGTGAGCAGGTCCCGGGCGACACCCACCGGGGCTGCCCCGAGGTAAGCCGTCGAGTCGCGCCTCGGACGGTCAGCCCCCGTCGGATCGCCGCGTACGGCTCGACCTTGCACATCTGCGGCATGACCAGGACCTTTCACCAGGAACACCCCGATGCTGCCCTGGCAAGTACCCCAGTGCTGTCAAATTTCGTGAACATCACCCGCCCGTTCATTTGGGGTGCTTCCCAAACCCGTGAACAACTGACAGTGCTACTCGTGAACAGAGCCCCTCCCCCACCGTCTTGGATCATGGCCCCGAATGTCCTCGAGACGATCGGCGACGGCCCGGTCCCGGCCACTGGTCATGTGCTGGTGGATCAGCGCGGCCCGGAACTGCTGTGCCCCCTCCTCGTCATCGGCTCCCGCGTGCCGGCCCCGGTCGTGGAGGCCGGCGTGTCACCCGTGTGCCGAAGACTCGTGGAGGTGCCGCTCGGCCGTGACGCCCGCAGCTCCGGGCCGGCCTCCAAGGCGACTCGGCCCGGAGCTGACCAGCACGCGCTGCCGCTCACTGTCGGGACGGCGTGTTGTGGGTGACGAACACCGCCGTGGGCCCGGCGGCAGGGGAAGGCACAAGGGCAGGTGAACGGGCCGATGGCTCGGTGCGCCGCGCGACTGGGCAGGAAGACTGGGATGCTGAGTGAGGGAGCGCTGCCCGTGACGTGGTACTGACGGATAGGGGCGGTGAGCGCCATGCCGGATACCTACGAGAACGCTCAAGAACCGATTGTTCCCGTTGTTCCCGTCGTTCCCCTGGTTCCGGACGTCACGGACGTCACGGCTGTTCCGGATGTTCCGTGCGCCGATCCTCTGGGAGACCCGTTTCTGCGCACCAGGTTCGCCCTCCCCGCGAGACCCGCCACGTTCCTGCGGCGGCAGCGGCTCGTCGACCACCTCGACCAAGCTCTCGGGACGCCGTTGACACTGATCAACGGCGCGGCCGGGGCCGGCAAGACCCTGCTGGCCGCCGACTGGGCCTCCGGACTGCGGTCGCCGGTCGCCTGGCTCACCGTCGAAGTGGGGGACCGGCGTCCCGGGGTGTTCTGGGCGTACATCCTTCAGACGCTGCGCGCCTGCGGTGCACCGGCATCCGACGCGGTCGGAGCCCCTGCGGACGCTTCCGGGGTGGACCGCAGGCTGCTGGCAGCGCTCGCCGCCGAGCTGAACGATCGCGACCGGCCCGTGGTCCTCGTGCTCGACGAGTACGACTGCATGACCGCTCCGGAGATCACGGAGCAACTTGCGTTCGTCCTGCACCACGCCGGGCGGGGTCTGCACCTCGTCCTCGTCACCCGCACCGAACCACTGCTTCCGCTGCACCGTTACCGGGCGGCCGGCGAGCTGACGGAGATCCGCGCCGCCGAACTTGCCTTCACCCCCGAGGAGGCCGTCGCACTGCTGGAGCTGCACGGTCTGAGCCTTCCGGTCCACGCCGCGCGGGCCCTGGTGGACCGCACCCGGGGCTGGGCCGCCGGCCTGCGCCTGTCCGCCCTGGCCGCTCGGGAGAGCGCCGACCCCGAGCTCTACCTGAAGGAGTTCGAGGCGGACCACAGTACGGTCGCGGACTTCCTGCTGGCCGAGGTCCTCAAGGGTCAGACGCAGGAGACACAGGACCTCCTGCTGCGCGTCAGCGTCCTGAAGCGTTTCTGTCCCGATCTGGCCGACGCACTGACCCTCCGGACCGATGCCGAGCCCATTCTCGCCGGACTGCACCGCGAGAACGCGTTCGTCGAGCATCTCGGGCACTCGTGGTACCAGCTCCACCCGCTGTTCGGGGAGATACTCCGGGCCCATCTGCGCGTACGCCTGCCCGGGCTGGAGCCGGAACTCCACCGGCGGGCCGCGCGGTGGCTGCGTCGTTCCGGATTCCTGCCGGAGACACTCGCCCACAGCGCCGCCGCGGACGACTGGGATTTCGCCGCCGGTGCCCTCATAGACGACTTGGCGATCGGCCGGCTCTTCACCGGCCTGCGCTCGGACGACCTGGCCCAGTTGTTCTCCGCCATGGGGCCCGAGGCCAGGAGCCCCGCGGCGGATCTCGTGCGCGCCGCCCACGACCTGTCCCGGTACGACCTCGATCGTGGTCGGGCACACCTGCGCCACGCCGAGGAGCAACTGGCGGACGACGCGCCCGACCTGGCGGCCGCCCAGCTGAGCTGTGCGCTGCTCGAGGCACTGGCCGCCCGGCTGACCGGATGTCCTTCACGGGTCGAAAAGGCCGCCGAAGCAGCCGATGAACTGCGGCAGGAAGTCCCGGCGCACCTTCTGGACGAGCATCCCGAACTCACCGCTCTCCTGCTGACCCATCTGGGCTCGGCACGCCTGTGGGCCGGGCGTTTCGAGGACGCGCGCGCTGTCCTGACCACCGTGGCCGGAACTCCCGGCGGAGCCTCCACCGTGCTGCCCCGGGAGGAGTCGATGGGGCACCTGGCCCTGCTCGACTATCTGAACGGCTGGCTCGGCCGGGCGGAACGCAAGGCACTGGCGGCGCTGTCCGAGGCGGAGCGGGCCGGCCCGCCCCAGGCATCCGGCTCCGGCATCGGACGGCTGGTTCTGGCCGCCGTGGCTGTCGACCGCCATGAACTGGGCCGGGCCCAGGCCCTCCTCGACGAGACGGCCCAGCTCCCTTCGGTGACGCGCGACCCGGTGATGGCGGCAGGGCGAGCCCTCGCCACAGCCCGCCTCCTGCTGGCCAGGGGCAAGGCACGAGCCGCCGTCGAGGCGGCGGACCCGGCCGTCTCCACCGCCGTGGCCTCGCCCTGGGCGGCAAGCCATGAAATGCTCGTCGCCTCCGCCGCCCACCTGGCCGAAGGACGGCCGGACAGAGCCGCCGAGGTGCTCCAGGGAGTCTCCGGCGACCAGCCGGTGTGTGCCGTGGAGGCCGCGGCGATCCAGCTCGCCGCAGGGCGTCCCGGGGCGGCCGTCGACCTGCTCGACAGCATCCGCGCCGAAGGCCTGACCGGTCCGGTGGTGACCGTGGGGGCAGCACTGGTCAGGGCTCGGGTCGCGGAGGAAGCGGGGGACACCGCCACCGCCCACAGGCTCGTGGCACAGGCACTCCTCGGCGCCCGGCGGGAGCGGTTGCGGCGTCCGTTCCTCGATGCCGGAGCGTGGATCCGGCCTCTTCTGGCCACGGCTCCGTTGCACGCGCTGGCAGCGGGCTGGCTCACGCCCGGCCCGCCGCGACGCGGTGAGCCGCCCCGGACGGAGCCGTTGCCTCCGCTGCTCGTCGCGGCGGAGCTGAGCGGACGCGAGCACGACGTCCTGGAACGGCTGGCCCGGATGATGTCGACCGAGGAGATCGCCGCTGACCTCTACCTGTCGGTGAACACGGTGAAGACCCACCTCAAGAGCGTCTACCGGAAGCTGGCGGTGAACCGGCGCAACGAAGCGGTGCGCCGCGCGCGCGAACTCCGGCTGCTGTGAACGCGCGCCGGTGAAACCCGTCGGTGAAAGAAGCCGGCGCCCGTCCTCCCCACCGGCAGGACGTCACGGGGCTCGGCCCTTCCCCCGTGGCGGGTGAGGCACGGGGCGCGTACTTCGGATGCGATGGGAGGAGCGGTGGGACATGCGCCGGCCCACGGCCGGCCGACTCCACCGGCGTACCGGCCGACTCGGCGAGGTGGACACCGTGAAGCACTGGCGGGCTCTGATCGTCCTCGGTACGGCCCAGTTCCTGATGGTCCTCGACACCTCCGTCATGAACGTCTCCATCAGTCAGCTGGTCGAGGACTTCGACACCGAGGTCACCGCCATCCAGGCCGTCATCACGCTGTACGCGCTGGTCATGGCCGCTTTCATGATCATCGGCGGTAGGTTCGGGGACATCCTGGGGCGTCGCCGCATGTTCCTTCTGGGGCTGGTCGTCTACGGCGTGGGGTCGGCCCTGACCGCTGTGGCCCCCACGCTGTGGGTCCTCACGCTGGGCTGGTCCGTCATCGAGGGGCTCGGAGCCGCCATGGTGCTGCCGGCCATGGTCGCCCTCATCGCGGAGTCGTACCGCGGGAAGGACCGGGCTGTCGCCTACGCGGTCATCGGCGGGCTCGCCGGCGCCGGGATCGCGGTCGGCCCGCTGTTGGGCGGCTGGGTGACGACATATCTCACCTGGCGGCTGGTCTTCGCCGGCGAGGTCGTGGTCGTCGTGGCCGTCCTGCTGTGCCGTCGGGTGATCGCGACGCCCGTCCGGACCGGCTCGCCTCCCCGGCTGGACGGCGTCGGTGCCGTGCTCTCGGCGGCCGGACTGGGGCTGGGTGTGCTCGGCGTGCTGCAGAGCAGCACGTGGGGATGGGTGCAGCCCCGGAATCCTCCCTTCACCGTGTTCGGCTTCGCCCCGACACTGTTCGTCGTCGGCGCCGGAGTGGCCACCCTGGCCGTCTTCCGGTCCTGGGAACGGCGACGCGACGGTCGAGGCGCCGACCCCCTTGTGCATCTGTCCCTGCTGGGCAGGCCCGTGCTGCGGTCCGGCCTGCTGATGCTGCTGAGCCAGAACCTCATCCTGCTGGGACTGTTCTTCACCATCCCGCTGTACTTGCAGGTGGTTCAGGGGTTCGACGCCTTCCAGACAGGGCTGCGCCTGCTCCCGGTGTCCGCCACCATGCTCGTGACCTCCCTGTGCGCGTCCTCGCTGGGGCCGGTGGTGGGGCCGCGCCGGGTGGTCCGGCTGGCCCTGGTGATCCTGACGGCGGCCATCGTGTGGCTGCTGGCCACCATCGACCCGGTCATCGACGACGCGCAGTTCGCCGGTGCCATGGCCCTGCTGGGCGTGGGCGTCGGCCTGCTCGCCTCGCAGCTGGGCAACGTCGTCCAGTCCAGCGTCGGCGACGAGGAACGCAGTGAGGCCGGAGGGCTTCAGTTCACGGCACAGAATCTGGGTTCGGCGCTGGGCACCGCGCTCATCGGGTCGATCCTCATCGGTGCGCTGGCCCACGTCCTCACCACACAGGTGGCGGACAACCCGCGGCTGTCGGAAGAGACCCGTGAGCAGGCCGGTGTCGCTCTCCAGGCCGGAGTCACCTTCGTCTCCACCGATCAGGTGCGCTCGGCGGCCGAGCGTGCCGGGTTGCCGCCGTCCGAGGTCGACGCCGTCGCGGACTCCTACGCCTCCGCGCAGCTGGACGGTCTGAAGGCGGCGATCCTGGCCACCGGCGGCATCGCGCTCGCCAGTTTCCTGGTCACACCGCACCTCCCGACCGCCCGGGAAAGCCGCCCGCGACAGCCGGATGCCGACGCTCCGGCCGGAGCGGCCGGAGCGATGCGCTGAGTCCGGAGGGAGTCACCGGTGTCCAGAGCAAGGACCGGCCCGGCCACGGCCCGCAGAGCGCGCCGGGCCGAGCACCGAGCCCGCGCGGACTACACGGGCGGCGTCTACGGATCCATGCTCGCGGCCTCCGTGGTGATCGGCGCCGGCTCCCTGGGCTCGTTCCCCCGCGCCGAGCTGGTGCTGTTGCTGCTGCTCACCGGCGTGGTGTTCTGGGTCGCGCACGTGCATGCCCAGTTGTTCGGGGCGCGCCTGGCACAACAGGCGCCCGACCGCCGGGTCGTGCTGCACGTGTGCCGCGACGAGTGGCCGATCGTCAAGGCCGCCGTCCCGCCGGCCGCCGCGGTGGCCGTCAGCCCGCTCCTGGGCCTGGACGTGCAAGGTGCCTTCTGGCTGGCTCTCTCCGTCGCCGTGGCCGGCCAGGTGGGCTGGTCCGTGGCCGCGGCGCACCGCGCCGGTGCTTCGCGGCGGCTTGTGGCCGTCACCGCGTCGGTCAACCTGTTGCTCGGTCTGCTGATCATCTCCTTCAAGATCGTTCTGAAGCATTGATCCGTGGCGTCCGTCGCCCGGCGGCGGGTCACCTGTACCAGGTGAGGCCCGAAGCGGCACGGAGGCGGACGATCGCAGGGAAAACGCCGTCCGCCTGTCCCAGGGAGTCCGTGGGAGGACAGCTCGTGCGCTACGAGATCCGAGTCGAGGGACACCTGTCGGAAACGCTGGCCAAAGCCTTCCCGGAGCTGGGCCACGTCGTGATGTCCGGCCAGACCGTCCTGTTCGGACCCGTCGTGGACGAGGCGCACCTGTACGGGCTGCTGGCGCGCTGCCGGTCACTGGGACTGCGTGTCGTGGAGATGCGGCAGCTACCGGAGTGACGGGACCCGGCGGTGTGCGGTACCGGATCGGCCTCCGGAGGACCGTGAAGCAGCTCGGAGCGGCGGGTGGCTTCCAGCGCCTCGAAGTCCCGCTCGTTCCGGTCGGCGCAGGCCGGTCGGCGCAGGACTGGGCGAACTCGGTGAGCGCGCGTCGAAACGGTCGCCGCCGCCCAGGTGGGCGGCGAGGTGGGCGGCGAGGGTGAGGGAATCGCCCGAGTGGGCGTGGGCCCGTGTCGGGGATGCCCCGCACAACCGGACGAAGGGGGAGAGCCGACCCGGCCCCGTGGTCTTCTCCGTTCGGCCGGAAGGCCGAGGGGACAGGCGCCCGGAGATTCCCACCCCCGCCGCCACGTCGGCGCCGACGGATCACCCGTGGGGGGTGAACCGGCACCCGGTGACAGGCGTAACCCTGGAGCGATCAGGTCCCTTGCACAACGCCCCTTCACACCCGGCCCTCCCGGGCCACCTGACAACTTACGGAGGAGCCATGACCATGCCGCGTGGTCCGGCATCGCGCACCGGAGAGGAACACCGACCCGACGGGACGGGCCCCGGCCCGAGAGACGATTCCACGTACGTACTCGCGCGGCTCGGCCGTTCATGGACCTGGCTCCTCGGCTCGGCCGTCTCGACACTGGTACCGGGCGTCCTGGTACTGGTCTGGCCCGAGGGGACCCTGCACGTCCTGGCCGTCCTCGTCGGCCTGTACCTGCTGGTGACCGGGGCGTTCCGGTTCGTGGCCGTCTTCGGCCGGGAGGAGCACGGTGAACGGCTCCCGGGGCTGCTCCTGGCCGTGCTGTACGTCCTGGCCGGGGTGCTGTGCCTGCGAAACCCGCTGCAGACCGTCGCCGCGCTCTCGCTGATCGTCGGCGTCGTCTGGCTCGTGTCCGGCATCCTCACCCTCTACACGGCCATCACCGCCCAGGACCTGCCGCACCGCGGCGTCGTCCTGGGTGCCGCGGTGCTCGGCATCGTCGCGGGGATCGTGGTGCTCGCCCTGCCGGCGGAGTCGGCCCTCGCCCTGACCCGGCTGCTCGGCCTGTGGCTCGTCCTGCTCGGCCTGGCCGAGGCGGCGGTCGCTCTCGCATGGCGGGCCGCGCTCCGAAAGGCACACACCACGGGGCCCCGCGCTCCCGCCGGGGCGGCCTAATGGGAGCTACGGAACCGGGGAATGCTCGGTTCCGTAGCCGCCGGCAGGTGAGCACTATCGCGGCCGGAACCAGTTGAGTTCTGGTGTCAGACCGTGCCCCTGCTGGTCGTCTCGGTGATCACGGCGTCGGTGGCGTACCTGTACGGTCCCGGACGCCCAGCCTGCGCCGTCCGCACGACGGCGCAACGGGGCACGACGGCCGCCGGCCGGGCGCCGCGCCGCGCCGGAATGCGCACCGGGTCCACCGGGCGCCTGCTGGCGGACCATCGGGCGTGGACCACCGGCTGCGCCTTCGCGGCCGGGGCGCCGGCGCTCTGGAACCACCCCACGGTCGGAGCGGTGGTGCTCGTCGTCGGCGTCCTCCTGGCGGTCCTGGCGGTCCTGGCGGTCCTGGCGCTCTTCTCGGCCACCGCTCCCCGTGGCCACGGGGAGTCCGCCCCCTGATCCGATGAGCCGAGGGCGGGAACCCGTCCGCCGAGGGCGCCTCACTCGGCGCGCACACTCACCCGCACCGGGTGAGGTCGCCCGGTGCTTGCCGTGGGCACGCTGAGGACGGCACAGAGCCGCTGCCGGGCGAGCGCCCGGGACGGAGGACGGACATGAGCGCACAGACCTACCTGGCGTACGACTACCCGCTGCTGAGCGCTTTCTGGACCATGTTCTGGTTCTTCCTGTGGATCATGTGGTTCGTCCTGCTCTTCCGGATCATCACCGACATCTTCCGCGACGACCGGCTGAGCGGCTGGGCGAAGACCGGCTGGCTGGTGTTCTGCATCGTCCTGCCCTTCCTGGGCGTGTTCGTCTACGTGATCGCCCGTGGCCGGAACATGGGCCGCCGGGAGGTCTCCCAGGCACGCGCGCAGCAGGAGGAGTTCAACGCCTACATAAGGAAGACCGCGACCGACGGCCGGCCCAGCAGTGTCGACGAACTCGCCAGGCTGTCCGAGATCCGCGACCGCGGCGCCCTCACGGACGAGGAGTTCCGCCGGGCGAAGGAACTGGTCCTGACCGGCCACGGCCCGGCGGAGCACGCGGACTCCACCGCCCGCACCCCCGGTCGCTGAGCACCCGCACACCACGAAACGAGGCGCGGGATGACCACGACGCACACCCGGCCGACACACCCGGCGAGGCAGGAATGGGCGACCGGCCTGACCGTCTTCGCGGCCGTGATGCTCTTCCTCGTCGGCCTGCTCGACCTCCTCCGGGGCATCATGGCCATCGCCGAGGACGACGTCTTCGTCACGACCCCCCACTACGTGTTCGAGTTCGACCTGACCGGTTGGGGCTGGATCCACCTCGTTCTGGGCGTGATCGCCGTGATCGTCAGCATCGGACTGCTCCGGACCGCGACATGGGCGCGCGTCACCGGCGTGGCCATCGCCGGACTCGTCATCATCGCCAACTTCCTCTCCATGCCGTACTACCCGTTGTGGTCGATCGTGATGATCACCATCTCGGGCTTCATCATCTGGGCCCTGTGCGTGGTCGAGCGCGGCAACCTCTCCGACCTGTCGGGGGAGCGCACACCGCGCAACGGGTGAGGCGGCCCCGGCACCGCGCGGACGGCGTGAGAGGACAGAGCCGGTGCGTGCCCGGGAGCGCGAGGAGAAGGGCCGACAGGTGGAACGGAACAGAGGTGACACGAGGAGACCGGACGAGGCAGGGGCCGCGACCGCACGCGAAGGCGGTGCCGGACGGGCCCGCCTCGCCCTGCTCGCCCTCCTGGGAAGCATCCTGGTGCCGCTCGTCGCCGCCGGTCTGCGGAGCGTGCTGTGGGTACTGGTCGGCATCGCGGGACTCGCGCTCGCCGCCGTCGGCGTGTGGTGGGCCCTGGCCCACACGGGGGCGCTCCGTGTCCTCGGGGCAGTCCTGTCAGTGGCGGCTCCGGCCACCGTGCTCGCCCTGTACGCCGCGTTCGGCATACTGGGGCCGGCTCTGTTGTCCCTGGCCCTGTGGGCACTGGCCGTCACCGCGGCACGTACGGCCCCGGCACACGGGCGAACCCTCTCCGGACAGGCTGTCGTCAAGGAACCCCACGCCCCCTGGATCCTCATGAATCCGCGCTCCGGCGGCGGCAAGGTGGGCCGTTTCCATCTGGCGGAGAAGGCGCGGGCGGCGGGCTGCAAGGTGGTCCTGCTCGGCGAGGGCCTGCCGGGCCAGGACGTCGCCGAGCTGGCCCGGCAGGCCGTCGCCGAGGGAGCCGACCTGCTGGCGGTGGCGGGAGGCGACGGCACCCAGGCATTGGTGGCCGAGGTCGCGGCGCGCCACGACCTGCCGTTCGTGGTGATCCCCGCGGGCACCCGCAACCACTTCGCCCTCGATCTCGGCCTCGACCGCGACGATCCGGCTGCAGCTCTGCAAGCCCTGACCGACGGCGTCGAACTCCGCATCGACCTCGGGTACGCCGCGGACCGGGTCTTCGTCAACAACGCCTCGTTCGGAACGTACGCGTCCGTCGTCACCGACCCCGCGTACCGGGATGCCAAGGCCCGCACGACCCTGCGCGCCCTCCCCGGCCTCCTCACCGGCGAGGCCGCGCTCAGGTTGCGGATACGGGCCGGCCGAACACGCATCGACGGGCTCCAGGCCCTGCTCGTCAGCAACAACCCCTACGGACGTGCCGTCGACGCGGCCCGTCCGGGGCGCAGGGAGCGGCTGGACTCGGGGCTCCTAGGCCTGGTGTGCGTGCGGGTCGGCAACACCGCTGAGGCGGCGCGAATCGTGCGCGGTCCGCGCTCCGGGGAGCTCGTCCGGCTGAACGCCGAAGAAGTCGTCGTCGAAGCCGGCACGGACACCCTCCCGGTCGGCATCGACGGAGAACACGTCGTCCTGCCGTCACCCGTCGTGTGCCGCAGCGCGCCCGGTGCACTCCGGGTCCGCGTGCCGCGCCGCCGCCCGCACACGCTGCGGGGCGGCGGAGCGACGGCCGACTGGCCGCGCGTGGCACGGTTGGCGCTGGGCCGTCTGTTCCCGGCCCAGGGACAGCACCGGATTTCCGGCCCAGGGCCGGCTCATGGCGTCCGCGACAGCTGACTCGGTGTCGAGGGGCTTGATTCCTCAGCCTTCGTGGGTCGTCTTCGGGCGGCGCGGCGATTCCTGGAGCGCTCGACCTTCCAAGCCGGTGATCACAGCCGTGCACCCCTACTCCTTCGCCTGACCCCACGCACGCTCCCGCCTCTCATATCGTTGCGAATGCGGCCACGCCAGGAAAGGCACGACCGGCCGCGGTGCCCCATGGCGCCCTCGGTGGCGCGCCATGTACGGAGAGAGGACGCTGGACGCGAGGGCACCCTGAGGGAGAGGCATCCCATGACCCGGACCAAAGACCACAAGGCCCATACGCCGTTCTTTTCCCGTCCCGGCGTCCGCCGCCTCGCACCGTTCGTTCTGATCACCGCGATCGCTCTCGTCTTCATCTTCGAGAACCGCGCGAGTGTCGAGATCCGCCTTCTCATTCCGATGGTGACCATGCCCCTGTGGGGCGCCCTCCTCATCGCCTGGGGCCTCGGCATGCTCGCCTGTGTCTTCACCGTGCGTCGACGGTCGGACCGGCGCTGACGACAGCCGGGGCAAGTCCCTGCGCCGTCTCGCTTTCCGCCGGCCCTCGCCGGAACGGATTCAGCGCACATGAGGCCGGGAGACCCCGCGAACACACGAGAACCACGGGAGGATGTTTTCCCAGGAAAGATTCCCCAAGATTGACGTTTCCCCAGGTCACAGCCCTGTCCAGAGAAAGCCCCTCAAGCGGGTGTCGCAGGTTCGAATCCTGCCGGGGGAACAGGGAAAAGGGCCGGTCCAGGAGGGTTTCCTCCCAGGCCGGCCCTTCGTCGTTCCGGGCGCCGCGCCACGCACGTGCCACTACGTCCGCTCGGCGCCCTCTCCGGAGGAGCCCGATGCCGCTCCCCCACCGCCCCGGACCATCGCACCGAGCCGGTCGGCGATGGCCCGGTCACGGTCACTGGTCATGTGCTGGTGGATCAGCGCGACCCGCGGGCTGCTGTGGCCCGTCCGCGTCATCAGCTGCCGCGTGCCGGTCCCGGCCGTGGAGGCCAACATGTTGCCCGTGCGCCGCACGTGTGGAAGCGCACGGTGTTGCCCCGTGTGCCGCAGCCGGGGAAGTGCAGCTCCCGTGGTGGGACAGCGCCCGTAGCCGCATGCCGGAGGAAGGGGCCCTTCCCCGTGGTCATCGCGCCGGTGTTCCCCGAAGACGGGTCCCGGGCCGCCGCGGCCCCATCGGTCAGCAGGCGCCGGCCGGTTCGGAGGTCTGGCAGATGTTGTTGATGAACTTGTTGTCCTTCCCCTTCTCGTCGCGGGTGACCAGGTCCGCCGGGAGGTTGCCCAGCACGAGGTTGTCGCGGACGACGTTCCTGTCGTTGGAGACGCCGTCCATGCTGCCGAACACGACGATCCCGCCGGAATACGGCGAGTCACCCACGTTGTCGCGGACCATGTTCTGCGTCACCAGCGCTTTCTCCGTACCGACGAGGACGATGCCGACCCCCTGGAGGTGGGGCAGGCGCGCGGCGGCAGGGCAGTATGCGTTGTTCTCGTAGACCGCGTTGCGGCGGACGGTCAGGTCGCCCGCCGTGCGCGGCAGCACGACGAAGACACCTGCGCAGTTCTCGGTGATGACGTTGTGTTCGACGGTGAGGTTCCCGAGCCGGCGGGTGGTCATGCCGACCCGGTTGCCCGTCAGTCGGTTGCCGCTGATCACCGTGCCACGGGTGTCGAGGGTCTTGCTCTCCGCGTCGGCCTCGAACACGTTGGCGGTGTAGAGTCCGGCGTCGCCGTTGCCGCTTGCGGTGTTGTAGCGGAACGAGCCGCGGGTGGAGCGATCCTGCGCGATGCCCCACTGGCCGTTGTCCCGGGCGGTCACCCGGTGGACCTGCAGTTGGTCGGTGCGCGTGGCCGAGACACCGTTCTTCTTGAACCCTTCGACGGTCAGCGACTGGATCCGCACCCCGGTGACGGGGTGTTCGTCCGTGCCGGTGACACAGATGCCGTCCCCCGCCTTGGCGCACGCACTCCCTGCCTCCTCCTTTCCGGGCACGATCACGGTCTGCTCGCCCGCGCCCCGGAGGGTCAGCGGCTTGGTGATCGTGACGCTTCCGCGGTAGGTGCCCCGCGTCAGGACGATGGTGGCTCCGGGGGTGGCCGCGTCAACGGCCTTCTGGAGGGACTGGCCCGGACTGATCATTTGCTCGGGTCCGCTACGGGCGGAGGCGGCCGGAGCGAGGGCACCCATGCCGATGACGAGGGGTGCGATGGCGCAACTGAGGCATGTGGCCTGGTATTTCCTCATGAGCCCGACGTTATGGGCCACTCCCGTAACATTTCCACTCTTAGCAACCATATGGACGTGAAAAGTCACCGATCGGACTTACTTCCCGGCTCCGCCGCCGGCCGCCCGGCCGAGACAGGGACACGACAGGGGCCGGGACCCTGAGTGGGTGTCACCCGGTATCAGGACGCCCTGGAGACAGAGACGGCCCGCCACCGGCCGCAGCCCCGGCGACCTCTCCGGCCGCGGCGGCAGCAACGGCTCGATCAGCACCCACACGTCATCGTCCACGATCCACGGCCGAGTGGTCACACCCTCACGAACAGCCGAGTGGTCACACCGGTCATGGCCGACCAGGACGTTTCAGCAAGATCGTGTTACGGACTCTGAGGGGCGAGGGCCTGGCTCAGGTCGGGGTAGCAGGTGATGAGGTCGTCGACGCGGACGAGTTGCAGAACGCGCAGTACAGGGGCGGTGGGTGCGGCGAGTCGGATCCAGCCGTCGGCCGCGGTGACGTTCTTGTAGGCGACGATGAGGGTGTTGATGCCGCTGGAGTCCATGAAGGTGACCCGGCTCATGTCGACGACCACGCGGGGCCGGTCGGCAGTGAGTGTGTTCAGGGCCTGCCGCAGTGGTTCGCAGGTGTGGTGGTCGATCTCCCCGGTCAGGTGGAGCACCCGGACGCCGTCGATGGCGGTGGTCACGACCGACAGTCCGCCGCGCTGTCCGGCTTGTTCGCTGCCCGGTACTGGTTCCTCGGCCATGTCGGTGATACTTGCACACCAGACCTTCCGCCCGAAGTGCTGCCTGCCCAACGGCCGAAACGATGCTCCGGCGCCGGGAAAGGGAGCCCGGCAGGGGGCGCAGGGCGTGTACCGGCGCAAGCCCGGGTATGCGCGGAGGTGTGAGCCGGGAAGCGAAGGCGGTCGGATGGAACCCGTGCCTATGGACGAGGACGGAGCCGCGCTGGACCGGCCGGCCCTGCAGACCACAGTGGCCCTGGACGGGGAGGGCACGTCCATCGCCCGGGCCCGCCACCTTGCCACGGACTTCCTCGCACGAGTACAGGCCGAGCACGGCCTGCGCGTCCCGCAGCGCGCCCTGGACCTGACACAGCTGGTGGTCAGCGAGCTGGTCACCAACGCACGCAAGTACGCGCCGGGCCCCGTCCTGATGGACCTGCGCATCGCGGGCGACACGGTCGAGGTGGTGGTGTGGGACTCCGAGCCGGCGCTGCCGGCGGCCCGGGCCACCGACGCCGAGCGGGTGGGGCAGCACGGGCTGGAGATCGTCATGGCCGTCGCGCGGAGTCTCGTGGTCCAGCGCGAGCCCGTCGGCAAACGCGTCACCGCCCGCATCGCCCTGCTCGACGACCCGGCCGGCAGCATCGCCGGGCAGGGCCCCGTCTGACGGTTGCGCGATGCTCAGGGTGGTCTCCCAGCGCACCGATGTCACACCGACCGCCGTCGCCGAGCAGGCCCGCCTCCTCGGCGAGCGAGATGAACCGCCCGACGACGCCGGGACGGCGCTCGTCGTTCAGGTGCTCGGGGAAGCCGGCGCGGCGAGTTCGTTCTGCCGGCCCTTGAACGGCTGGAGCTGTTACGCGTGGTCGGCCTCCGGGGCCTGCCCGCGGCTGAACCGCTACGCGGGCTCCGCCTTCACCGGTCCGGGCCGTCGTCCTCGTGGCCGGAGTCGGGGATTTACGGACCAGCGGGTCTGGACGACATTATATCTGCATCCGCGGAGTGAGAGTTTTACGGAACCGTGCAGGCAGTTTCCTTGCAGTAACGATCGGAGTGGAATTCTTCAAGGCACACGGACCGCCGCGACGTGCTACTGTCTATCCCAGTTGCAGTTGTGGTTCCCGAAATTCCAAGTTCTTCTCAGTCGGCTTCTTCGCCACTGGAAGTGCCTTTTGGCACCGGTTCTTTTTCCGGCGGGGTGATCATCGCGGCGACACGGCATCCGTACAGTGCGGGTGCCGACTCACTGCCCCGAAGGAGACAAAACATGGCTACTGGCACCGTGAAGTGGTTCAACGCAGAAAAGGGCTTCGGCTTCATCGAGCAGGACGGTGGCGGCGCTGACGTGTTCGCCCACTACTCGAACATCTCCGCCCAGGGCTTCCGTGAGCTGCTCGAAGGCCAGAAGGTCAGCTTCGACATCGCGCAGGGCCAGAAGGGCCCGACGGCCGAGAACATCGTTCCCGCCTGACGTCGGCGCACACTTACAGCTGGGGCCCGCATCCTTCGGGGTGCGGGCCCCAGCTGTACGCACTTTCCGCGCTTTCCGCAGTGATTTCGCCTGCGGGACGACTATGAGGAATCCGCGCACTTACGCACACGGATTCCGCTTCGGGGATACCAGAGCATCCCCTCTCGATCACATCATGGCGCACGATTCATCTTCGTGTTCCATTCGGCCCGTTCTTGCAATTCTCCATGCTGCTCACTGCTGCGGGAATTCCTTGATATGTGCCGTATCAAGGAAGGTCTCGTAATGAACCGCACACGCACGAACGACCGCTTCGGCCGCACCCGGAACGGCGGCGGCGCCGCCCCCGCGAAGAACGGCAACCGGTTCGGCTCGTCGTCCCCGAACCGCTCCGGCGGACCGGCTCGTTCCAACGGTCCCAGCCGCCGCCCCGCCGCGTTGCAGGGCGAGTTCGCCCTCCCGAAGACGATCACCCCGGCACTGCCCGCCGTGGAGAGCTTCGCCGATCTCGACATGCCCAAGGAACTGCTGGCCTCGCTCGGTTCGCAGGGCATGACCGTCCCGTTCCCGATCCAGGCCGCGACGCTGCCGAACTCCCTCGCCGGCCGTGACGTCCTCGGCCGGGGGCGTACCGGTTCCGGCAAGACCCTCGCCTTCGGACTGGCCCTGCTGGCCCGTACGGCCGGGCAGCGCGCGGAGCCCGGGCAGCCGCTGGGGCTGATCCTCGTACCGACGCGTGAGCTGGCCCAGCAGGTCACCGACGCGCTGACGCCGTACGCCCGCTCCGTGAAGCTGCGCCTGGCGACGGTCGTGGGAGGGATGCCGATCAGCAGGCAGGCCGGCGCGCTGCGCCGCGGTGTCGAGCTCGTCGTCGCCACCCCCGGACGTCTCAAGGACCTCATCGAACGCGGCGACTGCCGACTGGACCAGGTGTCCGTCACCGTCCTCGACGAAGCGGACCAGATGGCCGACATGGGCTTCATGCCGCAGGTCACCGCCCTGCTCGACCAGGTCCGTCCTGAGGGGCAGCGCATGCTGTTCTCCGCCACGCTCGACCGCAACGTCGATCTGCTCGTGCGCCGCTACCTGAGCGACCCCGTCGTGCACTCCGTCGATCCGTCGGCCGGCGCGGTCACGACGATGGAGCACCACGTGCTCCATGTCCACGGCGCCGACAAGCACGCGGCCATCACCGAGATCGCCGCACGCGACGGCCGCGTGATCATGTTCCTGGACACCAAGCACGCCGTGGACCGCCTCACCGAGCACCTTCTGAACAGCGGGGTGCGGGCCGCCTCCCTGCACGGGGGCAAGTCGCAGCCGCAGCGCACCCGTACGCTGACGCAGTTCAAGAACGGGCACGTCAGCGTGCTGGTGGCGACCAACGTCGCCGCGCGCGGCATTCACGTCGACAGCCTCGACCTCGTCGTCAACGTCGACCCTCCGACCGACCACAAGGACTACCTCCACCGCGGCGGCCGTACGGCCCGCGCCGGGGAGTCCGGCAGCGTCGTCACCCTGGTCACCCCGAACCAGCGCCGCGCCATGACCCGTCTCATGGAAATGGCCGGCATCGTCCCGCAGACCACCCAGGTCCGCGCGGGCGCGGAGGCCCTGCACCGCATCACCGGCGCCCAGGCCCCCTCCGGCATCCCGGTCGTCATCACCGCACCGGTGGTCGAACGCCCCAAGCGCGGCGCCACCTCACGCGGCCGGCGCCGCTCCGTTCCGGCGGCCCGGCGCGCGCCCGCACGGCGGTCCGTCTCCGACGCGGCAGCCTAGAAACCCGGAAGCCGGGACCCGGGGCCCAGAAGCCGGGTCCCGGTCTCCAGAACCCGGAACCGTCCTGATCAGGAAGCTGAACCATCTCTGCAGGAGGCACCTCTTGACGCTGGTCCAGACGCGTTCCCGCTCAACGAGCGGCAACGCCGTGCACAGGACGGTTGCCGATGCCATGGGCGCGGCCGGGCCCCAGGTCTGGAACGACATGACCATCGAGGTGGCGCTGTCCGTCATGGCCGCCGCCCGCACGGATCACCTCGTCGTCTGTGACGAGGACGGCCAGTACACCGACCTGGTCACCCGGGCCCGGCTCACCTCCGTACGGGACAGTTCCGGATTCACCGACCGGGTCCGCCTGCGTGACATCTCCGACGACGGCGGGCTCTTCGCCTCGCCGCTGACCACGGTGGCCGAGGCCGAGCACGCGATGCGGCACCGGCGGCTCGGGATCCTGCCCGTGGTCGACGCCCACGGCAACGCCCTGGGCGTTCCCGCCCTCTCCCGCTGAACCGCCTCACCGCGGTCGCCCTCTTCTTTTCCCCTCTCTTCTCCTTGTGAGGCATCGTGCGTTGTGTTATTGCCCGCTTCCCGTTCGAGCTCACCAAGGCCGGCGTGCTGGAATCGATGAAGGGCGTCAAGCCCGAGCCGGTCACCGGCGACTCCGTGATCATCGGGCGCCGTCACTACCCCGCCAAGCAGGTCGGTCAGGTCATCACCCGCCAGGACCGCCGTGACTTCAGCGGCGGCGAAGTCCTCCGGGCCATGGCTCAGCTCGGCTTCACCTGCCGCACCGCCTCCCAGGCCGCAGAGACCGCGGAGACGGCAGCCGCGAGGATCGTCGACCCGCTCCAGCGGGCTTCCGCGATGCTTGGCGCCCCCATGTCCATCTGACCGACGGGAGAACCGCGAGCCCCGGTACAGGACAGCGGTGAGGGCGCAGGGGGCGCCCGGTGAGCCGCGGCATGCGCGACCGGCACATCGGGTGCGGATCATTCGGTGGCACTCGACTGCCGGTCCGAGGGCCGACACGGCAGCACCGGCCACGCGGCTTTCGGGCTGCCGCCCCAGGCCGGACTGCGACGCCCGGCCTGATCGGCTGCCGGCCACGGGCCCGGTAGGGCTGCCGTTCACTGTGAGGTGCAGGTCAGGCGTCCGCCTTGTGGCCAGCCCCGACATCACCGCGTCGCAGTTCGTCGTTGATGCGCTGGGCCTCTTCGAGCTGGTCCTCCAGGATGATGATGCGGCAAGCCGCCTCGATGGAAGTCCCCTGGTCAACCATTTCCCGGGCTCGGGCGGCGATACGCAACTGATAGCGGGAGTAGCGGCGGTGGCCGCCCTCGGAGCGCAGGGGCGTGATCAACCGGGCTTCGCCGAGGGCCCGCAGGAAAGCGGGCGTGGTACCAAGCATCTCCGCTGCTCGTCCCATGGTGTAAGCGGGGTAGTCGTCGTCATCGATGCGGTCGAGCGGTGTGTCTGCGGTCATCTGCACCTCTAATGGGGGAATGCGTCGAGGGGCCTTGGTGCCGTACGGCACCAAGGCCCCGAGGGATTTGTAACACCATCGACCGGCTTACTGCGAGGCCGGCCTTCTGTTTCCGCACCGGCCCCCGACAGGGGGCGGAGAGTGCGGGGATCGCGGATGCGTGACCGTGGGACCACCTTCCGTTCCGGTGCCTGCGGTACCCGAGCGAACCGTTCTCGCCCGGGCGATCCTGATGGCGTCCGCCTCCTTTTCTCTTCCTTCTGTCCAACCTCTTGATGCTGCGGGTCCTGCGTACTGTCGGCGGCCCTCATGAGGCCACCGGGCCCGGCGATCAGCGAGGGGACCCAAAGCCTACTCCGGCCCCACCACTCCACCGCCGTGCCACAACCTTTGTTCCGCGCGGGCAGTCCATGTCTGCCACGCCTCACCGACTTCCTGGCTACAGCAGACACGTTAACTCCCTCGCGGATGCATGTCTACATCAGTCATGACAGGTTTTGGCCCGCGCGAGTGAAAGGTTCTCCACCGGTGCCCCTCTGCCGCGGTCGCTCGGCTTCGGCCGGGGCATGACGCGCCGGAGCCGCGGCCACCCCGGCCGGCGTCCCCGCACTCACGTCACCAGGTTGGCCCCGGCCCGCACCGCCGAGCTCGTCGGCCACAACGGGCTTCATCCCACGGACGGACGCGCACTGCGTTGGTTGCCGACTAGAGTCGTCCCATCACTGCTGGTTATGGGGTCGGGGTCTGGCGCATACATGCCAGGTCGCCGGGGGGAGGGCCTGTAGAGCATGAGTCGTCGCTCCAACCAGTTGGTCGCCGTCTGGGCCGAGGCGCAGCGCCAACAGCAACGTCAGCAGGAGGCGCAAGCCAGATACCAGCGGCAGCAGGAGTGGCAGCAGCGCGCCCACCAGCGGGAGATCACACGCAGTTACCGTGAGCAGAAAGCGGCGTACCGGGAGCAGCGTGAGGCGGAGGCCCGGCGTCGTACGCAGGAGCTCGACGCGCAGATCGATTCGTTGCAGGGCCTGTTGGCGACGGGGTGCCGGGCTCCGGCGTTCAGGGCTGACGCGCTCACCCGGCCGGAGCAGATCGAGGCGTTCTCCCCGGGGCAGCTCGCACACCCCATCCGCATGCCGGACCCCCACCGGTACCAGCCGCAGCAGAGCGGCTGGACCGCCACGCGGCGAGCGCAGGCACAGGCGGAGGCCCGCTCCAGGTTCGAGCACGACTGGCAGGCCGCGCAGGCCGCTGAAGCGCAGCGTCAGCACCAGTTGGCCACCTATCAGGAGCAGTACCAGCAGTGGGCCGAGGCCCGGTTGGACGAGATCCGTCGGCACAACGCCGGCATCGCGGAGATGGCGACGGGGCTTCGCAACGGAGATCCCGAGGCCGCGGTGGAGTACTTCTCCGCCGCCCTCTACGCCTCGACCGGTTGGCCCCAGGACCTGCCCCGTCGGCTGTCCGCGGCGTACGACTCGGAGGCGCGCCAGTTGGTACTGAACTGGGAGCTGCCCAGGTACGACATCGTCCCGGAGACGAAGTCTGCGCGCTACATGATCAACGCCGATCAGATGAAGGAGTCGCCCCGGCCGGTCACGCAGCGCCGCGCCCTGTACCGGGACGTACTCGCGCAGTGTCTCCTGCTGGTTCTGCGGGACCTGTTCGCAGCCGATGAGTTCGGCGCGCTGGAATCGGTCGCGCTGAACGGGTTCGTGGACGATCACGACCCGACGACCGGCAGACGGACACCCATGTTCCTCGGCACTGTCATGGCTTCGCGTTCGACGTTCGCCGCGCTGCATCTGGAACAGGTGAACGCGGTCAACTGCCTGGTGGACGGACTCCGGGGGCAATTGTCCTCGCGCCCCGACCAGTACGCGCCCGTGCGACCCGGCCGGCTTCCCGAAGACGTCGGCAACGGCGTCGTCACGCATGGAGACGGCGAAGAGCCGGATCTGTACGAGATGGATCCCGTCGCCTTCGAAACGCTGGTCGCCGATCTGTTCCGGGCCATGGGCATGCAGGCCGTGACCACCCAGCGCTCGAACGACGGCGGCGTCGACGTCGATGCGCTGGACCCGGCCCCGATCCGCGGCGGCAAGATCGTCGTGCAGGTCAAGCGCTACCGCAACACCGTTCCCCCGACCGCCGTCCGCGACTTGTACGGCACCGTCCAGGACGCCGGCGCCAACAAGGGTGTCCTGGTCACGACGTCCGCGTTCGGCCCCGGCTCGCACACCTTCGCCAACGGCAAGCCCCTGGAACTGGTGGCGGGCTCCGAACTGGTCGACCTGCTGCACCGCCACGGACTGCGCGGACGGCTGGGCAGCGGCGGGCGCCCGGTGCCCGCCCAGCGGACAGCACCGGACAGTGAGACCGGCAGCGACACAGGCAGTGACAGCAGGAGTGGCGGCAGCGGCGGGGCCGGCACGGACGACCACAACGTGTTGGGCATGTACTGGTCGGGCAGCGTCGCCCTGGACGTGTGCGCGCTGGTCTGTCACGGCAACCAAATCCTGGACGACGACCACTTCGTCTTCTACAACAACCCCCGCACACCCGACGGCACGGTCCGCGCGCTCGTCCCCGTCGCACCGGACAGAGCCGCCGTCCAGGTCTCCTTCGACGCCCTGCCGGCACACGCCGACCGCCTCGTCGTCATCGCCGCCATCGATCCTGTCGCCAACCCCGCGGCCGACCTCTCCGGGTTCACCGACGCCGGCATCCGACTGCTGGACACCGAGGGCTCCCCACTCGGCCAACTGCCGGTCTCCGACGGCCGCCCGGAGGAAACCGCGCTCGTACTGGGGTCCTTCCGCCGTCGCGCGAACGGCGACTGGGACTTCGTCACCGGAGGCAGGGGGTACCGGGGCGGCCTGGAGGAACTGGTCCGGGACTACGGCGTCGACGTGGAGTAGTCGACGGGGAACAGCAGCCCTTGAGGGAACGACCGGCCACAGCCGAACGGCCGGACCCGCGGCGCCCCTGCCATACGGTCCGGCACGCCCGGCATACCCGGCATCGACTGCGGCTGACGCGCCGGGCTCAGAGCAGGTCCTGTGCCTCGCCGCGCAGCACCGACAGCGCGTGCCGTGCGGCCGCCGTGTCCGGCAGCACGGCGAACAGCAGGGGGCTGCCCGCAGCCGGTTCCTCGGCCAACATCCGGCGGATCCACTCCATGCCTTCCTTGAGCTCGGCGTACGCGTCCGCCGTCCCGCCGCTGCGGGCGAAGTTGCCGAGCGCCGACCGATGCATCGCGTCGATCAGCGCGGAGAGCGCCACCGGCAGGAACGCCGGACCGTCCGCGGGCAGCCGGTCCCGCAGATACGCCCGTGTCAGGGCGACATAGCGCTCGTTCTCGAGCACCTCACGCCTGCGCAACTCGGGCACGACCCGGGTCAGCCGGTAGCGCTGGAGCACCAGTTCGGGCCTGCTCAGGAAGTCGAGCATCACCACCTCGGTGGCCGCGACGACGACGTCCACCGGCGACCGTCCCCCGGTCGGCTTCACCAGGTGGCGCGCCAGCAGCTCCAGTCGCGCGGAGTGATCGGGGAACGCCAGCTCGTCCTTGCCGTCGAAGTGCCGGAACACCGTACGCCGTGACACCTGCGACGCGTCCGCGACGGCCTCCACGGTGACGCTCTCGTAGCCCTGCTCCAGGAACAGCGCCATCGCCGTCTCCGCGATGCGGTACTTCGTCTCCAGCCCCCGTTCGGCCACGGCCCCTCCCCTCCTCGACTCCTCGACGTCTTCGCGCGAAGTCGTCGTGAGTCTATGACCACGGTCGCGGGGGGAGGCCGGGCCGGCTGTCTCCCCCCGCGTGTGGTCGGCGCCGCCTACCCGCCGAACAGGCCGGGCCTGGCGGTCGCCCTTCTGTCCCCGGCGTCGAGGTCCATGGTGTGCGGCCACTGACTCCACTGCGCGCCGAGGCCGGAATGCTGCGGACTCCCGGTGCGTACGAACGCGCGCACACTGGCGATCATCATGTCCGACAACTGCAGACGCCCCGGCTCGTTCCTGCGACTGAACGCGAAGGCGAAGAACCCCTCGTCGAAGGTGTGGAACAGGAACGGCAGGTCCATGGCGTGGACCGAGCCGTACACCTCGTCGAACGGAGCGGGCTCCTGGTTCCAGCCGAACCGGTAGTGGAAGAGGCGGTCGTTTCCGGCCGCCTTCAGGGAGTTCATGGAGTCCAGGACGATTCCGGTGAAGACGGCGTCGGTCAGCCGGCCGGCCTCCTCGTTCCATCCGCCGGGACCGTCGACCGGCAGATAGCGGTCGACGATGAAGTCGTCGACCTCCCACCGGGACGGCCGGTCGGGATCGAACCGGTACTGCCACGTGAAACGCTGGTAGTCGGTCGGGCGGTACGCGCCGATGACCGACCCGAACAGCTTTCCCTCCTCCAGGGTGTTGCCGGCGAGTACCGGGATGTCACGGTACTGTCCGGACGCGATCGCGGCGTGGTAGTCGGTGGGCAGCACCGAGCCGTCCGCGATCACCCGGGGCGGATCTCCGACTTCGGCGCCCAGACGCACCTGCGCGCGGATGAGCGCGTCGGCGGACATCGACCTCAGGCGGCGCACGGCATCGCCTCGGTCGCGAGCCGAACCCGCCGCCTCGTCCACGAACTTCTCGGCGTAGGCGCGCGCCGACGCCGGCGTGGCGAAACTCAGACCGCCGCTGAGCGGGATCGCCTTGTCGATCAGACCCTTGCTGAGCGGCGAGACCATGAGCGCCCACACGTTGACCGCGCCGGCGGACTCGCCCATGACGGTCACGTTCGACGGGTCGCCGCCGAACGCGTGCGCGTTGTGGTTGACGAAGCGAAGTGCCTCGACCTGATCCAGCGTTCCGAAGTTGCCCGAGTCGTCGTCCGGCCCCCGGTTCTTGAGCCCGGGCAGGTCGAGCCATCCGAAGACACCCAGCCGGTAGTTCACGGTGACCACGACCGCGTCCGCCTTGCGCGCCAGCGCCCGCCCGTCGTACATCGGATCCGCCGCGTAGCCGACCATGTTGCTTCCGCCATGGAGGAACACGATGACCGGGAGGTTCTTTCGCACGGTCGACGGCCGGAACACGTTGAGCGTGAGGCAGTCCTCCGAACCCACGGGTTCCTTCAGGCCGTCACGGATGTCGAGCCCGTAGTGCGGACCGCTCGGCGCCGGGCTGAAGAGCCGCCCCTCCTGGATGCAGCCGTCCCCGAAGCGGCGTGCGTCGCGCACTCCGCGCCAGGGGCGGTGGGTCACCGGAGCACGCCAGCGCAACCGTTCGACGGGGGGCTCGGCGTACGGGACGCCGAGCCAGGCGAGGGTACCGGTGGGCCGGCTCTGGTCGACGCCCCTGACGGACCCGAGACTCGTGTGCCGCACGACGGACGTCTCGTGGGCACTCGCGGGCGACGTCACGCCCAACGAGGTGGCTGCCAGCATGATGCCGAGCAGGACGGCGATGACACGGTTCCGCATGGTTACTTCACCCCTTCCGCGCCGGCCGGAGAGCCCAGGCCGGCATCACGAATGGACCGCCTGTCCTCGGAACGTACGGTGCGACGCAGCACCGGCAGGAGCAGCACGCCGAGGACAGCGGCTCCGACGAGCACGGCGTGCCCGGCGGACTCACTTCCCCGGCTCTCGGCGAGCCCGTACAGGTAGGGGCCGACGAACCCGCCGAGCAGCCCGACCGTGTTGATGAACGCGAGCCCGGCCGCGGCCATCAGCCCGGACATCCTCGCCATCGCGACCGACCAGTAGAGCGGGAGGATGCCGACCAGCAGCAGCATCGCGGCGTCGATCAGCAGAATGCGCAGGACGGCGCCGTCGGAGACGCTGTACGCGAGCGCCACCGGGACCGTGGCGACCGTCACGTACGTCAGGACCCGGATCTCGTTCCGCACGCGGCGCTGGATCCACGAGATCACGAGCACGCCGACGAACGCGGCGATACCGGCGCTGCCACTCACGACACCGATCAGGAAGGACCCTTCGACGTCGAGGCTTTCGACGATGGACGGGAAGTTGTACTGGATCGCCACGCTGTTGACCTGGTTCGCGAAGTAGATCAGGGACAGGGCGAGGATGAACGGCCGGGCGAAGGCGATCCTGACGTTGCCCTTCAGGGTGCCGTGCCCCGGAGCGGTCCGCATGACCGCGCGGTCCGTCAGCACCGCGGCCTCCCGCGCCGTCAGCCACGGCGCGTCCTTTGGCCGGTCGGGGACGAGACGCCACACGAAGTAGGCGACGACCACGGTGAGCAGGCCCTCGACGAGGAACATCCACTGCCAGCCGTACAGTCCGCCCGCTCCGTGGAGCTCCATGAGAGCGCCACCGAGGGGACCTCCGAGCGCGAAACCGGCACACACGGCGAGGTAGAGGATCCCGACCACGGTCACCCGCTGCTTCTGCGAGAACCAGATCGTGACGGTGTACATGAGCGCCGGGTACAGGCCGGCCTCGGCCGCGCCGAGCAGGAACCGGACGACGTAGAAAGACAGTTCGTCCTGCACGAACATCATGCAGGAGCACAGCAGACCCCAGGTCACGGCGATCCGGGTGATCCAGCGCCGCGGCCCGACGCGGTACATGATCAGGTTGCTGGGCACCTCCAGGCACGCGTAGCTCAGGAAGAAGATGCCGGCCCCGACGCCGTACGCCGCGGCGCTGATGCCCACGTCGGCTTCGAGTGACGTCTTGGCCATACCGACGTTGGTGCGGTCCACGAACGCCATGAAGTACGTGAGGCACAGGATCGGCAAGAGACGGAAGGCCGCTTTGCGGCTTGCCATGGCGTGCAGGGCGTCGGTGCCGTCCTGCACGGTTCGCTGCTGGTTCACGAGGGGGCTCCCGGAACGTATGGCACTGGATGTCATTTTTTGACACTCGGTGGCGCTGGACTGTGCCACACGTCACATGAGGGCACAAGGCCTCCAACACAAGTTCGGGTCACCACCCCTGAGCGTGGGTGGCAGAGCGACATCGCGGGCCCAGTTGGCTCGCACCTGGGAAGCCGTTTCGGCGCCTCCTGCGAGAACCCTGCACGGAGTCACCCGGATCCGACCGGAGGAAACCGCCCTCGCACTGGGGTCCTTCCGCCGCCGCGCGAACGGCGGCTGAGGCTTCGTCACCGGAGGCAGGGGATACCGGGGCGGCTTGGAGGAACCGGTCCGGGATCACGGCATTGACGTGGAACAGCTCCGCCGCCGAGCAACCCCTTGCGCAGCAGCTCCCCACAACGCCTGCCGCAGTACGGCAAGGCGTGCGCGCACCTCTACGTCAACGGGGTGCAGCGGGTCGGTCAGTGTCACCACGTCACGAAGTGAGCGCCTCATGACCGAGCAGCATGGGCCGGAGACGGCTCCGGGGTACGCGGCGCGTCGACGCCGGGGCGGGATCGTGGCGTTCGTCGTGGGGCTTGCCGCCACGCTGGCGTTCTTCGCGTTCTTTCCCGGGATGCCGCATGTCATCGACTGGGGTGCCGTCCTCGTCTCCCTGGCCGTGGGAACTCTGGCTCGAGCGGGTTGTCGGGCGTGGATGGCGAAGGAAGCGGAGAGGAAGCGGAGCAGCCATTTGTGACCTCGGGGGCCGTTGTGGTCCGGGGCCGGGCAGCAGCAGCCGAGAGCTTCGATGGGGTCGGCGGTGCGAGGTGTTCGGCGTGTCGTCGGATCCACGGGAGAGGCGGATGTGGCGGCGAGGAAGGGAGCGACCGTGCAACACGGGAGCGTCGCGTTGCGTATGCGTCGCGTATGCCACTCCTTGTTATGCCTTGTCACGTGCCGGAGCTAGCATCCGGGTATGACGACTGTAGAGACCAACGGTTCTTCCCCCCTCGATGTTGAGATCGCTGCTCTGAGCGGCGGTTCCGCCAGGCTGGCGCAGTATGCGGGCCAGGTCGTGCTTGTCGTGAACGTGGCCTCCAAGTGCGGGCTGACCCCGCAGTACGCCGGGCTGGAGCGCCTGCACGAGCAGTACGCGGCGAAGGGCTTCACGCTGCTCGGCGTGCCCTGCAACCAGTTCATGGGGCAGGAGCCGGGCACCTCGGAGGAGATCGCCGAGTTCTGCTCCGCGACGTACGGCGTGACCTTCCCGATGACCGAGAAGGTCGAGGTCAACGGGGAGGGGCGGCACGCGCTGTACGAGCGGCTGGTCGGCTTCGCCGACTCCGAGGGGCACAGCGGGGACGTCCGCTGGAACTTCGAGAAGTTCCTGATCGGGCGGGACGGCAAGGTCGTCGCCCGTTTCTCGCCGCAGACCGAGCCGGAGGCGGCGGAGGTCGTGGCGGCGGTCGAGAGCGCGCTCGGTTAGGGGCGGTCGCTCCGTCCGTTCCGGGTCTCGTCCGGGGCCGGTTCCGGGTTTTCTCCGGGGCCGGTTCCGGTGGCTGCGTTGACCTTGTCCCTGGGGCAGGGTCCAGCCTTCGTGTCGTCGGGCGGACGGGCCGCCCGACGGCGGAGGAGGGCGCGGTGGACGAGGAACTGCTCGGGATCGGCGCGTTCGCGGCGCGGGCGCGGTTGTCGGCCAAGGCGTTGCGGTTGTACGACCGGCTGGGGCTGCTGGCTCCGGCGCGGGTCGATGAGGCCACCGGGTACCGGTTCTACCGGGCGGGCCAGGTCGAGCGGGCCCGGACGGTGGCGCTGTTGCGGCAGCTGGACATGCCGCTCGCCCGGATCGCCGAGGTCGTCGACGCGGACGACAGTGCTGTGGCGGCCGACCGGCTCGCCGCCTACTGGGCGGATGTCGAGGCGCGGATCGCCGGGCAGCGGACCCTCGCCGAGTACCTCCGTGGACGACTCTCCGGGAGGAGTTGCGAGATGTACGGAAAGTTCATGGGCATGGGCCGAGCCCTCTCGGCAAGGACGGCGATCTCGTCGAGAGGGCTCTTCAGTCATGCGGGGAGGGGCGGGACGGCGGGACCGGGCTTGTGGTGGGTGCCACCGGCAGGTGTCCCGTCGTGGCGGGGCTGCCGGCGGCCCTCTGCCTGCCTCTGTCGTCCGTCCCTGGTTGCCCGTCCCCGTGTGGTTGTGGCCTTCTCAGGCCTTCACCGAGGCCACGAAAACGCTCCACGCGCCTGTGGGGAAGGCCAGCTTCGGCCCCTCGGGGATCTTGGTGTCCCCGAGTTCCAGTGCTTCCTCGGTGGTCGACCTGGCCATCACGCACGCGCCGTTGTTGTTGGTGTAGGAGGACGTCGTCCACGTTTCCGTGACGCCCAGACGAATTGTCATTTTCGCTCCGTAGCCAGTTGCCGAGTTGCTGTCACCGGGCTGCGCATTCCAGCAGGGACCCGCAGAACGGATTGCGCCAACCGTCACTGACGGCTGGCGTGATCGACGCTACTCGCCACTCTCTCCCCTCGGAGCAGCCATTCACTCGACCGGGTGGCATATTCCAGGAGAGACATCCAACGAGACATGTCAGCGGTGTACAGTGCCGCCCCTTTGCCTGCCGGAGAGCCTTGATCGTCTTACCGGGACGTCAGCGCGCGTACTCCTTCGCGACCCTCTCGACCAGTTGGCGGGACTGCTCCACGTTCAGGGACTGGGCCCGCAGGTGCTCGTACATCACGGTGTACTTCTGCACGTCGTGCGGCTTCTCCAGGTACAGGTCGCTGGTCACGCCCTCGATGTACACGACGCTCGAATCGGCCGCGTCCGCGAACTCCAGGATGGAGTACTGGCCGTTGATGCCCGAGTGCGCGCCCACCTCGAACGGCAGCACCTGCACGGTGATGTGCGGCTGCTGCGACAACTCCATGACGTGCTCCAACTGTTCACGCATGACCTGCCGGCTCCCGACGACCCGGCGCAGCGACGCCTCGTCCAGGACCACCCACAGTCGCAGCGGATCCGTCTCGGCGGTGATGCGGCTCTGCCGACGCAGGCGCACCTCGACGCGCTTGTCGTTCTCCTGCTCCGACGCCTCCGGCGAACCGCCCCGGATGATGGCCTCCGCGTACGCCCCGGTCTGCAACAGGCCGGTGATGATCTGGGGTTCGTAGACCCTGAGCGACTCCGCGTCCGTCTCCAGGCCGATGTAGACGCTGTACGGGATGTCGCCGAAGGCGTGCCACCAGCCCTGCTGGCGTGAGTCCTTGGCCATCTGCATCAGCGACTCGACGATCCGCTGGTCCTCGACCTCGTAGACGCCGCAGAGGTCGCGGACGTCACGCTGGCTGATGCTGCGTCGGCCGTTCTCCAGCCGGCTGATCTTCGACTGCGACACCAGCAGTCGTTCCGCCACTTCCTCCGCCGTCATGCCCTTGAGCTCACGGAGCCTGCGCAGCTCCTGGCCCAGCCGGCGTCGCCTGACGGTGGGATTGACATTGGACGCCACGGGACGTGCACCTCCGGCTGCGTGCCTCGTACTTACTCGTACTTGCCACTTTGCGTATCTGGTGTTGAGCAGACTGCCACCAAGGTGCTTCCCGCCGCTGGAGAACAGCGGATATCCAGCGCGTACACCCCCGTTCGTGGGGGGCGAGGGCGGCGGTGGCACGGAGCGGTGCGGAGTCCGCACGGTGGCCGTTTTCCGGCACGCCGAGCGGGGCGGAGAGAGTTCGCACTCTCTCCGCCCCGCTCGGACAGCGGCTCCCGTGACCGGGTCTGCGGTGCCGTGGCCGGTCAGTGGTCCTAATGGGCCACGGCGCGCGCCATGGATCCGTGGCGCGGTTGGGCCGGAACGCCACGGGCGGGCTCCGGTCCACCCCTGCCACCGGCGGTGGCGGCCTGACGGCCTCCTGCCGGGGCCGGGTTACGGCGTGGCTGGGCCGCCACACCGTTCTGCACGTCCATCACGGCATGCGCCACCAGTCCGCCCATCGGGTCGTGCCTGATCAGGTCCCGCAACCGGGAACGTGAGGAGCGACCCTCGTTCCCCGGGTACAGGTGCTTGCCGAGACCCACGGCGTGCGCCAGTGCGGCGAGCGCCGCGGTCCGTGGGTCCGGTGGCACGCCGGTACGGATCGCGGAGTCCAGCCGGGCCTTGATCTCCCGGCTGATCTCGTTGTCCGTCGCCTGGTAGCGAGTCGTCGGCAACACCCCGCACATCTGACCGGCCACGGCATGCACCATGCCGCACCGCTCCAGATGCGAGAGGTAGGTCTGGCGGAGCCCTAGACGCGGCCCGCCAATCCAGTTGACCGCCCGGACCGGAGCGCCGCGCCTTCGCAGCAACTCCAACGCGCAGTCCAATGTCGGATCTCCAGTCGGCCGTGGTACCACCACGGCGATACGATCCCCGTCTGGGGCTATCCGTCCGGCCAGCGCCAGCTCCACTAGCTGTGCTCCGGCCAGACCGAGGTCGAGCGACTGCGGCTGTGCGGTGGTACCCGTGGTCGGGTCCAACGCCAGCAGCAGAAGCTCTTCCGGAAGTGTTCTGCGGCTCCTGCCCATCCATGCCTCCCCGCGTGGATGAATGACAGGGTGACCCCTCTCACATTGGTCTGTCGAGAGCACGTGACTGGTTTGTAAGGGAACCGATAGGTATGTCGTTCTCGTCTACCACGTGGGGGAAGTCCACACACAGGACACTGGTAGATGGTTCGGACAGCGCCGTGAAGCGCTGTCGTGGGTGGCGGAACGGTTTCACGGTTCGGTTGGCGTACGCGCGACGCGCGGCGCAATGGAGGAGGCATCGGTGGCGGGCGAGTCCCCCGACAGTTCGAAGCAGCGCGAGTCGTCGGCAGAACCGACGCCGGGGAGCGCGGGTCCGGTTCCCGAGGCCAGGAGCGGGGGAGGCGCCGCCGGCAGGCGGGACCCTCGACTGGCGGTGACCCAGGAGACTTCGTCACCGTCGTCGTCAACGACTTCGGCTTCGGCTTCGGCTTCGGCTTCGGCTTCGGCTCCGTCCACGTCGTCGAAGGCCACGGCCTCCGCGAGCAATCGCGGAGGCGTGGACACGGCCACCCGGGTGCTGTCGGCGCGTGACGCGCAGACCGACGACGAGGAGGCAGAGGACTCCGCCAAGGCCGCGGAGTCCGACTCCGTGGATTCGGACCCCGAGTCCGAGTCCACGGGCGGGACGACCGGCAGGCGTGACGATTCCGCTACGGACAGTGGCGAGCAGCTGCACGCCGTCGCCGCGACGTGGGTACGGTCCGCCGAGGAGGTGGATCAGGACGAGGACGGCGAGGGCGCCAAGGGCGCCCAGGAGGCCGAGGAGGCCGCCGACGGCGCCGCGGGTACCGAGAGCGGCCCGGAGGACGGCCAGGACGGCAGTGCGAGCCGGGACGAGGGCTCCAGCGGGGCTTCCGAGGCCGGGTCGACCGACGACACCGGTACGACCGAGGAATCCGACGGGGCCGACACGGGGGACGAACCCGAGAACGCGCACGACACCGACACCGACACCGGCGCCGACTCGGACACCGAGACCAAGGCCGAGGCCGAGCCGGAGGCTGACGCCGACACAGCTCCCGAGGACGACAGCGACGACACGGACGCGAGCCCCGAGCCGCAGCCCGAGGGCGAGGACGAGGGCCCGAAGGCCACCGCCGGGCCGAGCGTGGACAAGGCCGACGGCACCGACGAGGGTGAGGGCACCGGCGGCGCCAAGCCCCCCACCGATCAGCCCACCGCCGTCTTCAAGGCCCCCCGCCCCTCCGCGCCCGCCGTCGACCAGCCCACCACCATGCTCAAGCTGGGCGACGCGGCCAAGGACGAGGCCGACAAGGCCAAGAGGGGCGACGGGTCCGGCTCCAAGGCCGAGGCCGAGTCCGCCCCCGAGGCCGCACCCGACGCGGACCCCAGATCCGCCCCCGAGCGCGCCGGCACGTTCGTGCCGCTCAAGGACCTGGACGCCCCCGAGACCCGTACACCCCCCAGGCGTCGGGACTCCGCCACCACCTCGCTGCGGCTGCCGCCTTCGGCTCAGGCACGGCCCGCCGCGCCCCCGGCCGAGGGCACCCGTGCCGTCCCGCAGGTCGGGCCGGAGCTGACGCGGCAGCAGCCGCTGCCGCCCAAGCCGCCGCTGGACCTGCTGGCCGAACTGACCAACACCCCGCCGCCGCCGGACACCCCGCTGCGCACGACCCTGCGGCGGGTCAAGGTCTGGACACCGCTGGTCGCGCTTCTGGTGATCGTCTTCGCGGTGGTACAGAACATGCGTGCGCTCCCCGCACCCACGCTCGAACTGACCGTCGAAGACACGTTCACCTTCGACGGCGGCAAGGTCGACATCCCGTGGCCGGCCGACGGGCAGGCCGCACTGGACGTCCAGGGCATCGGCACCTTCGGCTCCTCCGGCGAGCAGAAGCCCGTGCCGATCGCCAGTGTCGCCAAGGTCATGACCACGTACCTGATCCTGCGCGAGCACCCGCTCAAGAGCGGCGCCGAGGGTCCGATGATCGAGATCGACGGCCCCGCCGAGGAGCAGTCCGACGCCGGTGATGAGTCGACCGTCAACGTGACATCCGGTGACGAGATCTCGCAGCGGGAGGCCCTGGAGGCCGTGCTGATCGCGTCCGCGAACAACGTGGCGCGGCTGGTCGCCCGCTGGGACGCGGGGTCCGAGGAGGCGTTCGTCGAGAAGATGAACAAGACCGCGGAGGACCTCGGCATGACGAACACGACCTACACGGATCCCTCGGGTCTGAACAACACCACGGTGAGTACGGCCGTGGACCAGGTGAAGCTGGGCAGGGCCGCGATGAAGCAGCCCGCCTTCCGCGAGATCGCCGCGATGATGTCGTACGACGACTACAAGGGTGTCAACCACCCCAACTGGAATCAGCTGGTGGGGTCCAACGGTGTCGTCGGTATCAAGACCGGAACCACCACCTCGGCGCTCGGCAACCTCACCTTCGCCGCGAAGAAGGACGTCGACGGCGAGACCCGGACCATCGTCGGTGCCGTGGTACGCCAGCCCGCGGGCGGTGCCGACAACACGATCCTGGCCGGTGCGCTCTCCGCGGGCGACCGGCTGATCCGGGCGGCGCAGGACGTGCTGCAGACGGTGACGGTGCTGAAGAAGGGCAGCGTCGTCGGGTATGTGGACGACGGGCTGGGCGGCCGTACGCCCGTCGCCCTCACCGAGGACGTCGAGGCCGTCGGCTGGCCGGGGCTGAAGGTGAAGCTGACGTTCGCCGGCGGGGAGCTGCCGCACCAGGCGAAGGCCGGTACGGAGGTGGGCTCGCTCACTGTGGGCGACGGCTCGGACAGCGGTGCCGTCAAGGTCCCGGTCGCCCTCCAGGAGGACCTCGTGGAGCCGGGCTTCCCGGACAGGCTGACGCGTCTGACCTGACCGACGGAGCGCGGTGGGCATCGCACCCCGCCAGCCGGTGCCCACCGCGGGCGACGGTCGGCGGGGTGCGTGCTAGCGTCACGAAACAGGCAGGTCACCGGTGACCGCGCCGTTACCGTGAGCAGAAGACGCGCTACGACGACGCGCACACGAAGACGCGATACGAAGACGCCATACGGGGAGTGCCTTCAGGTGGCCACAGCGGAGCCGACACGCGCCGACGACGCCGAGCCGGGCCCGGAGTCCGGCCCGCGAATACCCCTGCCGGGAACGGACGGCCGGCCGCCGGGCACGGGCACGCCCGAAGCACCGCCCTCTCCCCCCACCTCCACCGCCCCGACCGCGGCCCCCGGCACCTCGGCCCGCGACTCCCGCCCCAAGGCCGTCGTCCGCGCGGTGCGCGCCCGGATGCTGCGGCATCCGGTGCTGTCCGTCACCGTGCTCGCCGGCGTCCTGCACATCGTCTGGTTCTTCACGTTCGCGAACAGTGGCGGCGATCTCGCGGCGCAGGACGCCTGGGCCGAGTTCGTCGGTCGGCACCCCGACTCCGCGTACAACATGGCCTGGTACGGCGGTATGCACGCGGTGTCGTACAGCGTGGTGTCGCCGTACCTGATGGCGGTGCTCGGTGTACGGACGACGATGATGCTCGCGGGGACGGTGTCGGCCGCGCTGCTGACGATGCTCCTCATCCGCAGCCGGGCGGTACGCAATCCGCTGTGGGCCGCGCTCGCGGGGGTGTTCGGGCTGCTGGGCAACGCGGCTTCGGGACGGGTGACGTTCGGACTGGGCATGATGTTCGGGCTGGCCGCGGTCGCCGTCGTGTTCTGCTGGCCGTACCGCTGGCGCTACAAGCGCTGGGCGAAGGCCCTGTGCGCGGCACCACTGGCGGCGCTGGCCACCATGTCCTCGCCGGTCGCGGGCCTGTTCGTCGGGCTGGTGGCGGTGGCGTTGTTCCTGCAGAAGCGCCGGCCGGGGGCGTGGGCGCTGGGACTGGGTCCGGCCGCGGTGGTGGCGGTGTCGGCCTGGATGTTCCCCTTCTCGGGGACGCAGCCGATGGGGTTCGGTTCGGTGGTCCTGCCGCTGGTGTTCTCGGTCCTGGTGTGCGTCCTGGTGCCCCGCGAGTGGATCACGGTCCGGATCACGGCCGCGGTGTACGGGCTGGGTGTGGTGCTGGTCTGGCTGGTGAGTTCGCAGATCGGTTCCAACATGACGCGGCTGTCGATGCTGTTCGCCGGGGTGGCGCTGGTGGCCGCGCTGCCGTTCGCGGTGCCGAAGAGCCGTAAGTGGTACGCGATCGTCGTCGCGTTCGTCGCGTTCGTCGGGTGGATCGGCTTCAAGTCGGTCGACGACGTCGTGAACACGACGCCCGCCGCGTCCTGGGCGCGCGAGCTGGCGCCGCTGGTGAACGAGCTCCAGGAGGTCGGCGCCGACAAGGGCCGGGTGGAGGTCGTCCCGGCACGTTCGCACCGCGAGGCCTCGGCGCTCGCGCCGTACGTCAACCTGGCGCGGGGCTGGAACCGGCAGGCCGACATGGAGCGCAACCCGCTCTTCTACGACGACACCCTCAACTCGGCGAACTATCACGAGTGGCTCAAGCGCTGGGCCGTGCACTTCGTGGTGCTGCCGAAGGACACGCCGGACGGTGACGGCGGTGAGCGGGAGCGGGAGCTGGTGCAGCGGGGGCTGCCGTATCTCCAGCAGATCTGGGGCGACGCCAACTGGCAGCTGTTCGCGGTGCGGGACCCGTCCTCGCTGGCCGAGCCGAACGCGGTCGTGGAGCGGTCCAGTCAGAGCGAGATGACGATGCGGGTCGAGAAGGCGGGCCGGGTCGTCGTGCGCATCCCGTACTCGCCGTGGCTGAGCGTCGTCGACGCGGAGGGCAACAAGCTGGAGGGGCCTCGGGAGACGGAGGAGTCCAGGAACCGTTCCGACGGCGGCGGGGCCTCGGACGACGGGCCGAAGACGTACGACAACCTCAACGGCTGCCTGATGGAGACCGAGGAGGACGAGAACGGCGACAAGTGGACGGTGCTGCTCGCGCCGGAGCCGGGCACCTACCGGCTGGCGGCGCCGTACGGCGTACCGCGGGGCACGCCGTGCCCGGAGGAGCTGCACTGACCACGGCAGCCGGTCCTTGCCGCCGACCGCCGACCGCCGACCGGACCTGAACGGCTGCCCGGCGGAACGGGCCGATGCGGCGTCCCGGCCGTCTTGACCGTCCCGGCCCTCGTGATCCTCCCGGCTCTGCTGTCCTCCCGGCCTCCCGACCCTCCGCTGAATGTTCAACTTCATGAACGTCGGCCATCAGCGTGAACATTTTTGCGCGCTCTTGACTCTCCGCTTTCTTGTCGTGCCCACGCCTACGCGCTCACGATGAGCGGGCACTTCGCACCCTGCCGCAAGCGCACCTCGGACCCACCGCACACTTACCCCGCTCGGGCGAAGTGCCAACCAGATGAGCAGAGTTCATAAGGCGGACCCCGGAAGGGGGGACATGAACAGTCTCGACTGGGCGGTGCTCATCGGCTACTTCGCGGTGATGATCGCCATCGGTGTCTGGTCGCACAAGCGGGTGGACAACGTCAGCGACTTCTTCACGGCCGGCGGCAAGATGCCCTGGTGGCTCTCCGGCATCTCCCACCACATGTCGGGTTACAGCGCGGTGATGTTCACCGGCTACGCCGGCATCGCATACACCTACGGCGTGACGTCCTTCGTCACCTGGTCCTTCCCCATCGCCCTCGGCATCGCCATCGGGTCGAAACTGTTCGCCCCGCGGATCAACCGGCTGCGCTCCCGGCTCCATGTGGCATCCCCGCTGGAGTACCTCAAGAACCGCTACGACCTGAAGACCCAGCAGGCGCTGGCCTGGTCCGGCATGCTGCTGAAGATCGTGGACGTGGCTGCGAAATGGGCGGCGATCGCCACCCTGCTGGCGGTGTTCACCGGCGCCTCACTCAACGAGGGCATCCTCATCACCGGCGTGGTCACGGCGATCTACTGCACCATCGGTGGCCTGTGGGCGGACGCGCTGACGGAGTTGGGCCAGTTCGTCATCCAGCTCCTGGCCGGTATCGCCATGTTCATCGCGGTGGTGTCCGAACTCGGCGACCACGGCGGCTTCTTCGGCGTGTGGGACGAGCCCGAGCTCCAGGGGCACGCGGAGCCGCTGGTCGGGCCGTACGGCACGGTCTTCCTGCTGGCGTTCCTCTTCATCAAGCTGTTCGAGTACAACGGCGGCATGCTCAACCAGGCCCAGCGGTACATGGCCACGGCCACGCCCCGCGAGGCGGAGCGCTCGGCGCGGCTCTCGGCGGCGCTGTGGCTGGTCTGGCCGCTGGTGCTGTTCTTCCCGATGTGGATGTCGCCGCTGCTCGTGGAGTCCCAGAAGGCGGACGGTTCCGACTCGTACGCCCTGATGACCGAACAACTGCTGCCGCACGGCCTGTTGGGACTGGTCATCGTGGGCTTCTTCTCCCACACGATGGCGATGTGCTCCTCGGACGCCAACGCCATCGCGGCCGTGTTCACCCGGGACGTCGCCCCGGTGCTGTCCGCGAGGGCACGGCGGTGGAACGACCGGTCGGGGCTGGTCGCGGCCCGGGTGACGACCGTGGTCTTCCTCGGCCTGTCCATGGCGGTGGCGACACAGGTCGACTCGCCGACGTTCAAGGACATCATCACCGTGGTCATCAAGTGGGTGGCCGGTCTGATGGGCCCGATCGCCATTCCGATGATGCTGGGTCTGCTGCGTCCGTTCCGCCGCTCGGGCCCGACCGCGGCGCTCTCCAGCTGGTCCATGGGCCTGCTGGCCTTCTGGCTGGTGAACTACCCGATCAACTGGGCCGTCGAGGGGGGTGTGCCCCTGGAGTACCAGGTCTCGATCCCGCTCGCCGTCTCACTGATCCTGTACGTCCTGATCGGCTACGCGAAGCCGGAGGACACCCCGGAGCGGATGGCGGTCATCGAACGCATCAACACCGACAGCGACGACGGTTCCACCGCGGCGGCGGTACCGGCCCCGGCAAAGGCCCCGGACGTGGCATCCACCCGGACGCCGGACAACCCATAGCCCTGGGCGTTCCATGGGTCACCCGGTCAGGGCGCCTCCCGCGCCACGCGGGTAGCGCGCCAGCCAGGCCGGGGACGAGCCGGCCGGGCCGTGCAGGGCGGGGCCCTGGGTCATCTCCATGGCGAAGTCGTCGGCGAGTTCCAGGATCGTGGGACGGCCCTCCAGTTCGGCCAGCCAGGCCGGCGGGAGGGCCGTCTCGCCGTGCAGGGCCCCCAGCAGCCCGCCGGTCAGCGCACCGGCCGCCGCGCTGGGCCCGTCCATGTTGACGGCGAGGCACAGCCCGTGCCGTACGTCCTCCCCCACCAGCGCGCAGTACACGGCGACGGCGACGAGCCCCTCGGCCGTACCCGCCCCGGCGAGCCCCGCGATCCGCTCCGGTGTGGGCATCCCCTGCCGTACGGCCCCCAGCGCCTGCTGCAGGGCGTCCGTCACCGGCTGGTGCCCCGGCCGTGCTGCCAGCAGCGCCAGCGCCCGCTGCACCGCCGTGTCGAGGGTCTCGCCCCGGGCCAGACCGTGCACGATCGCCGCGTACCCGCCGGCCGCGAGGTAGGCGGCCGGCCGGCCGTGGGTCTGTGCCGCGCACTCCACGGCGAGCTGGGCGACGAGCTGCGGCTCCCAGCCGACGAGCAGTCCGAAGGGCGCCGAGCGGGCCGCCGCCTCGGGGCCCGCCTCGGCGGGGTTCTTGGGCGCCTCGGGCGTGCCCATGGTGTCGTCCCCGAGTCCGGCCAGCAGCGCGCGGGCCGGGTCGCGGCGGGCGTAGAGCCACTCCTCGCGCGCGAGCCACCCGTCCTCCTTGCGGCGCTCGTCGGGCCCCCAGTCCCGCTGGGTCGTGGCCCAGCGCAGGTACGCGCGGTGCAGATCGGTCGGCGGGTGCCAGGCACCGGTGTCGCGCCGCACCTGGGCGCGGATGAGGCCGTCCACGGAGAACAGGGTCATCTGGGTGAGATGGGTGACGGCGCCGCGCCGGCCGTGGGCGGGGGCGGGTCCGGTGATCCCGGCGGCGCCGTGCGTCTGCCGGATCGCGTCGACGCCCTGCCCGTCCACGGGCGCGCCCAGCGCGTCCCCGAGGGCCACGCCGAGCAGCGTCCCGCGCACCCGGCTGCGGAAGTCCTGCTGCTCGCGGCGCCCCCAGACGGGCCCGGAAGTCGCATCCACCCAGACCTCCCGGACACCGTGCGTACGTGCGACGCCAAGCACTGTATGCGAACAGGGACGGTCGGTTCAGGGCACGGAGAGGTATGGGAACGGTGACCGAAGTGACCGACCTGACCGCACCTGGTCACCTACGCCCGGCCCAGTACGGCACTCCGGGCGGATTTCGCCAGGTGTACGTCGAGCCGGGCGGCAAGCCCGCACCGGGAGCACGGGGAGGAGCAGCCAGGGCGCTTATGGCATTTGCAATGCCATAGTGAGTCCATGGCAGACGACGACACCGATTTTCCTCCCGGCGACGGTCCCAGCAGTGGCGTCTCCGTCACCCTCACCGCCGGTACCCTGCGGGCGATCCGTGAGCGGGTCGGCCGGCGGGGTGTCTCGGCATATCTGGAGAGAGCGGCTCAGCGGCAGATCGAGCGGGATCAGCTGGACGAGCTGATCGCCGCCTTCGAGGAGGTGCACGGGCCTGCGGACCCGGAGGCCGTGGCGGCCAAACGCGCCCGGCTCACCGGAGAGGGTTCCGGAGCGGGGGCCGCCGCGTGAGCGGTGCTCTGGTCCTGGACAGCGAAGGGCTGGCAAAGGCCGTGCAGCGGGACCGGGAAGTGCACGAGTGGCTGGCGGCCGCCCGTGACGCCGATCTGCCCGTGATCACCTCCTCCGTGGTGCTGGTCGAGGTGATCCATCCGAAGATCAACGAGGCGGCGCTGCGGTGGACGCTCTCACGTGTACGCGTGGAACCGGTCGCCCAGGCGCTCGCCCGGTCCGCCGCCGCTCTGCTGCGTGCCGCCGGCCTTCACGGCCACAAGTACGCCATCGACGCCATGCTCTGCGCGACCGCCCTGCAGTATCCCGGTCGGGTGACCATCCTGACCTCCGATGTGGAGGACGTCGGCCTGCTCACCGCCGGGCACCCACGTGTGATGGCCGAGAAGGCCTGACCTCACACAGTCACTCGACGACCCTGACCGTCGTGCCCGTGGTGCCGAAGGTCCACAGGGCCTCGCCGTCGGCCTTGGCCACGCGGATTCCGCCGGTGCTGCGTCCTTCGGCGGGCGGGGGTGAGGAGCCGTCGACGGCGTTGGAGAAGGCGATGGAGACGCCGGACTTCGCCGCGAAGTAGACGATGTGCTCGACGTCCACGCCGTCGCTGCCGGTCGTGGCCTCGGTGCGGGTGCCGATCGTGTACGTGCCGGGGTCGGGGGCGACCGTGCCCGGCCAGACCGCGAAGGAGCGGCGGGGGGCGTCACTGGCGTCGACCAGCCACACCTGCCGGGTGTCGAGGGAGTAGACGACACGGCGGCCGGTGCCGGAGTCGGCCGGGACCGCCGACGCGTCCACCCCCGCCCCCGTTTCCTTCTCCTTCGGTTCGGCGGGCGGTTTCGCGTCCGCCGTCGCCGGCGTGCTGGGGCGGCTCGTGGACGCGGTGGGCTGCGCCCCCTGGTCCGCCTGGACACCCAGGACCGCCACTACGGCTATCGCCCCCGTGGTCAGCCCGGTCACCCAGGCCCACGAAGGAAGACGGGCAGGCACCGGTACGCATCTCCTAGGTGTGGCGGAGTTCCGCCCCCTCGAACCGGAGGCCAGATCATCGTACTGCCCGGCCTGCCTCGAGTCCTCCCTCGAGCCCCGTCCCCGTCCGTCCCCGTCCTTCCCCGTCCGTCGCCGCTCGTTCCCGGCCTCAGTCCAGCACCGGCAGCAGTTGCGGCAGGTGGCCGTCCGAGGCGCGGGCCGCTTGCCGCCGTTCCTCCGGGACCTCGCCGTACAGGGTGGTACGGGGCCTGGCCGGGCGGCCCGCCGCCTCCGCCACCGCGATCAGGTCCTTGACGGACTTGTACGAGCCGTAGGAGGAGCCCGCCATGCGGGAGATGGTCTCCTCCATGAGGGTGCCGCCCAGGTCGTTGGCGCCGGAGCGGAGCATCTCCGCCGCGCCCTCCGCGCCCAGTTTCACCCAGCTGGTCTGGATGTTGGGGATGTGCGGGTGGAGCAGGAGGCGGGCCATCGCCGTGACCGCGCGGTTGTCGCGGGTCGTCGGGCCGGGGCGGGCGATGCCGGCCAGGTAGACGGGGGCGTTGGTGTGGATGAAGGGGAGGGTGACGAACTCCGTGAAGCCGCCGGTGCGCTGCTGGATGCCGGCCAGGGTGCGCAGGTGCCCCAGCCAGTGGCGGGGCTGGTCGACGTGGCCGTACATCATCGTCGAGGAGGAGCGGATGCCCAGCTCGTGGGCCGTCTCGATGACCTCGATCCAGGTGGCCGCCGGCAGCTTGCCCTTGGTCAGGATCCAGCGGACCTCGTCGTCGAGGATCTCCGCCGCCGTGCCGGGGACGGAGTCCAGGCCGGCCTCCTTGGCGGCGGTCAGCCATTCGCGGATCGACAGGCCGGTGCGGGTGGCGCCGTTGACCACCTCCATCGGGGAGAAGGCGTGCACATGCATGCCGGGGACGCGTTCCTTCACCGCTTTCGCGATGTCGAAGTACGCCGTGCCGGGCAGGTCGGGGTGGATACCGCCCTGCATGCAGACCTCCACCGCGCCCACCTCCCACGCCTGTTGGGCGCGGTCGGCCACCTGGTCCAGGGAGAGCGTGTAGGCGTCGGCGTCCGTGCGGCGCTGCGCGAAGGCGCAGAAACGGCAGCCGGTGTAGCAGACGTTGGTGAAGTTGATGTTGCGGGTGACGATGTAGGTGACGTCGTCGCCGACCGCCGACTTCCGCACGTCGTCCGCGATCCGGCACAGGGCGTCCAGCGCCGGGCCGTCGGCGTGCAGGAGGGCGAGGGCCTCGTCGTCGGTCAGCCGGGTCGGATCGTCGGCCGCCGTCGCCAGGGCCTGGCGTACGTCGGTGTCGATGCGCTCGGGCCGCATGCCGGGGATGGCGGCCTCGCGCAGGGCACCCCAGTCGCCGTACACCTCGTCGAAGTCGTCGCGGCGGTCGGTGGTGCGGCCCTCGGTGTCGATGGTGCGGTGCAGGTCGGTACGGCCGGTGGCGGTGAACGCCTCGTCCGGTTCCTGCCAGGGCAGCCCCTCCGGGAGGACACCGGAGCGCGCCAGGCCCGTGGCCGGGTCGGCGAGCGCCGCCACGTGCGGGCGCAGCCGCGGGTCCAGCCAGGGCTCACCGCGCCGGACGAACTCCGGGTAGACGCAGAGACGTTCCCTCAGCTCGAAGCCGGCCGCGCGGGACCGTTCGACGAGTGCGTCGATCTGCGGCCAGGGGCGTTCGGGGTTCACGTGGTCGATGGTGAGCGGGGAGACACCGCCCCAGTCGTCGATGCCGGCCGCGATCAGCCGCTCGTACTCGGAGTCGACGAGGTTGGGCGGGGCCTGGATGCAGGCGGTGGGGCCGAGGACGTGCCGGGCGACGGCGACCGCGGCGATCAGCGCGTCGAGTTCCGCGTCCGGCATACCGCGCATCGCGGTGTCCGGCTTGGCGCGGAAGTTCTGGATGATCAGTTCCTGGATGCCGTGATGGGCCCGGGAGATCTTCCGCAGCGCGAAGAGGGACTCGGCGCGCTCCTCGTACGTCTCCCCGATGCCGATGAGGACGCCCGAGGTGAAGGGGACCGAGGAACGGCCGGCGTCCTCCAGGACGCGCAGGCGGACGGCGGGTTCCTTGTCCGGCGAGCCGTGGTGCGGGCCGCCGGGCTCGGACCACAGGCGGGTCGCGGTGGTCTCCAGCATCATGCCCATGGACGGCGCGACCGGCTTGAGGCGCTGGAAGTCGGTCCAGGTCAGCACGCCCGGGTTCAGGTGGGGCAGCAGGCCCGTCTCCTCCAGGATGCGGATGGAGATGGCGCGGACGTACGCGATCGTGTCGTCGTAGCCGTGCGCGTCGAGCCACTCGCGCGCCTCGGGCCAGCGGTCCTCGGGCTTGTCGCCGAGGGTGATGAGGGCTTCCTTGCAGCCGGCGGCGGCGCCCTTGCGGGCGACGTCGAGCACCTCGTCCGGCGACATGAACATCCCGTGCCCGGCGCGGCGCAGCTTGCCCGGCACGGTGACGAACGTGCAGTAGTGGCACTTGTCCCGGCACAGCCGGGTCAGCGGGACGAAGACGCTCTTCGAGTACGTGATCACTCCGGGCCGGCCCGCGGCCAGGAGGCCCGCGTCCCGGACCCGGGCGGCCGAGGCGCACAGGTCCTCCAACTGCTCTCCGCGCGCCTGGAGCAGCACGGCCGCCTCGGTGACGTCGAGGGAGACACCGTCCCGTGCTCGTCTGAGGGCGCGGCGCAGGGAGTTCTGGGTCGGGCCGGTTCCGGAGGTCACGGATGCCGAAGTCGTCATTCCTCGAGGATACGTTCGGTGCGATCAGGGCAAAGAGGGGCCGTGCGGGGCGGCCCGAAGGTACTCCTCGGGCGTCGTCGACGAACGTCGTCGACCAGCCTCGCCATCGGGCGTCGGCGTCGGGCGTCGCCATCGGCCGTCGGCATCGGGCGTCGTCATCTGGCGTCGACGAACGGCTGGTACGCGTCCAGCGATCGCAGTACCCCCGCCTCCCCCTCCGGCGGCAGCTGCACCACGACCTCCTCGATCCCCAGTCCGGCGTAGTGGGCGAGCTTGTCCGGGGTGGGCCGGACCGCGTACGGGACGACCTGGAGGGCGCCGGGGTCGCGGCCGGCGTCGGCCCAGGCGGTGCGCAGCGCGGGCAGGGACTCGGACAGGCCGCGTCCGCCGATCGGCAGCCAGCCGTCGGCGTACGCGCAGATGTGCGTGAACAGTTTCGGCCCGGCCGCCCCGCCCACCAGGGTGCGCGGTCCGACGACCGGGCCGCGCGGCTTCTGGACCGGCTTGGGGTGCGCGAAACTGGCCCGGACGCTGCCGAACTCGCCTTCGTGCGCGGTCGGTTCCTCCGACCAGAGGGCCTGCATCAGGCCCATCCGGTCCCGGACCAGCTCACGCCGCGTCCGCCATTCCACCCCGTGGTCGGCGGCCTCCTCGACGTTCCAGCCGAAGCCCACCCCGAGGGTGAACCGGCCGCCGGAGAGGTGGTCGAGGGTCGCGATCTGCTTGGCCAGGTCGATCGGGTCGTGCTGCGCGGCGAGCGTGATGCCGGTGCCGATGCCGAGCCGCTCGGTGACGGCCGCGGCCTGCCCGAGCGCGACGAACGGGTCCAGGGTGCGGGTGTACTCCCGGGGCAGCTCGCCACCCGCCGGGTACGGGGTGCTCCGCTCGACGGGGATGTGCGTGTGCTCGGGCAGATACAGCCCGGCGTACCCGCGCTGCTCCAGCTCGGGGGCGAGCCGGGTGGGGGTGATCGTCTCGTCGGTGAGGAAGATCGTTACGGCGATGCGCATGAGCGGCCTTTCGTACGCGGACGACGACGTCATCAATACCCGGGCCCGGCCCATCTGTCCATACCGACCGGTCGGAATAGGCCCCGCGGAGGGAAGGGCCGGGCCGGAAGGACGGACGTCGAGCGGCGGATCACCCCGCCCCGCCACACCCCACTCCGCCACACCCCGCCACGCCCCGCCCGCGTCCGCGTCCGCGCCGACCGCGGAACGAGGCGCCGGCGAGCCCGCACCACCGCTCCTCGGCCGTCCGGGTCACTGCGGGCGCGCGCACGCGCCACGCACGGGGCGAGTCGGCGGGGCGTGGACGACACGGGGCACCGCAGCACCTTCCCGACCCTCCGTCGACACCACTGGAACGGTGGGGGAAACGGGCCAAAGGCAGGCCCATGGCGGTGACGTGCCCGCGAACGTCCGCGCAACACGCGTGCGCACGCGTGCGCAGAAGATGTGTGGATCCCGTGGACCGTGCGCGCGCCCATGTGATCGCCGTCTCGCACGGCTGCCGCATCCGTCACGGACAAGGCAGACTGGCTTGGTTGTTGAGGATGCATAGGGGGACTGCATGGACGGTGCACCGCGAGTGCCGGAGCAACGGCGTCCCGGTTCTCCGGCGGAGCCGTCGACATCGCCGAAGTCGTCGGCGGAGTCAGAGGCGTTGGGGTCACCGGAGTTGTCGGTGCTGCGCTTCAGCATGCTCGGCCCGGTCCGCGCCTGGCGCGACGGCGAACCCGTCGGCACCGGCAGCCCGCAGCAACGCGCCCTGCTCGCAGCCCTGTTACTCCGCAGGGGCCGTACGGCGACGGCGGCCGAACTGATCGACGCCCTGTGGGGCGAGGAGCCCCCCTCGCAGGCCCTGGCGGCGGTCCGTACGTACGCGTCCCGGCTGCGGAAGGCGCTGGGGCCCGGCGTCCTGGTCAGCGAGTCCGGCGGATACGCGGTGCGCGGGACGGGCGAGGACGCGCTGGACGTCGCGGTGGCGCAGGGGCTGGCCGCCGATGCCGAGCGCGCGAAGAACGCCGGGGACCTGTGCACGTCCCGTACCCTCCTGAACCGCGCCCTCGCACTGTGGGACGGCGAGACACTGGCAGGCGTACCGGGCCCGTACGCCCAGGCGCAGCGGGTGCGGCTGGAGGAGTGGCGGCTCCAGCTCTCCGAGACGCGGCTGGACATGGACCTGGAGCAGGGCTGCCACGCTCAGGCCGTCTCGGAACTGACGGCGCTCACCGCGGCGCACCCGCTGCGCGAACGCCTGCGCGAGCTGCTGATGCTGGCGCTGTACCGCAGCGGACGCCAGGCGGAGGCACTGGCGGTGTACGCGGACACCCGCCGCCTGCTCGCCGACGAGCTGGGCGTGGACCCGCGCCCCGGCCTCCAGGAGCTCCAGCAGCGCATCCTGCGGGCGGATCCCCAGCTGGTGGAGCTCTCCTCCCCCGCGCCGCCCGAACCGGCGGCCGCCCCGGTCCGGCCCGCCCAGCTCCCGGCCACCGTGTCCGACTTCACCGGCCGTTCGTCCTTCGTACGCGAATTCGGCGCGATCCTCGCCTCGGCCGAGGGCCGCGTGATGGCGGTGTCCGCGGTGGCCGGGATAGGCGGCGTCGGCAAGACGACCCTCGCCGTGCACGTGGCCCATCAGGTGCGGACCGTTTTCCCCGACGGCCAGCTGTACGTCGACCTCCAGGGCGCGGGCCCCCGGGCGGCCGAACCGGAGACGGTCCTCGGCTCCTTCCTGCGGGCCCTCGGCACACCGGCCTCCGCCGTGCCGGACTCGTTGGAGGAACGGGCGGCGCTGTACCGCTCGGTGCTGGACGGCCGCCGGGTGCTGGTGCTGCTGGACAACGCGCGCGACGCGGCCCAGGTACGCCCCCTGCTGCCGGGCACGGAGGGCTGCGCGGCGCTGGTGACGTCCCGGGCGCGGATGGTGGACCTGGCCGGCGCCCATCTGGTCGACCTGGACGTGATGTCCCCGGACGAGGCGCTGGCCCTGTTCACGAGGATCGTGGGCGAGGAACGGGTCGCGTCGGAACGCGAGGCCGCGCTGGACGTCGTGGCCGCGTGCGGTTTCCTCCCGCTGGCCATCCGTATCGCGGCCTCCCGCCTCGCGGCCCGCCGCACCTGGACGGTGTCCGTGCTGGCGGCCAAGCTCGCCGACGAGCGCCGCCGCCTGGACGAACTGCAGGCCGGCGACCTGGCGGTGAAGGCCACCTTCGAACTCGGCTACGGCCAGCTGGAGCCCGCCCAGGCCCGCGCCTTCCGCCTGCTCGGCCTGGCCGACGGCCCCGACATCTCCCTGGCGGCGGCCGCGGCCGTCCTGGACCTCCCGGCACACGACACGGAGGACCTGCTGGAGTCCCTGGTGGACACTTCCCTGCTGGAGTCCGCAGCGCCCGGCCGCTACCGTCTCCACGACCTGGTCCGCCTCTACGCCCGTGCCTGCGCCGAGTGCGACGAACAGCCCCCGGGCGAGCGCACCGCCGCCCTGTCCCGCCTGCTCGACTTCTACCTGGCGACGGCCGCCGGCGTGTACGCGATCGAGCGGCCCGGAGACCGGCTGGTCGACCATCTGGCCGTCACCGACCACCCCGGACTGCGCTTCCCCGACCGCAAGGCGGCGCGGGACTGGCTCTACACCGAGGCGAGCTGCCTGCTCTCCTTCGCCCGCCAGTGCGCCGACCTGCCGGACATGCTGCGCCGGAGCATCGACCTGCTGTGGACCGCTGTGGACCTGTCGGAGTCGGGGGCCAACTCCAAGGAGTACGAGGCCACCGCACGGACCCTGCACGACGCCGCCCGGAAGGCCGGCGTCGCCCGGCTGGAGGCGCGGGCGCTGATGACCCTGGCGCACGCGCATATCGACGGCGGCCGGTTCGACCTGGCCGACGAGGAGGCCGAACAGGTCGTCCGCCTCGCACGGCGGGCCGACGACCTGCTGCCCGTGTGCTGGGCCCACAACGCCCGCGGCGTGATCGCCCTCTACCGAAGCCGCACCGAGGCCGGCGAGGAACATCTGACGCACGCCCTCACGCACTTCCGGACGCTGGGCGACCGCCCCGGTGAGGCGAGCGCGCTCTGCAACCTCTCGCGGGTCCGGCTCGCCGCCGGCAGCACCGGCAGCGCCGTGGCGCTCGCCCAGGAGGGCATGGAGATCTACGACGCCATGGGCAACTCCCTGCGCGGCGCGAACGGCCGCTACGCCCTCGGCATGGCGCTCACCCAGAGCCACCGGCTCGTCGACGCGGCCGACCGGCTCCTGGAGGCGCTGGAGGTCTTCCGCGACAGCAGGCAGCGGCTGTGGGAGGGCATGACCCTGTTCCGCCTGGCGGAGGTCGACATCGCCGGGCGACGGTACGCCCAGGCCGCGGCGAACGCCGAGACGGCGCTGACCGTACTGCGCGGCATCGGCGGGCAGTGGCGGCGCGGCAACGTCCTGACGGTGCTGGGGCACGCCCTCACCGGCGTCGGCCACCTGGGGCGCGCCCGCGTCTGCTGGGAGGAGGCGGCCCGCATCTACGAGGCGCTTCGGGCGCCGGAGGCGGCGACGGTACGGGCCCTGCTGACGCCGGTCGAGGAAGCTGCCTGAGGGACGGCGCGGCGGGGGCCGCCCGGCGCCCTCGACGGGGTCCTCGAGAGTCTCGAAAGGTCCTCGACGGGGTGCCCCGAGGCCCGTCGTCGCGGCGTTCATCGTTCGTTTATCGCCGGGCGCGATGGTGGTGCCAGTCGATCCGTCGCGTCGGGGGGCAGGCGGGTCGTCAGAAGAGGCCGCAACATCGGCCCACCAGGGGCTTTCGTTCGGATCAGGCCGGGTCAGGGGGAACGCGAGCCCCGCATGATCCGGACGGGAGGTCCTGGGGCCGAGCGGCCGAAACGGTCCGTCCGGTCACCCTCGGGGGAGTGTCCGGACGGGCCGGACGACAGGAACACCACACAGGGGAGCAGGAAGAATCATGAGCGACGAGCAGGTCGTCAAGCCGCAGGGTGACATCCACGCCACGTCCGAGCCGCTCGGCACCAAGGCCGAGGACGGCGGGACCGAGGACGGCGGCGCCACCACCCAGGGCGACATCCACGCCACGGACGAGCCGTTGGAGACCAAGGACATCCACGCCACGTCGGAGCCCTTCAAGCCGGCCCGGTAGAGCGCGCCCACACGGGGAGACGCGGGGGCCGCGGCGGTGCGGAGGGGGAACCGTCACGGCCCCGCGGAGGTTGCGCGGGAGGGGGGGGGGGGGGGGGGGGGGGGGGCGGGGGCCGGCCCCCCGCCCGGGGGGGGCGGGGGGGGGCGGCCGGCCGCCCCCCCCCCCCCCACCGCCGGCGCGCAGACGCAGGGGCGGGGCCGC
>NZ_JBIAIV010000042.1:0-73302 GCF_042871645.1 Streptomyces sp. NPDC005774 | reverse complement strand
GCCGGTCGGTAGCCATGATCTCCTCCATCTGCCGCAGCGGACTCCTCTCCCCATCACACTGCGGCAAGCGCCTGATCACAACGGACTACCGTTAGCCGCCCCTCGAGGCCGAGGAGAGCGTGGTGCGGTCGGCGGGTCAGCAGAGAAAGCCGGCCAGCAGGCACGCAGCACAGGCACGCGGAAGGCGGGGGCTCCTCCGGAACCGGAGGAGCCCCCGCACGCCACCGACGTCCACGCCGGAGGCGAGGACTCGGCCTACCGGTGGCCGCCCCCGCGCCGTCACCTGCGAGGGCGTGCCGGCCGCTCAGTCCTCGCCCCGCACCACGTTCCAGTCGCCCCCTTGCTGTATCCGCCCCGCGTCGGCGTCGAGCGTCGCGCGCTCACAGGTGCGTATGCGCTGCCCGCGCAGACGGCGTGCCCTCGCCCAGCCCGTTTCGGCCGGGCGCACGGTGTGCTTCTTCCTGACTTCCGCAGTCACAGCGGTCCATCTTCCTTCTGAGTCCGTCCCGTTGGGGCCGGCTTGATGTCCGGCCCCTCCTGCTTTTCCCTCTCGGGTGTCCCATCGGGGCCATGGAAAACGTGGCACGGCCGGCTCGCCCGACCACCGGCCGTCGATCGGCCGCGTGTGCCGGGGGTCGTCCGGGTGATGGGCGGCCGACGTCCGCGGCCAAGCCCCTGCCCCTGCCCCCCGCCCCTGCCGGAACGAGCCCGCAGCGCGCACGGCACACTGGGGCGGGGAAGGCGCCGACGCTTAGGGCAGGGGGAGACGTGAACGAGGGCTGGCCCAAGCGTTGGTGGTCTGCGGCTCTCTTGGCCGCGGTACTGACCGGCATCGTGGTGTGGGACGTCCGGCGGGCCGTGGGGATCCTCACGGAGCCGGTGGTGGACTGGTGGGAGCTGTTCGGGCCGTGCGTGGGAGGCACTGTGTTCGCCCTCTTGGCGATGCAGACTGCCGTCCGCGCGGTCGGCCTCCGCCGAACGGCACGAGCCGTCGGCTCCGAGACGCGCGTCGACGACTGAGATCGCGGACAGGCCCGCGCCGGATGCGGGACACCCACCCGGCGCCGCTGACGTCCGACAGGGACGCGGTGCCGGCCGGAGCATGACCGGCCGGAACGTGGCGTGTGGCACGCGGGCGTATCGGGTCCGTCACCCCCGGAAGAACCCCTACGGGGGAAGGACGCGGCGGTACGCCGCAACGGAGTGGTGGAGGACCGGAGCCGGGCGTTCGATGCGCCGCGTGCGACGGCCGGGACGCCCGACCGGACGCCGGCCGGCACACTGCTTGCTCCGCGTACCCCGTGTGAGCGGGCGGGCCCGGCCGGCCGCGCCCGAGGCCCAGCACCCCAGGTCGAAGTACCCATGAGCCCGGAAAGCCTCACGGCCCCACCCGCGATCGACCGTGGCCGCCGCACCGTGGCCGCCGCGAGGTCCGGCGGTTAGGGTCGTGGCTGTTCAGCGCCGAGGAGGGGGATCCGAGGATGACCGGGACAGTGACGGCAGTCAGCAGCAACGGCGTGTACTCCTTCACCAAGCCGAACCGGGACAGCGTCGTGCTGCTCGCCGGGCTCGGTGTGGAGGGCGACGTCCATGCCGGCGTGACGGTCAAGCACCGCTCGCGGGTCGCCCAGGACCCCACCCGGTCGAACCTGCGCCAGGTCCACCTCATCCATGAGGAGCTCTTCGCCGAGGTCGGTGGAGAGGGGTTCGAGGTGGCGCCCGGTGACCTCGGCGAGAACATCACCACCCGCGGCATCGACCTGCTCGGTCTGCCGGTCGGCACGCTGCTGCGCATCGGCGACGACGCGGTGCTGGAGGTGACGGGCCTGCGCAATCCCTGTCTGCAGATCGACAACTTCCAGGACGGGCTGCTGAAGCAGGTGGTCGGCCGCGACGAAGCCGGGAACCTCGTGCGCAAGGCCGGAATCATGAGCATCGTGAGGGAGAGCGGCGCGGTGCGCCCGGGCGACGCGATCAGAGCGGAGCTGCCCAGCGGACCGCACCGACCCCTGGACCGGGTCTGACGCCCTCCGTCGGGCAGGCCGCAGCTCGCCACGTCCTCGCGTGGATGAAGATCACGACTGCCGTGGCTCCCACAGCGAGAACGGCTCCCGTTCACGCCGCTGTCAGCCCCACGCACCGGAAGGTCACGCAGGACCGGGAGCAGCCGGCGTTCCGGACTGCCCCGTGCGCCCTGGCCGCCGCGTCCCGCCACCGACGGCACCCGGCGACAACGCCTTGCGGCCCCTGAGCATGCGCGGGAAGCGTTACACGACCAGGGTCACCACCATGGCGACCAGTCCGATCACCACCAGTGCCACCACCGCCATGATCAGGACGAGCGGCACCGCTCCCCACCCCTTGCGCAGCTCGGGCGGCTCCGGATGCGAGATGCCGTACGTGCCGCCTTCGGCGGGAGGCGTCTCACCGGGGGAGACGCCGCTCCTCGGTGCGGCTTCCGGGGTTCGCCTCGGGTCGGGATCAGGAGTTGTCATGGCGCACGCTCCTCTTGGCGATCATCCGCCTGTGGGCTGGTTCTCCTCGACACCGCACCGCCTTCGCTCATACGGAGGGGGTGCGCTGCTTGTCGGGCTTTGCGGCGCTGATGTCGTCGAGGTCAGAGGTTCGGCGGTCGCCGGGGCACTCGTCATGACATCGCTGACACGCTGAGCCATGGGACCGTCCCTCCGTGAAGTGGGCGGTGCTCTCTCCGCCGCTCGGCCTGCCGAGTACCCGCGGGCGACCGGTCCTCACGTGGTCGCCAGGGGCGTGTGGACGACGGTCGGGACCGGTGATCGTCCCGCTACCGCGCTACGGGTACCGGGGTGGGACCTTCCTCGCTGAGGGGGGCTCCCGAGGGGATCGGGTGGGCCACGTCCGGAGGCGAACCCTGCCGGCCGCCCAGCGCCACCGCCGCTCCTTGTGAGCGGGCTCGGGAAAGCACCGTCCGCACCTGGTTCCCGTACCCGTCGGTCCTGGTCGGGACGGACGTGTACGGCGGTGCGGCGGGCGTGGGAGGGTCCCGGTCGTGCGCGGGGTCCGGTGGCGCAGGCGGGCGAGGGGGCGCCTGGCCGCCCGGGTGGTGCGGGCGGTGGCGGCCCGGCCAAACTCCCCGGACTCCTCACGTGCCGGAACGCGTGTACTGGCCGTACCCCCGTGCGGAGGCCCACCGCGATCCCGCCGTCCTTCGCTCCCCGGCCGGTGAGCGTGTCGACCCCGCAGGCCCCGGCGAGACCGCTCGTCTTGTCGATGCGGCTTCGTATGGTGGCTGCTTCGTACCGTGTACGTCCTGAGCCCGGGAATCCGCGGTGCCGCCGGCGGCACCGCGCCCCCGGTGAAGGCGGGGCGCCCGGTGCGGCCGGCGGCGGCTGTGTCGTGGGATGCCGGGGCGATTACCAGACGAGGGCGTCCGCCGCGTTGTCCTGCCAGTAGGTGACGGTGGCGGCACTGTTGAAGAAGACACCGCCGTTCGGCAGCTTCAGGGTCTTCTCGTCGTCGAGCGCGTTGCCCTTCTTGTCGGCGAGGAACACGCCCAGGGTCTTCGCGGTGCTGCCCCCTTCGCCGTCGGGGGAGAACGTCGTGATGCCCGCGTACGCGGACTGACCGGGCTTGAGCACCACCACGGCCTGCGGGGTGGTCTCCTTGGCCCACGGCAGCGGGGCCTGGGCGTCGGCGCCGGCCCTCAGGTGGGGGGCGCTGTAGGCGTAGCAGGGCTTGGTGCCGGTGTTGGTGGCCTTGAGCAGCAGGTGGTTGATCGGGCGGGACACCTCGGTGACGGTCAGCTTGGTGTTCGCCGTGGTGCAGGTGACGACCGAGGGGGCCTCCTTCGTGGCGGCGGAGGCGGTCTGCCCGGCGGCCTGGAAGCCGACGAACGCGAGGGCGGCGGCGACGACCATGGAGGAGACGGCCGTGCGGGAGGCGAAACGAGTGGCGATACGCATGAGTGGACTGCTTTCTCTGAACATCAGGAAGATGATTTTTCGGTGGTGAACTGTGTCGGTCGGCCGGTCGGTCGGCCGACCGGTTCTGTCTTGGCCGTGCTGCGCGGGGTGCGGATGGGCACGCCGGAAGCGCGGGTCTTGAAAGGGGTGTTGAGCGGGGCGGATCACCGTGTCCGGTGAGGCGCCGTGCTTGGATGGCCCAAGGCTGTGTCATGCGGCGTCCCATGCGCCATTCCATCGGGAGTTTTGGGACGTTGGGATGTGCGACCGGCTCTGAGCTGGGGAAACATGACCTTCATGGGATACCGAACGGGATGGGGGACTGGTGGGGGCGGCTGAGGAGATTGCCGATTTCGCGGCACTGCTGCGTGAGTTGAAGCAGCGATCCGGGCTGAGTTACGAGGCTCTGGCGAAGCGGGCGCACATGAGCACCTCGACGCTGCACCGGTACTGCAAGGGGGAAGGCGTACCGGCCGACCACGAGGCCGTCTCCCGCTTCGCCCGGGTGTGCAAGGCGACTCCCGAGGAACGGGTCGAGTTACACCGGCGCTGGGTCCTGGCGGACGCGGCACGGGAACGTGCCCGGCGGGCCGCAGCGGAGGCGGAACCGGACTCCGCGGAGCGGGCCGGAGCGTCCACACCCGGCGGCTCGGACCCGGAGCCACGCTCCGCGCGGGTACGCACAGAGGACCGACCCCGGCCGGAGTCCGTGCCGGACGCCCCGCCCGCGCCGGGGCCTCCGCCCGGATCCGCACCGGCGCCCCCGCCCGGATCCGCACCGGCGCCCCCGCCCGGATCCGTGCCGTCGACCGCGTCCGCATCCACGACCCCCTCCCTGAGCGAGCCCGGGGACCCTTCCGAGTCCGTCGCCGAACCGTCGTCGGAGGAGACGGCTGTCCTCACTCGCCGCACGCCGGCGCCCCTCCGGAGTGCCCGCAGCCGGTGGGCCCTGATCGCGGCGAGCACCGCCGTCGTCGTCGCCGTGTCCACCGCGCTCACGATCGGCCTGAAGGGCGGGGAGAAAGACCTGGCGGAGAACGGTCGGCCGGCCGACACCGTGACCTCCTCCGGAGAGCCGGCCTCCGCCGCCTCCACGCCGCACCCCTCCACGCCGCACCCCTCGGCGTCCACGTCCCCCTCCGCGGGTCCGAGCCGCTCCCCGGCCCCTGCTCCGGCCCCCGGAAAGCCCGACGCCGAGCCGTCGGCGCCCGGCACCGGCACGGGCCGCGCCCGGGGCGGCGACGAGGTTCCGCTCACGGTGAGCACCCGCACCTATGCCTGGGACGACCCGCAGTGCGAGGGGAAGTACCTGATCAACCGGCCTCCCGACGAAGTCTCGCCGCCGGTGATGGGGCAGGACGTGCCGGGCTGGGTGAAGGCGCACGGCGCCATCGCCGCCGACCGGCAGCGGGTGGCGCTGACCGTCCAGGGCACCGGGGACGAAGCCGTCGTCATCGAGTCCCTGCACGTCCGCGTGGTCGGCTCGAGCGCGCCCCCGGCCTGGAACGCGTACCTGGGGTCGTCGGGCTGCGGTGGAGGCGTGGAGACGAGGTCGTTCGACACGGACCTCGACGCCGGTCACCCCACCGTCGTGCCGAAGGCCGGCCAGCGCGGTTTCCCCTACAAGGTCAGCCGGTCCGACCCCGAGGTGCTGTACGTCACCGCCCGTGCCCGTGCCCACGATGTGCACTGGTACGCGGAGCTGCAGTGGTCCAGCGGCGGCCGTCAGGGAACCACACGGATCGACGACCACGGAAAACCGTTCCGCACCAGCGGCAGCCAGGGCCGTCCCGTCTACGAGCACTTGGTCGGCGGCACCGAATGGTTCAGCGTGGCGGAGAACTGATCCCCGGGGCTCCGACACGGAGGACACGTCCGGGCCGAAGCGTCGACGACGCCGGGCGCGTGCCGCGGCAGGTGCGGGTGAGGGCCGGTGATCGGACCGGTCCCGGATCGGAGCCTTCGCTGCTCACATGGGTGGGACGAGGCGGGGCACCCGTATGTCGGTCCACCAGCAAAGGAAGCCGATCATGGTAGTCGTCGCAGTCATCGCCGTGTGCGCGGTCCTGGCCGTCCTGGCCTTCCTCGTCCCCGGTCTCTCCCGCCGTCCCGAACGCGGCACGCACCGTACGCTCGGTGCCGGGGCGCGGGCCGGTGGCAAGGCGCCCGGCATCCTGGGCCGGCTCTTCGGCAAGCCCTTCCACACCGGTTCGCGCGCGGTGAGCCGCAGCGGTTCGGCAGGTCGCCGCTCCCGCGGCCGTATGCCCTTCTGACCGACTGTGCGGACCGAGCAGACCGAGCGGACCGAGCGGGGAGACCGGTGATGAACGCCGAAGAAGCGGACAAGCTGCTGGACGGGCTGACGGTGGACGCCAGTCGGCGGGAGCAGCCGATCGTGCTGGACGCGGACGGGCGTCCCATCCGGACATGGCAGGAGAACCATCCGTACGACCGCAAGGTGAGCCGCAGGGAGTACGAGCGGACCAAGCGCATCCTGCAGATCGAGCTGCTCAAGCTCCAGCGGTGGGTCAAGGACACCGGCGCACGCCTGGTCGTCGTGTGCGAGGGGCGTGACGCGGCCGGCAAGGGCGGCACGATCCAGCGGCTCACCGAGCGGCTCAACCCGCGTGGCGCACGCGTGGTCGCCCTGGACAAGCCCACCGAACGCGAGGCGGGCCAGTGGTACTTCCAGCGCCACATCGCGCATCTGCCGACGGCCGGTGAGATCGTCTTCTTCGACCGCTCCTGGTACAACCGGGCCGGCGTGGAGCGCGTGATGGGATATTGCTCCAAGGACGAGTACGAGCTGTTCCTCGACCAGTGCCCGGCCTTCGAGCGGATGCTGGTCGACGACGGCGTCCTGCTGGTGAAGTTCTGGTTCTCCGTGTCCCGCTCCGAGCAGCGCACGCGCTTCGCGATCCGGCAGGTCGACCCGGTCCGCCAGTGGAAGCTCTCGCCCACCGACCTGGCGTCGCTGGACCTCTGGGACGACTACACCGAGGCGAAGGTCGACATGTTCCGCGCCACGGACACCGCCCACGCACCCTGGACCGTCGTCAAGAGCAACGACAAGCGGCGCGCCCGGCTGGAGACCATGCGCAGTCTGCTGTCGCGCATCGACTACGCCAGCAAGGACAGTGAGGCGGTCGGCACACCCGACCCCCTCATCGTCGGCGCCGCCGACACCCTTCTGGAACCCGGTGAGGAGGACACCACCCTGTCGCCCACTCTGCTGTCCCCCGGCGCCGAGGGGCCCGGCAAGCACCCCGTGACCGGCTGACGCCCACGAGCCCTTCATGAGAGGACCTGGGCCTGCGTCATCGCCGGGAAGGCGCGGAGGCGTGCCTTCCCGGCGATGATCGTCGTACGCCCACACGGTCGCCGCCACCACGGCAGCCGACCCGACCGCCAGGACCCGCACGGCGCCACCGGCCGGAAAGGCGACCGGACCGGTGAGAGCCCCGCTCCGCACAGCATGATCACGTGGTTGATGAAGCGGTACTCGGGCGGCTGGGGATCCTCCCGGTGCGTGAGGTCGCGCAGGGCGGCACGAGCCGGTGACCGGTCACGCGCATCAAGGTCGATTGTGGCCCAGGTCATGGGAAGTCGGTGTGGGGTGCCGGACAGCTCATTGAAGTGAGCACTCATATGCGAACCCGGGCACGGGCCGGGGATTCGAGCGCGTTCGCCGAGCTCTTCGACGACTATGCTCGCGCGGTCCACAACCGTGGCTTCCGGCTGACCGCGGACTGGTCGACGGCCGAGGACGTGATGGCCGCGACCTTCATGGAAGCGTGACGGACCTCGAGACCAGGGAGTACGAATGAGTACGGTCGGCTGGGACGAGGCCAGGCGTAAGGCGCGCGAGCGGCGTGAGGCGGCCGGGCTGCCGGTACGTTATCCGGCCAGATGCGCCGGGGCAGCTGTGGCATCGGTCAAGGAGCTGATATCGGCTGCATGCGATCGGAAAAAGTGGTTCGAGTCACGCGTTTGTCAGCGGGCATGGGGCGATCCTACGGACGAAGTCGAGCCGACGACCGCTCAATCTCAGCCTTCAGCCCCCAGCCTTCAGCCCTTAGCCCTCAGCCCGTCCGCCGTTGACCCGCACGCACGTGGACCGGGACGCCGACAGGGTCGGCTCCAGTCAGACCCCAAAACGCCAAAGTCGGTAATTCTCCGCCGTGTTGATGCAGCGCGGGCGCGATCGAAAAGGCTTGCGAGTTGACCTTGACGTCGTAAGGATGATGCGAGGTGTGCAGGGGGCGCACCCGTAATCGCACAGGGGGAACGGCACGTGGCGATTCGTCGGGAAATACGACGGCGTAGAGCCGCTGGCCTGGCTTTGGCATCGTGTGCGGCTGTCGTCGCCGGAGTTCTGGCGCCCGCGCCCGTGGCGGTGGCCGCCGACTCGCGGGGCAGGTCGTCCGTCGACGACGGAGAGATCCGCTGGGAGGACGGGACCAAGTTCGACGACGCGCGGAAATGGGCCGCCACGGCCTGGTACAACGACCAGTACAACCTCAAGAAGATCAAGATCGCCCCGGACGCCTGGGACACGATCACCGACCTGGAGTGGAAGGACGAGACCCGGAAGGACGTCACCTGGGTCGCGCAGTGGCGGGGGCGCGCCGGCGCTGATGCGATCGTCATGAACAGGGCGTTCCTCGACGACGGGAAGAAGTACGGCAGCAAGTCATGGCGGCGCAAGGCGGCCGCGCATGAGATGGGCCACGCGCTGGGCCTCGACCACAAGGCCAACGGCACGCTCATGTCGAAGGGGATCGGCTCCATCCCGACCAATGCCCGGCCGACCGCGACCGACCGCAACGCCTACCACAAACTCTGGGGCTGATGATCTTGAAGCGGAAAACCGTTCTCATCGCCGCCGGCGCCGCTCTCGCGGTGGTGGCCGGTATCGGCGGCTCGGTTCTCTACCAGGAGGTCAACCAGCGCAACGAGGCGGCCACCACGTCGCACGCGGCGCTGATCTATGAAGCGGACTTCTCCGACGACGCCAACCTCGCCGGCGCCGCCGAAGACCTCTTCTACGGCAAGGTCACTGCTCTCAAGGGTCAGAAGGATCTGGGCACCGGTCCCGAGACCCAGTACGCCGTCGAGGTCCAGCGCGTCTTCAAGGGCGATGTGACCGGTGTCGTCGTTGTCAACCAGCAGGGGGGCAAGGACGAGAACGGAGACATCGTCAACCTTCCCGAGGAAGACGCCTTGCTGGAGGTGGGCAAGAGGTATCTGTTCGCCACGAAGTACAACCCCGACCACAGGTTCAACACCGTGATCCCCGTCTACGGGGACATGCCGATCCCCCACACCGAGGCCGCCGCTCCCGGTGTCCCGGACATGGACGGTGACGGACAGCCCACCATGTCCGACCGGTGGACAGCCGCGGTGCAGAACCAGAACGACCTGTCGACCGCGTCGCCTGACGAGGAGCCCACCGAGGAACCGGACGAGGACCCGATCCCGGAGTCCTCACCCACCAGCAGCTCCTGACCCGACGGCCCCGGCCCGCCCGCCCGGCGGCACCGTGCCGCCGGGCGGGCACGGCGGGAGGCGGTCCGGTCGGTAGCAATCCGGACCACGCACGGTGCATCTCGATATTCGAGACGTTCCGGCATCGATGTGCCCGGGGTGGCGGGTGAATCGGTCCGAGATGGGCGCTTGAAGCACTCGGTAGGGGCCGGCCCGGGAGGGGACCCTCCTGAGTCGACCCTTACTTCTGTGCCCTTGGCGGGACGCGAACCCGCGACACTGCTCGAGGAGTTCGGTCCGAGGCCGCTCCGGCTGCTTCCTTCGACCGGTGTGACGGCCGAACGGAGTCGTTGGTGTACGCCCCCGTCCGGCGTCGTCGAGGTCAGCCGTGGATGTCGGGCGGAGGGCTTTCCGGGGTCTCGGAGATCTGTCGCGCCAGTTCCTCGACGACCTGCGGGACGACCCGCTGAGCGTCCTCGTCCTGTAGTGCTTCGACAAGTGCTTGATGCACTGCCGCATATGGCTGTCCGGCGTGTGAGGCGCGGGTCCGGTCGACCGCCCGCTCGATCTTCGCGAGGTGGGCTGCCACGAGTGGCATGGCCTTCTCGTACTCGCTGGGGTCCGTGGTCATGGGCTCAGCCGATCAAGGTGGGTCGACGAGGTCAAGGACGGCGGTAGACCATCAGCTTGGGAAGCTCGTGTGCTTCGGTCTTCGCTGCCTTACTGAACTGGGACGGAACGGTGTGTCCCGACTGGTTGGTCGCCGACCGATCGCCCGCTGTTCCCCGTGGTTCCCCGCACGATCTGGCACGCCTCTCATCGGCTCCGGGGCCGGGCTCCGATGAGCTGTACCGACCCGCAGACCGCCCTACCGCCGGGATACGGGAACTTTCCGCCCCGGCGATGGGAGGATCACCGTGTCGGCGCGCCGTATCGAGGAGGGGGCCGAGGTGCTGTCCACCGAGCTGAAGCACACGTTTCAGATCGCCGCGCCGCCGGAGGAGGTCTTCGCGCACCTGGCCGAACCGTTGCACTACGTCGGCTTGTCGCCGCTCGTGGTTGCCGTCCGTGACGTGCGCCGCAACGGCGGCACCGTGAACTACACGGCCGTGGAGCGTTTCCGCTTCCTGGGCGTCCTGCGGCACGACAACATCACCGACGTCACGCTCGCCGCCGTCCCGGACGGCCTCCCGCACTCCGCCGAGATCTTCGGGGAGGTCCGCAGCCCCGGCTGGGTCCGCATGAGCTACCGCTTCGCCATCGACCGCCACGAGGCCGGCAGCGTCGTCACCGACACCCTGCACCTGCGGACGCCCCCAGGCCTGCTGCGGTTCGCTGCCTCCCAGGCGGCAGCGGTCCAGCGGGCCCGGGCCTGTGTTCTGACGGACCGTCTGGCCCGGCCCGTCTGACGGCCTTCGCGCGGGCAGCCCGGTGGCGAAGGCCGTACGCAGGGTCGATGCTGGAGGCCTGGCTTGGCAGGATTCGGTCCTGTGACACCCGCTTTAGGAGAGAGGCTGGGCGGCCCGCGGGCTGAGCTGCGGCTTCGCCGGCCGAGGCAGCGGGCGGCTACTCGACCGCAGGGCGCCGGTGTTGACCGCGACTGACCCCTGCATCTGGCACGGTTGTGGCACGAACCTCAGCCGACGACAGTCATCAACTGTCGCTTCCAGCTCGGGAGTTACACCGCTCACGGTACAGACCCCCGCGACGACCGTGCGCAGCGACCTGCCACGCTTCGGGACCGAGGAGGAGAAGGCGGACTTCGTGTGGTCCCTCGGCGGCCTCGTCATGAAGGAGTTCGAGGATGGGACGCTGCTCGACCGCTTCCTCGCCATGCGGGACGCCACCGACCGGGCCCGTCTCGTGCCCTCCCTGCCGTACGTCGAGGGCGTGCCGCCCGACCCCGCCGTCGTCGTACACCTGGTAACCGCTCGCGCCCGGCTGCACAGCGACAGGGAGGGCCACGCGGTGCTGACGGCGGGGGGAGAGGAATGGACCTTCTCCCCGCAGGCCGCGCCGCTGCTGTCCCTCCTTGTGGAGGGAGGCCGTCACCGTCTGGACGCACTTGCCCAAGCGGCCGGACTTCGCGTCGGGCAGGTGGCACTGCTCGTAAGCGAACTGGTGGACGGCGAGGTCGCGGCCGTGGGGCGGGCAGGATGAGCGCCCAGCTCGCGGCCGGGACGTACCGGTGCTGCGACGTGTCCCGGTCGGTGGCCGCGGCTATGGACGCCGGGATGACATGGATCGACACGGCACCGAACTACGCGTCCGGTACGGCCGAGGCATCTCTGCGGCCGGTACTCGACGCGTGTCTGCAGGTACGCGTCTCAACCAAGGTCGGCTTCGTGCCCGACTCCGACCGGCAGGCCGCTCGAGATGCCGGCGTGCCGCCGTACGACCGGGATCAAGGCCACTGCCTGGCACGTCCCTACATCGCTTGGCAGCTCGCCCGCAGTCGTGCCCGCCTCGGCCGCGTCCCGGACCTGGTCTTCGTCCACAATCCGGAACACGGCCGGACGGACCGGGCTGATCTGTCGCGGACGCTGACCGAGGCATTCGAGGAACTGGAGAGTGCGGCGGACGCCGGCAAGATCGGCGGCTACGGCGTCGCCACCTGGGCGGGCCTGTCGGGCGGCATGTTCACCGTTCCTGAACTCACGGCACTTGCGGAAATCGTGGGCGGGTCACACCACCACTTCCGAGCGGTGCAGTTCCCGGTCTCACTCATTCGACTCGCCGTGGTGGCGGACGCACTCGACGGGCGCGGAGCACTGGCAGAAGCCCGAGAAGCGGGGCTCGACGTCTTCGCATCGGCCCCACTCGGAGGCGGTGAACTGCTCGGCGCGATGACGGATGAGCTGGTGCGCATCATCGATTCCGCTGCCTCCCCGGCGCAGGCCGCGCTCTTGGTCGCTCTGTCGGCTCCCGGGGTGTCGCGTGTCCTGTTGTCGGCGAGCACACCGGCACACTGGGCTGACGCCGTGGACGCTGCGGCCTGCGAGCCCTTGTCGCCCGATCGCCTGAGGAAGGTCATCGATGTCCTCGGAACCTGACGACCCCGAGGTCGTCGCGCGCATGCGGAGGGCCCATACCGTGGCGTGCGGCTTCCTCGGGGCGGCCCCTGATGCCCGGCCGTCCGGCGGAGGGGCGCAGGAGGCATGGGGGTGGAGGGGGCGCACTCTGGGCCGACTCGTTACCGGGGCTTACGGGCCAGGATGGCTGCGTGTTGTCCACAGCCCGGTGGACAAGGCGAGCGGCAAGTTGTGGACGGGGCCGGAGGACGCCGAACGGCTGGTGCCCCGGCAGGTGCCGCGCCCTTGTCTGCGTCTCGCACGGCAGTGGACGGAGGGAGGAAACGCGTACAAGGCGGAGCTGTACGACCACGTCGCCGGCGAAACCGTGTCGCCCACCCCCGCGCTCGTCACCCTCGTACCTTCCCTGACACCGGCCTGGTGGAGCGACCTCCGCACGGCCCTCGCCTGTCTCTCGGCGGTCCGCACCGACCGCACGGCCGTACGCCAGGCATACCTGGACCGCGCCATGCCGAAGTACCTCGCCTTCCTCGGCGGGCCCGTCCCTACGATGCCGCCCGCGTGGTCCACCGCACATGGCGACCTGCACTGGGCCAACCTCGCCGGTCCCGAACTCGGCATCCTGGACTGGGAAGGCTGGGGTACCGCCCCGGCCGGCTACGACGCCGCCTTGCTGCACGCCTACAGCGTCGGGATGCCGGCGACCGCCGAGCGCGTCCGCCAGGAACTTTCCACCGTTCTCGACAGTGAGGGCGGGCGCTTCGCGGAGCTGGTGGTCATCACCGAACTCCTGCAGAGCGCCGAACGCGGGGACAACGTGGAACTCGTTCCCGCCTTGCGGCAGCGGGCGGAAGAGGTCTGGCACCGGATGGCGATCGACGGGGCGACCGGTCACTGAGCCCCGCTCACCGCCGAGTCGGTGGGGACGCCGGGCGACCCCGAGCCGGTGGCGCTGATCCATCAGGACGAAGCCCAGCCACAGGAAGTCATCGCCGGTCTCGGCGCCCGGCCGCTCAGGCACGGGTCCGACAGCTTTCCGACGAGGGCGGTGGGAGGCCGGCCCCACTTGCCTCGTACCGGCGGCAGAGCGCTGGTCGGCGGCAGGAGCCGGATGACGCCTCACGTCGGTGGATGGCGTCTCGCGTCGGGCCGCCGCCTCCCACATCGGCATCCATGATCCACGGCCCACGGCCCACGGCCCACGGCCCTCGGGCGTCGACAGCGCCGAGCGAGGCCGCGGCGGCGGCGACGGCCGGGCGGAAAATCGCCGTCCCGGTGCCCTTTCCGCCCCGGTCGGCTGGCGGGACCACCACCATGCAGGCACCGGGATTTCCGCACTCCGCAAGTGAATTATCGATTCGGCTTCGTTTCCCTTTTCCCATCCGCCCCTGGTGAATCTGCCGTCCGTCAAAAGAAAACCGAGCAGGTCGAATTTTCGTCAAGCGGCGTGATCGGCGGTTTTTGGACTTTATCTGCCGAAGAAACCGGGGAACCGTTTCTCCATATCTATGATCGCAAATCATGACCGACATTTCACGGGAAAACTCGGCCATCCGTGCGCGCTGGCAGACCTGTCTCAGGCTTGCCCGCGAACTCCTTCTCGTCGGGCCGGACGACAAGGACCTCAAGCTCGGCTATCTCCACACCCTGATCGACACGGGCCACCTCGGCCCCACCCGCAACCCGCGCAAGAAGATCCTCGTCATCGGTGCCGGCATCACGGGCCTCGTCGCCGGCCGTCTGCTCAAGGACGCCGGCCACGACGTCACCATCCTCGAGGCCAACGCCGGCCGCGTCGGCGGGCGCATCAAGACCTTCCGCGCCACCCAGCACCACCAGCCCTTCGCCGACCCCGCCCAGTACGCCGAGGCCGGCGCCATGCGGCTGCCCGACTTCCACCCACTCGTCCTCGCCCTCGTCGACAAACTGGGGCTCGGCCGCCGTCAGTTCTACAACGTGGACGTGGACCCCTCCACCGGCAGCGGTCCCGACGTCCCCGTCCCGCCGGTGACGTACACCTCCTTCACCGGCCGGACATGGACCCATGGCGACGACAGCCCCGACTTCCGTGAACCCGGCAAGCGCGGCAACGCGTGGATCCGCGCCAACCGCGTCCAGATGCGGCGGGCCGACTACACCACCGGTCCCGAACGGATCAACGAGGGTTTCCACCTCACCGACGACGAGGTCCGCGCCCCCGTCGTGAAGATGGTCGACGACGCGCTGGAGAGCGTGCGCGACTACTACTCCGACGTCGTCGACGGCAAGCGTGTCAACAAGCCGTTCGACGAGTGGGTCGAGGGCTGGGCCCGGGTGATCCGCGACTTCGACGGTTACTCCATGGGCGGTTTCCTGCGCGACCATGCCGGGCTCAGCGACGAGGCGATCGAGGCCGTCGGAACGCTGGAGAACATGTCCTCACGGCTGCACCTCTCCTTCTTCCACAGCTTCCTGAGCCGCAGCGACATCAACTCCACCGTCCGCTACTGGGAGATCCCCGGCGGCAGCTGGCGCCTACCGCACGCTCTCCACCAGGGCCTGCGCGACGAGGTGCGGCTCGGCCACCGCATGATCCGCCTCGAGTACCACGACCCCAGCCGCGACGCCGACCCCGAGGGCACCGGCGCCGTCGGCCCCGACGGCTGGGGCGTGGCCGTGCAGACCGTCGCCGAGGACGATCCGCAGACCCCGCCGCGCCTGTGGACCGCGGACCTGGCGATCGTCACCGTCCCGTTCTCCGCCCTGCGCTTCGTGGAGATCGTCCCCTCGATGTCGTACAAGAAGCGCCGCGCCGTCATCGAGACCCACTACGACCAGGCCACCAAGGTGCTGCTGGAGTTCAGCCACCGGTGGTGGGAGTTCACCGAGGACGACTGGCGCGGCGAGCTGGAGAACATCGCACCCGGCCTCTACGCGTACTACCGGCTCGGCGCCGGGGCGGACACCGAGCCCGGCCCCGCCCTCCCCGAGCCGGAGGCCGGCCTGCTCGGCGCCGCGGTCAAGGACAGCGGCGTCACCGAGGAGATGCGGCAGCTCAACAGCACCATGCCGCTGCGCGGCCCCGCCGTCCGCCCCGCCACCCACTGCTTCGGCGGAGGCTCCGCCGCCGACAACCCCAACCGGTTCATGTACTACCCCTCGCACCGGGTCGAAGGCAGCACCGGCGGCGTCGTGCTCGCCTCGTACTGCTGGTCCGACGACGCCGCACGCTGGGACTCCCTGCGCGACGCGGAGCGCTACGTCTACGCCCTGCGCAACCTCCAAGCCCTGCACGGCCGCCGCGTCGAGGTGTTCTTCACCGGCCGGGGCGCCACCAAGAGCTGGGCCCGCGACCCGTACGCCTTCGGCGAGGCCGCCATCTACACCGCGCACCAGATGACCGGCTTCCACCTGGACGTCTCCCGGCCCGAGGGCCCCGTGCACTTCGCCGGAGAGCACACGTCCCTCAAGCACGCCTGGATCGAGGGCGCCCTGGAGAGCGCCGTCCGTGCCGCCGTCGCCGTCCACCAGGCCCCGCCGGTCACCGCCCCGGGCCCGGACAGGGAGGAGTACTCGTCGTGATCGCGATCACCCCGGGGTGCACGGTCGCCCGCTACCTCGCCCTGCGTCTGGCCGAGCTGGGCATCACCCACCTGTTCGGCGTCCCCGGCAACCACCTCGGCCCGTTCCTGACCACCCTGCGCGCCGAGGGCGACATCGAGTGGGTCGGCACCCCCACCGAGGGCGGCGCCGGCCAGGCCGCCGACGCCTACGCCCGTATCCACGGCATAGGCGCGGCCGCCGTCACCTACAGCGTCGGCGCGTTCAACCTGCTGGGTGCCTGCGGCGGCGCCTACGTCGAGCAGGTCCCGCTCGTCGCCGTCAACGCCGCCCCGCCCTACGAGCAGTGGCAGAACTACCGCGCCCTCGGCATGCTCACCTCCCACATGAGCCCCCGCCCGGAGAGCAACCTGGACGTCTACCGGCAGGTCACCGTGGACGCGCAGATCGTCTCCAACCCGGGTCTCGCCCCCGGCCAGATCGACGCCGCGCTCACCGCGTGCCTCTCCGAGCGCAGGCCGGTCTACCTGGAGGTCATGGAGGACCTGTGGGACGAGCCCTGCACCGGGCCCCAAGAGCCGATCCTCCGCCGCGAGCGGCCGTTCGGCGCACGTCACCAGACCATGCTGGACAGCGCCGTGAACGCGATCCTCACCCTGATCGAGGAGCACCCAGGCCCGGACGGCAGGCCCCGCCCGATCGTGTGGGCCGGCGAGGAGATCGACCGGTTCCGCCTCGGCGGGCAGCTCACCGACCTGGTGGAGGCCACCGGAGTGCCGTTCTGCACCACCGTCGGCGCCAAGGCCGTCGTCGACGAGGACCAGCCGCAGTTCCACGGCGTCTACAACGGCCGCGCCAGCCACCCGGACGTGCACTGGATCTTCAAGGACTGGGCCACCTGTCATATCGGGCTCGGCGCCTGGTCCACGTCGAAGAACCTCGGCGGCGAGCAGTCTGTCGGCACCGACTGGGTGATGGCCGCGAACGGCGGCCTCAGCGTCGGCACCTCCTACTTCCCCGACGTCCGGCTCGAACAGCTGCTGCCCGCCCTCCAGGACGCGCTGGTCAAGGGCTACGGATCCGGGGGCCTGGCCGCCGACTACTACGCCGAGGCCCACGCCCACCACGGAGCACCTGAGGACCGCCCCGCCGCCCTGGAACACCACCGAGCCTCACTCCGCGTCTCCGGCTCGCCGTCCCGGCACCCCGAACGGCTCACCTACGACGGCGTGTTCGACCGGATCAACCACTTCCTGGGCCATGAGACCCGGGAGGACTGGACGGTCGTCTCCGACGCCGCCTTCTCCCTCATCGGCTCGATGAACCTGTCCCTGCCCGCGGGCGGGTTCCTGTCCCAGGTCAGCTGGCTGTCCATCGGATGGTCGGTCGGCGCGGCCACCGGCGCCGCGCTCGCCCCCGAGCGCACGCCCGCCCGCCCGATGGTGTTCGTCGGCGACGGCGCCTTCCAGGAGACCTGTCAGGAGATCTCCACCCACACCCGGCTCGGGCTGCGGTCGGTGGTGTTCGTCATGGACAACGGACACTTCTACGGCATCGAGCAGATGCTGGTGCACCCGTCCTACTACGCCGAGCCGGGCTCGGACGGCTCCGCCGACTCGGACGGCCCGGACGGCCCGGACTTCTACAACGTCCTCCACCCGTGGCACTACGACCGCCTCGCGGCCGTCTTCGCCGGCAGGAACACCCCGGCGAACGGGATCGTCGTCGCGGACACCTCCGAGATGGACGCCCTGCTGACCCGCCTCGCCCACCCGGCCGACCCGGTCAACGCCGGACCGCTGCTGGTCCGCGTCCGCCTGCGCCGGCACGACTACCCGCGGGCGATGGCGTACAAGGTGCCGAAGCCCGTCACGACCGCCTGACGGGCCGCTCGGCCCGGAGGGAGCAAGAGGCACGCCAAGGCGGCGTGCCAGGAGAAACCCGTATCCGAAGGGGGCAGGAAATGGCTGATCTCAACGTACTGATCGCGTTCGACGCGGCCACGATCGTCGAGCGGAATCCCAACGCGTCCAGGAACCCCGACGCGCCGACCTACGTCGACGAAAGCCTGATCTACATGACGACGCGCCATGACCACATCATCGGCACATCGGGCGCCGAGCTGAACCTCCGGGCCGAACCCGGTGACAGCGTCAAATGGCGGGAGACGACGCTGTCGCTCGGCACCGACTACAAGGCACTCCTGTACCGGTACGTGAGCAGCGACAACGAGCGCGTGCTCATCAGGACACCGGAGATCGAGGTGATCGACGGCATCTATCCGATGCCGAAGGAGGGGACCGAGGGCAGTCCGGCGTTCACGACCCAGGAGTACGAGGACCACTACTGGCGGACGACGGTCAAGAGGGCCGGCAAGGTCGTGTACCACTTCTCCTTCCAGATCCTGGACCACCATCGGCAATTGAAGGGGTACTTCCAGTGGGACCCCTTCATCACCATCGAAAATCCCTGACGGCTCAGGTGGGGGCGGCCGGCAGAGCGGTCGCCCCCACCAGGGTGTCGTCCTCCGTTCAGGCAACGCCCACGCTCTTGTCGGTGACGTGGAAGCCGCCGGTCCTGCCGGCGACGGATGGACGGCGCTCCCTCTGCGAACTGCTGCTCCGCGGAGGCGACTGCACCCACGCAAGCATCGGGATCCGGATCGTTTCGCCTTTGATCCGACTCGTTCAGCTCTGTTGCTCCTCGGCCCCGCTCGGAGGCGGTGAACCGCCTCGAAGGGGTGGGTGACGTGCAGGGGCGTCGGGCCGGCCACGGAGATCATGTCCGGCAACCGTGGCGGGTCGTGCGCGGTGACGCGTTCGGGCGCAGGGGAGGACGCGCCCGGCCGTCACGTCGGTCGTCATGGCCTCGGGCTTCCGCCTCCTCGGAAGCGGTCACCATCGGGTGAGCAGCAGATGGTTGAGGAGCAGGGCGAGCAGTGCCTGGGCGGTGAGCCAAGCGCGGACGGGGATCCCCCCTGCTCGTGGGGGTCCCCCCTGTTCGAGCAAAGTCGAGAACTTGGGGGAGGAGCCGAGACCTTGGGGGAGGGTGAGGAACGCGCAGGACGGGAGCAGCCACAGCGTGAAGGGCAACCAGATGCGTTCCGTCTCCGCCTTGCTCATCCCGGACAGGTCGGCGGCCAGCAGGGCGAGGAGGGCGGCGGACACGAGGAGTGCGAGGTGGGCCTCGGCCGCCCGGTCGGGGGTGTCGCGGCGGTGGCGGGCGAGCACCGCACCGGTCCGCCGCAGGCCCGCCGCCGTCGCCAAACCCGTGACGAGCACCGTGCAGGCGAGGTTGGCCCACACCCAGTAGCCGTAGGGACGGATGCCGCCCACGCCCTGGTGGTAGCGCGTGACCAGCAGGTGGTAGGCCTCCCACCAGTTGAACCCGGCGAGCGTGAACGCCGTCGGGACCACAGCCAGTCCGGCGAGCAGGGGCACCAGCAGGGCGGGGCGCCCCCGGATCCGGTGTCGGCCGAGCACCATGACCGCCGCCGCGATCAGCGCGACGAGCGTGAGGCCGTACGACAGGTAGCAGGCCAGGCCGAACAGCAGCCCGGACGCCCCCGCCCACCACAGAGACCGTCCGGTGACCGCCAGTGCGAGCAGCGCCACCGCCCACGCCGCCACCGCCGCGAAGTACGCGTCGGCCGAGGTGCCCATCCACACGGCGGCCGGGGCCAGGACGAGGAAGGGTGCCGCCCTTCGCGCGAGTGCCTCGTCGGCCAGGGCGCGGATCGTGACCAGCACGGCCGCGCAGGCCGTCGCCCCGACGGTGATGCACCACACCCCGGCCCAGCCCCCGCCCCGCAGCCCGATCCGGTCGAGCAGGACGAAGGTGAGCGTGGCCGCGGGCGGGTGGCCGGCGATGTGGGCGGGCCAGTGGTCGGGGGAGCCGAGCAGGATGTGCTGGGTGAAGTCCCGCAGTGTCGCCGGGATGTCCTGGAAGCGGTCGATGACCTGGAGGTACTCGTGGGGGGTGGTGAGCCGGACGGCGATGCCCCGGTGCCAGCCGTCGACCAGGGCGAGGGACCAGGTCCACGCCATGGCCGTGCCCCACGTCAGGGGAACCAGGGCCCGCCAGGGGAGACGGGCCGCGAGGGCGGGGCCGTACGCCACGGTGGCGATCGCCACCAGGACGGCCGCCGGAGTGCCGGGGCCGAGGTGGGGGCCCCAGGACGCCAGCAGTGGCGGCCAGTCGGCGAACAGCGTACGGCTGGTCCCCTGGATGTGGCGGCCGACCAGCACGGCCGCCGTCACGAGCAGCACGGCGGCCCCGGCGGCGTACAGGTCACGGCTCGGGCCGCGGGACACGCCGGAGTGCGCTGCGCCGGGCTCGGCGGAGGGCGGGGTGCGGATCACACCGGAACGCTAGGCCGCGCGGCCGGTCACGGACCGCTGTCCGGGCCCGATGTCGGCGTTTCGTCACGAGTTGCGCACCTTTCGCCGGGTGGTTCCGGCCTACCGTCGGGACATGCGCGACCCCGACGCCCCACGGCTTCCCTCCTCGCCCGGCTTCTGGCGCAGCCCCCTGCGCGGCCCCTGGTTCACCTCGGTGCTGGGCCTCGTCCTGCTCGTCGGCATCACCGTGCTGTTCGTGACGGGCCTGGTCTCGTACGCCGCTTACAACCCCGGCCTGTCGCCGGTGAACGACAAGACACCGGACAAGGGGGTCCTCGGCTTCTACCTCTTCGCCTGGCCGACGGACCCGCACTGGCTGTACCGGCTCAACCAGGGCGTCCACGTCACCCTCGGCATCACCCTGATCCCCGTCCTGCTCGCCAAGCTGTGGTCCGTGGTGCCGAGGCTGTTCGCGCTGCCGCCGGCCCGTTCGCTCGCGCACGCCCTGGAGCGGATCTCGCTGCTGCTCCTGGTGGGCGGCGCACTGTTCCAGTTCGTGACCGGTGTGCTCAACATCCAGCTCGACTACGTCTTCCCCGGCTCCTTCTACCCGCTGCACTTCTACGGAGCGTGGGTGTTCTTCGCCGCGTTCGTCGCCCACGTGCTGCTGAGGATGCCCACGGCGCTGCGCAATCTGCGCCACCTGCGGGAGGAGCGGAACGACCTGGTGACTCCGCGCCCCGCCGAGCCGACCGTCTCCCGGCGGGGCGCCCTGTGCTTCGTCGGGGGCGGCTCGCTGCTGCTGTTCGCCACCACGGTGGGGCAGAACTTCGACGGTCCGCTGCGGCGTACCGCCCTCCTCGCACCGCGCGGCGGTAGCGATCCCGGCAGTGGCCCGAACGGCTTCCAGATCAACAAGACCGCCGCGTACGCCGGGATCGACGCGGCGGAGACGGGCCAGGACGCGTGGCGGCTCGTCGTCACGGGACGCGCGGGCACCGTCCGCCTCCGCCGGGACGAGCTGCTCCGGCTTCCCCTGCACAGCGCGGCGTTGCCCATCGCCTGCGTGGAGGGCTGGTCGACGTCGGACCAGTGGTGGCGCGGGGTGCGGCTGCGCGACCTCGCGGCGCTCGTCGGGTACGACGACGACCCGCCGGACGTGTTCGTCGAGTCCCTCCAGCGGAGCGGCGCCTTCCGGGAAGCCGCCCTGCGCGCCAACCAGGTGGCCGACCCGCGTTCCCTGCTCGCCCTGTACGTCAACGGCGAGGAGCTGTCCCCCGACCACGGCCACCCGGCGCGGATCATCGTGCCCGCCGCGCCCGGTGTGCTCAACACCAAGTGGGTGGCCCGGATGACGTTCGGAGACCTGTGATGCTTCCGCGGATTCCGCGACTTCCACGGATTCCGCGCGTTCCGATCGGCAGCCCCCTGCAACTCCTGCTGCTGGCCTGCTCGTTCACGCTCGCCGCCTACGCGGGTGTGCGGCTGCTCGCGGACGACTGGTTCGGCGTGGCGCTGTGGTTCGTGGGGGCGGCGCTGCTGCACGACCTCGTGCTGCTGCCCTTGTACACGGTCGCGGACCGGGCGGTCGCACGGGGGCTCGGCGCGATCCGGCGCCGGGAGTGGGTGCCGTACGTACGCGTACCGGCGGCCCTCTCCGGACTGCTCCTTCTGGTGTGGTTCCCGCTGATCAGCGGGAGGGTGGAGCGGCGCTACCGGCTCGGCACCGGGCTGTCGGCGGACGTGTTCCTCGCCCGCTGGCTGCTGATCACCGCCGTCCTCTTCGGCGGCTCGGCGCTGCTGCTGCTGGTGCTGCGGCTGCGGCGGCTGCGGCGGCTGCGCAGAGCGGCGAAGCACCGTCCGCCGGCCGTCCACTGACCGGCCGGCGGGGGACGGAGTGCTCATCGGGGTGCGGCCGGGTGCGGAGTCGGCTCCGCGACGGGTCAGGGGCCCGGTGGGGAGCCCGGCCCGGAGTCCGGTTCCGTGACCGGCGGTGAGTCGACCCCCGTGGCCGGTGGCGAGTCGATCCCCGTGACCGGCCGCGCATCCGGCCCCGCGACCACCGTGCACCGGGCCAGCTGTGCGGCGAAGCGGCCGTGCGGCGCCAGGGCGGCGACGGCGTGGGCGTCGGCAGCGGTGTCGACGTCGCGCAGAGGCGGCAGGTCGCGCACCCGCAGGCCGGCGGTGAGGAGCCGGTTCCGTTGGGCCGCTCCCGTCCCCGGGGTCGACATGGGCACGCCCCGCAGCAGGGCGGGATCGGGGTGCGCCAGACCGAGGGCCCAGAAACCGCCGTCCTCGGCCGGGCCGAAGTGGGCGTCGCAGTCGGTGAAGTCCACGGTGAGCAGCTCCGGCGTCACCTGCGGGGTGTCCATGCCGATGAGCAGGGCCGGGCCGTCGCAGCGCGCGAAGGCGTCCGCCAGTCGCTCGTCCAGCCCGCCCGCGCACTGCGGTACGACGTCGAAGCCGGGCGGCAGCCAGGGGCCGGGGACGCCGTCGAGGACGAGGACGCGCCGGGAGGCGGGCGTGGCCGCCACGGCGTGCAGGGTGTCCGCGAGGGCCGCCTCGGCCAGCTCGGCCGCCTGACCGGGCGTGAACGGCGGGGTGAGCCGGGTCTTGACCCGGCCCGGCCGCGGCTCCTTGGCGATGACGAGGAGCGTGGTCAACGGACGGTTCCTCCCCCGTGCGCGGGGGGCTCGCGCAACACGCGCCTCATGTCCCGTACGGCCTGCCAGGTGCCGCGCCAGGTGCCCGTCACCTTCGACGCCCCGGTGCGCGGCAGGTACGGCACGTCGTGCTCGGCGATCCGCCAGCCGGCGTCGGCCGCGCGGACGACCATCTGGAGCGGATAGCCGCTGCGCCGGTCGGTGAGGCCGAGGGCGAGCAGGGGTGCGCGGCGGGCGGCGCGCAAGGGACCGAGGTCGTGCAGGCGCAGCCCGGTGCGGCGGCGCAGTATCCGTGCGAGCGCGAGGTTGCCGGCGCGGGCGTGCGCGGGCCACGCGCCCCGGCCGCGCGGACGCCGTCGGCCGAGCACCAGGTCGGCCTCGCCGCCTTGGACTTCGCGGACGAAGGGGACGAGGAGCGACGGGTCGAGGGAGGCGTCGCCGTCGCAGAAGCACACCACGTCGGCGGTGGCGGCGGTCAGTCCGGCATGGCAGGCGGCGCCGAAGCCCCGGCGCGGCTCGTGCACGACGGTCGCGCCGTACGCGCGGGCGACCTCGGCCGAGCCGTCGGTGGAACCGTTGTCGACGACGAGGGCGCGCCAGCCCGGCGGGATCCGTTCGAGCACCCAGGGAAGGGCCTCGGCCTCGTTCAGGCAGGGCAGCACCACGTCGACGTCCGAAGGAGTCGTCGTCACGGGGTCACCCTACAAATATGAATCGGGCATACCGGGCTTTCGCTCCCTGTGAAACGCGGACGTCCAAGGCCAGGACGGTGTTCGGGCGCGTACCGGCGACGGCGCGGTCCTACGCCCCTCGCATTCCGGCCCGCGCGAACTCCGCCATGCCCTCCTCGAAACCGACCTCCGGCTGCCACCCCAGCCCGGCCCGCAGCCGTGACGAGTCCGCGGTGATGTGCCGTACGTCCCCGAGCCGGTACTCGCCGGTGACGACCGGCTCGGGCCCGCCGTACGCGAGGGCCAGCGCCCGCGCCATCTCGCCGACGGTGTGCGGCTCACCACTGCCGGTGTTGTACACCGTGAGTACACCCCCGGTGGCCTCTGCCTCCAGCGCCACCGCGTTGGCCGCCGCCACGTCCCGGACGTGCACGAAGTCCCTCAGCTGCCGCCCGTCCTCGAACACGCGCGGCGCTTCGCCCCGGGCGAGCGCCGAGCGGAAGAAAGAGGCGACACCGGCGTACGGGGTGTCGCGGGGCATTCCGGGCCCGTACACGTTGTGATAGCGCAGCGACACCGCCGACCCGCCGGTGCAGCGGGCCCAGGCGGCGGCCAGGTGCTCCTGGGCGAGCTTGGTCGCCGCGTACACGTTCCGGGGATCGGCCGGGACGTCCTCGCCGACCAGCCCGGGGGAGAGGCCGTCCCCGCACACCGGGCAGGTGGGCTCGAACCGGCCCGCGTCGAGGTCGGCGACGGCACGCGGCCCGGGCCGTACGACTCCGTGCCGCGGGCACTCGTACCGCCCCTCCCCGTAGACGACCATCGACCCGGCCAGCACGAGACGCCCGACGCCGGCCTCCGCCATGGCGGCGAGCAGCACGGCGGTGCCCAGGTCGTTGCGCGAGACGTACTCCGCCGCGTCGGCGACCCCGTCGCCGAGCCCGACCATCGCGGCCTGGTGGCACACGGCGTCCACACCGGACAGGGCACGGCCGACGGCTGCCGGGTCCCGCACGTCGGAGCCTGGATCCTTCCGCACGTCGAACACGAGCGGTTCGTGTCCGCGCTCCAGGAGCACGGACACGACATGGGATCCGATGAACCCGGCGCCGCCGGTGACCAGTACGCGCATACGGCCACGCTAGGTCCGCACCGGTGCCGCGCCACGGGACCGCGCCCGCAGGCCATGACTTCGTCAGGCATGTGGGGGAGGTGTGCGCGGGTGCGTCGAACCAGGGCAAACCGGAAATCGTGCGAGAGGCTGCCGCCCATGACGGCATCACCCTCCACCGACACCCCGTACCGCTACGACGGCCTGACCGCCCTCTACTTCAACTGCACCCTCAAACCGTCCCCGCAGCTCAGCCACACCCAGGGCCTGATCGACAGGAGCCGGGCCGTCATGGACGCCGCCGGCGTGACCACGGACCTGATCCGCGCCGTGGACCAGGACATCGCACCCGGCGTCTATCCGGACATGACCGAGCACGGCTTCGCCACCGACGCCTGGCCCGAGCTGTTACGAGAAGGTGATGGCCGCCGACATCCTCGTGCTCGCCGGCCCGATCTGGCTGGGCGACAACAGCTCCGTCACCAAGCAGGTCGTCGAGCGTCTCTACGCCTGCTCCTCACTGCTCAACTCCCGGGGCCAGTACGCCTACTACGGCCGCGTCGGCGGCTGTCTGATCACCGGCAACGAGGACGGCGTGAAGCACTGCGCCATGAACGTCCTCTACAGCCTCCAGCACCTCGGCTACACGATCCCGCCCCAGGCGGACGCCGGCTGGATCGGCGCGGCCGGCCCCGGGCCGTCGTACCTCGACCCCGGCTCGGGCGGCCCGGAGAACGACTTCACCAACCGCAACACCGCTTTCATGACCTGGAACCTGATGCACCTCGCCGCCCTGCTGAAGCGCGCCGGAGGCATCCCCACCCACGGCAACCAGCGCTCGCAGTGGGACGCCGGCTGCCGCCCGGACGCGGACAACCCCGAACACCGCTGACCGCCCCGGCGGACGCGAGGGTTTCCTCATCCGCCGGACAGCCCAGGACGGCCGCTCCGTCCGTCGAACGGGAGTCGGACGAGTGACTCCCGGGAGGCGGACGGTGCAGGAGGCGGACGGTACAGGGCGGGGACGACCGAAGCGGCCGATGCCGGACGAGTCGTGGGAGCTGATCATTCCAGTGCTTCCTGTAGGCGCCCGCATGCCAGAGCGGTCGTCGGCCTCAGTCGGACTGGACAACAACAAACCCCAGGTCGCCGACCTGGGGTTTGTTTCTGGAGCGGGTGACGAGAATCGAACTCGCGTTCTCGGCTTGGGAAGCGACGGCGCTTGCGTGGCTGTATGGCCGCTGATCCGGGCAGATTTTTTATGCTGCGGCGGGCATGAGGGCCTGGCGGCACTGCTGTTGACCGTGGTTGTCCGTTCTCAAGGGCACGCTGTGGACACGACCTGCCGATGGGTGACCCGGTGCGAGGGGCAACGGGCTCCAGCCCTTGCCGTGCCTCCCGGCGAGGATGGCGTCGGAGGCAGGCCTTGCGCATGTGTACGGCCGCTCGGCTTGCCGGCGGTCGTCCGGTGCGCAGTACGCGCTGCTCACCTCGGTGAGTGTTTCGCCGAGGTGAACCGCCCCGGCCCGAATGGAGACTCGATTTAATGAAAGGATCGAGTCATGGCACGACCCGAGGTGTGGGACCGAGGCGCACGTGCCCATGGCCGTTCTGGGAGGACAGGACCACCGTGGCCAGTGGCGGCACCGTGATGTGCCAGAACGCGCTTACCGGTTCCGACAGAGCGTGGATTAGCGCGGCCCGGGTTACGGCCGGTTCGGTGATGGCCACTACGCGCCCCGTGTGTGGCGGCAGGCCGCTGATCCAGTTCCTGATTCGTTGGCAGAGCTGGCGCACGGATTCGCCCCCGTGGGGTACGGCATCCGGGTCCGTCAGCAAGGCGGAGAGCCCGTAAGGATCGGTAGCGGCGACTTCGGCAGCGGTACGGCCGCGCCACTTGCCGTAGTCGAAGTCGCGCAGCGCAGGCTCTACCTTGGCCGTGAGGGCGAGAGCATGGGCGGTCCGCGCGCAGCGGGGGGAAGGCGCCCGGACGGCCACCGAGTGTCGGGGCAGGGCTGCTCCGACGGCGTCTGCGCCGGCCAGGCCGGGCTCGCGCACCGCAACGTCATCGAAGATCGGCCTGCTCGTGTCGTCCCCGGCGATCGAACAGAGAAATGTCAGACAGATCGGCATCTGGCTGATCTCCTTCCTGCCCAGCAGCGGACAGAACGGCGCGATACGGCCGATTGCCTGAGCGCTGACTGTGACGCAGTGGCTGGCTGAAGCCTGCAATCAGTTGATCAAGCACGCGGTCCGGGTGGTGGGACAAGGCATCGACTACTGCCTCCACAGTCGGGCAATGCCGCTTATGAACCCATCCGGCACATGTCCGGAGCGTCCCCGCCGACCGGCTGGAACAGCCCCGCCACCTGGTGGCTATCGGTCTCAGCACCGTGAAGCGCGCCCGGCGGTGGGTACGGATCGGACAGTGGGGCCCGATGGCGAGTGGAGCACGCATGATCCGGGTGATGGTGGTCGACGACGAGGCGCTGATCCGTACAGGTTTCCAGCACATTCTCGAGGCGGCAGACGACATCGAGGTCGTGGCGGCGGTTCCCGGCGGCCAGGCGGTCCGAACGGCACAGGAACGACGCCCCGCCGTCGCACTGCTGGACATCCGAATGCCTGACGTGGACGGCCTCACCGTCCTGGCCGACCTCCGCGGACTGCCGCACCCTCCGGTGGTGGCCATGCTCACGACGTTCGGCATGGACGAGTACGTCGCCACGGCACTTCGCTCGGGCGCCGCCGGCTTCCTGCTCAAGGACACCGACCCGGAGCAACTGCCCTCCCTGGTGCGGACTCTGGCAGACGGCGGCACCGTTCTGTCGTCGGAGGTCACCCGAACCGTCGTGGACGGCTACCTGAACGCCGGCCCGCAGCAGGAGGCCGCCCGCAGCCTCGACCGGCTCACCGACCGCGAGCGTGCCGTACTCGCAGCCGCTGCCGAGGGCCTGACCAACGCCGACATCGCCGCACGGATGCACCTGAGCACCGGCACGGTCAAGGACCATGTGAGCGCCATCCTTGCCAAGCTGGAGGTGGGTAGTCGCGTCCAGGCCGCCCTGCTCGCGGAACGCGCCGGCTTCCTCAGACCACCGCGGGACCAGAAGGAACCATGAGCACCCGCCGCCCGCCCGCCCCACTGCTGGACGCCGCCCTCGTCGCAGCGGCATTGCTCGATGTCTGGGTTCATGCCGATGCCTCCGAGCCGCTGCGCGTGGCCTGCGCCCTGGCCGCTGCATTCGTCCTTCTCCTGCGCCGGCGCCTGCCGAGGCTCACGTTTCTGCTCACCCTTCCTGCCGTTCTCCTCTCCGACGCGGTCTTCGCCGCCCTGGCCGCGCTGTACACGCTCGCCTCGCTCACCCGCGGTCGCACTCTGCCGGTCGTCTGCGCCGTGGCGTTCACCTTCAGCGATCTGATCTCGTTGCCATCGCCGGGATTAGACTTTTCGGCACCATCGACTTTCATCGCCCTGGGTTACACGGCGGCGACGGCAGCCGCACCGGTCTTCCTCGGTCAGCTCGTGCAGGCCCGGCGCGATCTGTCGTTGCGACTCGCAGAGATCTCCCGGGCACGCGACCATGAGCGGCAGCTGACCGCCCAGACCGTGCTGGCCAGGGAACGCACGACACTCGCCCGCGAAATGCATGACGTCGTCGCTCACCAGGTCAGCCTCATCGCGGTGCGGGCCGGGGCACTCCAGGTCGGCAGCCGCAACGCCGAAGTCCGACAAGCCGCAGCCACGATCCGGAAGCTGAGTGTGCAGACGCTGGAAGAGCTGCGGCACATGGTCAGCGTCCTGCGCACCGCCGGGGGCAATCCTGTGCAACTGATTCCGCAGCCCTCTCTCGCTGATCTTCAGCGGCTGATCGACAACAGCGGTATCGAAACCGAGCTGCAGACGGACCTGTCGGACAGCCTGCCACCGCCGGTCCAACGCGCCATCTACCGCACCGTCCAGGAGGCGCTGACCAACGTGCGAAAGCACGCACCCGGCGCGACAACAACCGTACGCATCCGCCACGAGCACGCAACGGTCCGCGTCACAGTCACCAACTCGCCGCCGACGCGGCCCGCTCTTTCCCTTCCTGGCGCCAACTATGGCCTGGTCGGCCTGCGCCAGCGTGCCGAGCTTCTCGGCGGCACCGTCACCTGCGGCCCCACAACGGACGGCGGCTATCAACTGCGCTTGACACTCCCAGCCGCCGGCACATGGTGACGATGCGAGCCGGGTGCTCAGCGGCGTTGAGACGGTTCCAGCGAGATGGTCCGCCACCTCGGGAGTGCACTGACCGCCTACCACAGGATCACCCTTGCCCCGTTTCACAAGCGGGTGAGCTGCTCTTTTCGCGTGAAGCGGGGGTAGTACGGAGGTGGTACGGGAGTGGGCGGGGTCAGGGACGGACGACGGGGGCCGCGATCGGGGCCGGCTGGGGCCCGTCGGCGGTCGCTGTCCGTCGGCGGTCGTCCTGCAGCGCCGCGGAGCGGGGCAGCGAGGCCGCGAGGAGGGGCCCGCGCAGGGCCGGCACGCGCAGGGCGAGGGTCACCAGGGCGTAGCCGGCGAGTCCGCCGAGCGTGTTGGCGAGGAGGTCGTTGACGTCCACGGAACGGCCGTTGTTCAGGACGATGTACGACAGCAGCTGGGCGGCTTCCACGGACAGGCTGGCCGCCGCCGTCATCAGGGTCGCCCGCGACGGTGAGGTGGCGTGCCGGAACACCAGGGGCAGCAGGAAGCCGGCCGGCACCATCATGATGACGTTGGGGACGATGGTGATGTCCGCGGTGAGCAGCGGGATGAAGTTGATCTGACTGATCCAGGGGGCCTGGTTGGCGTACTCACCCCACGTCACGTTCAGCGGGAAGATCGTCAGGGACAGTACGGCGGCGACGTAGACGGCGGCGGCCAGCTGCAGCAGGGCGCGGCGCATGTTCCACGCATCGCGCCGCACCTGGACGGCGGTGCCGACCGCGAACAGGACGAGCAGGGGGCCGAGAACGGGTGCGGAGTCCACCTGGAAACGGATGTCCATGAGGGGCTGATCCTTCGGTCGGGGCGAGCGGTGCTGACGTGATTCAGCTTCCTTCCGGGACCAGGTCCGGCGGATCTCCCGAAAGGTCCATTCCTCGGCGGACGGCTACGACTTTCGGCAGAGAGGGCCCTGCGGCGAGCGCGGCTAGGGTGCTCACCATGCTCAGATCACCGCGCGCTGCGGCTGCCGGTCGGCTCGTCGGCAGCGCTCTGCTGCTCTGCGTCCTCGGGGCGGCCCTGCTGATCGACGTCGACACCGGCACCCTCGGGCATCAGGGCATCGGGGTCCTGCTGTTCCTGTCGACGGCCGCGGCGGCGGCCGGCGCCTTCCCGGCCGTGGGGATCAAGCTGCCCCCCGCGGTGCTGGCGTGGGCGGCGTGCGGAGTGGCCCTGGTGTCGCTGGCCTGCTCGGTCGGGCTGCGCGTGGCGGCGGGCAGCGGCTCGAACCTGGACCAGGCCTCCGACACCTACACCCTGTTCGAGCCGACCGCCCTGATGGTGCTGCTGCACGTGACGGCGCGGCGGGGTTCCCCGGCCGGCACCGCCGTCGCCCTGCCGCTGCTGATGACCGCCCTCATCCTGCGTCCGCTGGTGATCGAGGTGGACGAGGCCAGCAGCATCGTCGCGCTCATCCTGACGCTGGTGGCCAGCGGCGCCCTGGCCTCCGGCCTCACCGTCCGTCTGGTCGTCGTCTCCCGCCGACAGCGCGAGGAGCAGATCAGACTCGAACAGCGCCTCAGCTTCGCCCGCGACCTGCACGACTTCGTCGCCCACCACATATCGGGCATCGTGGTCCAGGCGCAGGGTGCCCGTGCCGTCGCGGCCAGGAAACCCCAGGCAGTGGGCGACGTCCTCGAGCTGATCGAGACCACCGGAGCGGAGGCGCTGACCGCCATGCGCAAGATGGTCGGCGCCCTGCGCGATGACACCGTCCCGAACACGCGGGCACCGGGCGCGGACGGCGTCCGTGCCCTCGTCGCCGACTGCCGACTGCCCGGGGCCCGGGTCGACTTCACGGAGGCCGGCCCAGCCGACAGCCTCCCCGCGGACGCCGCCCACCTCGTGGAACGCGTGGTCATGGAGGCACTGACGAACATCCGCAAGCACGCCCGCGACTGCACCACCGCGCAGGTGCGCCTGGAGGTCTCCCACCGCCGGGTGACCGCGTGGATCACCGACGACGGACACCACCGCCCGCCCGACGGCACCGGCTACGGCCTGCGCGGCCTGCGCGAGGTCACCGACGCCGCCGGGGGCACGCTGACCGCGGGACCCGGCCCCGAGGCCGGCTGGCACGTCGAACTCGAACTCCCACTCCCTCTACGGCAGGTGTCTCGATGACCATCCGCGTCCTTCTCGCGGACGACCAGACGATCGTCCGCACCGGCATGGCCATGATCCTGGCGGCCGAGGACGACATCGAGGTCGTCGCCCAGGCCGCCGACGGGGTCGCCGCGATCCAGCAGGCCGACCAGCACCGCCCCGACGTCGTCCTCATGGACATCCGCATGCCGCGGCTGAACGGCATCGAGGCGCTGAGGCACCTGCACCGTTCCGGGGCCGCGCACACCCCGAAGGTCGTCATGGTGACGACCTTCGACGACGACGAGTACGTCCACCAGGCCCTGCACAACGGTGCCTGCGGCTTCCTTCTCAAGGACGCGGGTGCTCGCCTGCTGGCCGAGGCCGTCCGCTCCGCCGCCTCCGGCGAGGCCCTCATCAGCCCCTCCATCACCGTCCGCCTGCTCCAGCAGTTCGCCCGCCCCGCCGCCGCTGCCGCCCCGGCCCGTCCCTCGCCCCTGTCCCAGCGCGAGACCGAGGTCGCCGCCCTCGTCTCCCGCGGCCACACCAACACGGAGATCGCCACCGCCCTGCACATCAGCGCGGGCACGGTGAAGACCCATCTCACCAACATCCAGAGCAAACTCGGTGCCCGCAACCGGGTTGAGATAGCGGCCTGGGCCTGGAAATCTGGCCTCACCCGCTGACCGGACCGCGAGTGGCGGCACCGAGGACGGGACGGACCAGTGCGGTCGTCGCGTGATCGTCCGGACAAGCCCCAGGAGCTCATGCCCCTGCTGCGGCGGTGTCTCGAGGTCTGCCAGGAGAGCGGGAACCGGCTTCGGGAAAGCTGGGCACTCGTCCTGCTCGGCGGCGCACCCTCTATAAGGGGTGTAGCAGGTTCCTCCTGATGCCACCGATGGTGGGGAACGACGTCTTCGTGGTGCTCGCCATCCCTTTCCATATGCGCATGGGCGCGTGGTTCCGACGGCCCGGCGATCAGCTCCGGCGCACTTCTGCGCGGGCCGACGTCGTAGGTGCCCTTCGACTTGAGTCCGGCTACAACAAACAAGCCCCAGGTTGCTGACCTGGGGCCTTAACAATGGAGCGGGTGACGAGAATCGAACTCGCGTTCTCAGCTTGGTAAGCGACGGCGCCCGGGCGTGTGCTGGTGGGAATCAGCTCTCGGGCCGTCTCTGGCGCAGGCCGCAGGGAAGGGCAGTCACGGCCCGCGTCGTCGAGCTCGGCGATGTGCCGGCTTCGGGGGACGGCGTCGCCGTCGCTGCCGGGGAGGCACCGTACGCCCTTGACGGTGAGCCGCTGCACCGGGATCCGTATCGCCGCAGATCGGCCCGGTCCGGGGGGTGTGACTGAGGGCGGGCCGCCCCCGAGAACCCTGTGGGTATCGAGGCCGTTCGGGTTGTAGTCGGTGGCTTCCAGGAGGCGGGCGGCCGGGAACACGTCCTCGTCGGAGGCTCTGGGTTGCCGCTGCGGCTTCCCGGGGTGCACGGATGCGGGTCGCGCGCCAGTCCCGGATGAAGAGGACCGGCTTGGCAAGCGGTCCCGCGGCCGTCCACGTGAGGGCCGCGGGAGAAGCCGGCAGAGTCATGGGGTGGAGGTGGCGGAGCGGCGGCAGCCACAGGGCTGTGGCGATGAGAACGCCCGCGAACGGAAGTGCCGACGGCAGGACCTCGTCGTCGGGCAGTCGGTGCCCGCGCCGACGCAGCGATACCCGGGCACCGGGATGGCCGGCGGCGGGGCGTACGCGGCCGGGATGACGGCCGCCTCTCCGGCGCCGTCGAAGTGTTCGCGCCACACATGGTGCTCTCCGGCGACCTCCCTCACCCGGGGGCGCCAGGAGGCGGTCCGCCGCTCGTCCGCCGAGGGCATGACGGTCCGGCCGGACTCCGGACCAAGTCCCGCTCCGGTCCGGGTCGGTCTGTGGTGCGTACGCACCAGGACGGGGGAGGGGCTGGTCCGGGTGCACCAGGGGACGACGGCGCCGGGGGACGATGCCCGGCGGGGCGCCGGAGGGCAGCGTGGGAGGCGCGCGGGATCTCGCGCATTCCCCTTGCCTCGCGGTGTCTGGAGTGATCGACAGGTGACGACATTTCTTTACCGGACCGGACGGTGGGCCTTCCGCCGGCGCCGGCTCGTGAACCTCTCGGTGCCCGGCACCACGTCGCGGAGGATGTCGGACCTGCTGGACGAGCGCCGATGAAAAAGACGTCCGTCTCCGAAGCCGTGGTTTCCCCGGTCCGCATTGGGAGGCTGTCGATCGGCGCCATCGGCGCCCTCGGCGTTCTGGCACTCGCCCTCGGCACACTGCAGTCAGTGGTGGAGCCCGCGCTCCCGCTGCTCCAACGTGAGCTGGGGGTCAGTCCTGCCGAAGGAGCACTGATCGCCAACGCGTTACTCGTCACCGGCGCGGTCGTCACACCTGTCGCGGGCAAACTCGGCGACCGCTACGGCGGGAAGCGGGTGCTGGTCCGGCTGATGGCCGTGGTCTCGGCCGGTGGTCTGCTGGCCGCCCTGGCGCCGAACCTGCCGGTGTTGTTGCTCGGTCAGGTGTTGCAGGGCGCCATGGTGGGTGCGCTGCCCCTCTCCTTCATCCTGGTGCGCAAACACCTCCCGACAGGGGAGTCACAGGTGGCGATCGGGCTGGTCGTCGCGCTGTTCACGGCAGGCGGCATGGTGGGAACGCTGATGGCCGGGCCGATCGCGGAAGGACTGTCCTGGCATGGGATGTTCGCGCTTCCGACGATCGCGGTCATCGCGACGACGTCGGTCGTGACGTGGCTGATGCCGCATGATCCGCCGATCCGGTCGGACGACAGGATCGACTGGCCCGGCGTGGTTCTGCTGAGCGGCACGCTGCTCGCTTTCATGCTCGGGCTCGTGACGGTGACGAGCGCCGGCCTGCCACCACGCGCGGTCGGTGCCCTCGCGGTGGTCGTGGCCGCCCTCGCGACCGGATGGGTCGTCGTCGAGCGCCGGGCAGCCTCGCCGATGGTCGATCTGCGCATGCTGGCACAGCCCGCGATGTGGAACGCGTGCCTGCTCACCTTGGTCATCACCACCGGTTTCGGAATGGTGGCCTTCCTGCTCCCGCAGCTGTTCGCGGTACCGGCCGACGGGTACGGCTTCGGAGCCGGCACCACCGACATCGGACTGTTCCTGCTGCCCGGTGCCATCGCCGGGGCGGTGAGCGATTCGGTCGGCGGGATCGCGGCACGGCGTTTCGGTCCGCGTGCCGTGGTCGTCGTGGGCGCCGTCGTCACGGCGGCCACGATGATCGCCCTGGCGTCGATGCACACCGCGGCATGGCAGCTGGTCCTCGCGAAGGTGCTGACCGCGTTCGCCGCGGGCGTCGGTACCACGGCGTTGCTCGCCGGCACCGCCACCGCCGTCGAGACCAAGGACATCGGCATCGCCACCAGCCTGCTCGTGGTGACACGGGTGATCGGCGTCGCCCTGGGCGTCCAGGCCGGCGGCGCGATCCTCGCCGCCGGGGCCGCCCCGATGACGGGCCGGCCGGCCGAACCGGCCTTCGTGACGGGTTTCGCCGCCGCCGGTCTCGTCGCCGCGTTGTCCCTGCTCGTTGTCCGCATCACGAAAAAAGGAGCCCGGGCATGACCGCGAAACGAAAAGTTCTGATCTCCGGGGCCAGTATCTCCGGCCCCGCGCTCGCGTACTGGCTGCACCGGTCCGGATGCGCGGTCACCGTGGTGGAGAAGGCAGGCGCACTGCGCGACGGTGGTTACCCGATCGACGTCCGCGGTACCGCGACAGAGGTGGTCCGGCGGATGGGGATACTGCCGCGACTGCGGGACGCGCACATCGACTCGCGTCGCTGCACTTTCCTCGACGCCGATGGCGGTGAAGTGGCCTCGGTCAGTCCGCGCGCCGTTGCCGGCGGTGTCGAGGGACAGGACCTCGAGGTGCGTCGTGGGGATCTGGCCGCGAGCCTCTACGCGCTGGTCCGCGACGACGTGGAGTTCTTGTTCGGCGACTCCGTCTACACCCTCGACCAGGCCGGACAAGGAGTCGACGTCACTTTCCACAGTGGGCGGCAGCGCACGTTCGACCTGGTGGTCGGAGCCGACGGTGCGCACTCGCATACCCGGGAGTCCTTGTTCGGCCCCGAAGAGCAGTTCCACCGCTACCTCGGCTACTGCTTCGGCCTCTTCACCATGCCGAACACCCTCGGGCTCTCCCACGAACTCATGATGTGGAACACCCCGGGGAGAGCCGCGGCCCTCTACGCCGTCGGGGACAACGACGAGGTGCACGCCTTCCTGAACTTCCACCGACCGGACCCGCCGTTCGACGCCCTCCGGGACCCCGACGCCCAGCGGGACCTGGTCGCCACGGTCTTCGCGGGCGCGGGATGGGAGGTCCCCGGCATGGTCGACGCCATGCGCGACGCGGAGGACCTGTTCTTCGACACGGCCGGTCAGATCCGTATGCCCCACTGGTCCAGCGGCCGCGTCGCGCTCGTCGGCGATGCCGCGTACGCGCCCTCGTTCCTCACCGGACAAGGCTCGAGCCTTGCGCTGGTCGGTGCCTACATGCTCGCCCACGCCCTGGCCGCGAACCGGGACCACACCGCGGCCTTCGCCGCCTACGAACGCGACGTCCGCGCGTTCGTGGCCATGAACCAGGCACTGGTCGACAACGGCGCGGCTACGCTCTTCCCCACCACGGCGCGGGCCCTGGAGCAACGCAACACCGTGTTGCGCGGCCTCGTCACCATGCCCTCCGCGGCAGTGCGGCCGGCCCACTCGGCCCTCACGCTGCCCGAATTCGTTCCGATGCCGTGACCTGACACGTCGGCCGGACTTCTCCCTTGCCGCTGGTCGACGGCTTGAGTGTGGGAAGTGTCCCAGGACGGCGCGGGGGCGGGACGGTCTTGGCGGACCGTCCCGCGAAGGGCGCCCGGTGCCGGACTACGACAGGCGGTCGGTGCCACCGCGGGCCAGGCCCGTCCGGTAGGCGATGACGACGAGTTGCGCCCGGTCGCGAGCCCGCAGTTTCGTCATGGCGCGCTGCACGTGGGCGCGGACGGTGAAAGGGCTGAGGAACATCCGCTCGGCGATCTCCTGGTTGGACAGGCCGGTCGCGACCAGGGCCACCATCTCGCGTTCGCGCGGGGTGAGTAAGGCGAGCTGTTCGGTGTGGTGCGGCGGGGCGTCGTCCGGTGTGGCCAGGAAACGGGCGACCAGGGAGCGGGTCGCGGCGGGGGACAGAAGAGTGTCGCCGTCGGCGATCGTACGCACGGCGTCCGCCAGCTCCTCGGCCCCGATGCCCTTGCCGATGAAGCCGCCGGCCCCCGCGCGCAGCGCCTGAGCGACGTACTCGTCGGTCTCGTACGTGGTGAGGATCAGGATGCGGCTGGCACGCAGTTCCGGGTCCGCGCAGATCTCCGCCGTGGCGGTGAGACCGTCCACCTCGGGCATCCGGATGTCCATGACCACCACGTCCGGGCGCAGCTCCCGGGTGAGTCTCACCGCCTCCCTGCCGTCGCCGGCCTCACCGACCACGGTGATGTCGTCGGTACTGTCGAGAAGCATTCGGAAGGCACCGCGCAGCAGGGCCTGATCGTCGGCGAGCAGTACCCGGAGCGTCATGGTGCGTCCCCGGCCTCTCCGTCGTCCGTCCGTCCGTCGTCCGTCCGTCTGGCGCCTGTCTGTCCGTCGCCTGACGCGCCGTCGCCTGTCGTTCCGTCGGCGGGCGGGAGGGGCAGCCGGGTGGAGACGAGGAAACCGCCCTCCGGGCGCCTGCCCGCGGAGAGGTGTCCCCCGACCGCGGTGGCACGTTCACGCATGCCGATCAGACCGTAACCGGGCGGACGGTCCGGCATGTTGGACGCATCCGGTCCCGTGGACGCATCCGGTCCCGTGGAGGCACCCGGTCCCGTGGAGGCACCCGGTCCCGTGGACGCACCCGGTCCCGTGGAGGCGGCCGGTCCCGTGGACGCGGCCGGCACCGTACGGGCGCCCCCTCCGTCGTCGGCGACACTGACGGTCACGCGATCGCGGTGCCAGGCGAGGCGCACCCGGGCGCTGCCGGTACCGGCGTGCTTGGTCACGTTGGTCAGGGCCTCCTGGACGATGCGGTAGGCGGTGAGGTCCACTCCCGGCGGCAGCGGCCTGGCCGCGCCCTCCTGGTGCACCGACACCTCCAGACCCGCGCGGCGGAAGGACTCGAGGAGCGTGGGAAGCCGGGCAAGTCCGGGTGCCGGTTCGGCGGGCCCGGCCGCGTCCCCGGACTGACGCAGCAGACCGACCGTGGCCCGCAGTTCGTCGAGCGCGTGGCGGGTGGTCTCGACAAGCTCCTTCAGGCTCTTGCGGGTCTGCTCCGGGCGGGTGTCGAAGAGGTGTGCGGCGACCGTGGCCTGCGCGTTGGCGAGGGTGATCTGATGGGCCACGAGGTCGTGCAGTTCCCGGGCGATGCGCACCCGTTCCTCGGCCACCTTCCGGCGCGCCTCGCGGTCCCGGCTCTCCTCGGCCCGCCGGGCCCGCTCCTCCACGGCCGCCAGGTAGGCCCGTCGGTTCCGCACCGAGTGGCCGAGTGCGCCGGCCACCAGCGGGAACGCCGCCACCACTCCCATCCTGCTCGCGTCCTTCCACGAGAAGTCGCCGAACAGGGGGACGGCGGCGGCCAGCACCACGGAAGTGAGCAACACCGCGCTCGCCGCGCGCTGTTCGGTGCGCGCGGCGAGCGAGTAGGAGTAGGCGGTGATCACGGCGGGGGCCACGATGAGCGGGGTCAGCAGGAGGCCCAGGGGCGGCACCAGCACGCCGACCGCGGTCGTGGCCGCCAGGGCGGCCAGGGGTGCCCGGTGCCGCGCCGGCAGCACGGCACAGGACACCACGGCGACGGCGTAGGCGGCGGCGGACGGCGCTGACAGCGTGTCGTCGATCTGAATCACCCCGCCGAGCAGACAGAGCGCGAACGCCGCCGCCGTGATCGCTGCCTCCCGCCACCACGTGCCGCGTGGTCGCGGGCCACCGCCCCCCGGGTTCGTCATGGCCGGCTCAGCCCCGGCCGGCGGGGAGCCCCCGCACCGCCGCGTCCGGTCCGGTCGCGGAGGCGGCCGGGACGTGCCTGCTCAGTGCCTCACCCTCGATGTCCACGTTCGGCAGCACACGGTTCAGGGTACGGGGCAGCCACCAGGCCCGGTGGCCGAGCAGTGCCAGCACCGCGGGTGCGATCGCCATCCGGACCACGAAGGCGTCGAAGGTGACGGCGGAGGCCAGACCGACCCCCATCGTCTGGATGGTCAGGCTGTTCATCCCGATGAATCCGGCGAACACGCTGATCATGATGACCGCCGCCGCGGCCACCACACGTCCGCTGTGCCGGAAACCGTCGACGATCGCCTCGCCAGGGGACGCGCCATGGACGTAGGCCTCCCGCATCCGGGTGAGGAGGAAGACCTCGTAGTCCATGGCGAGACCGAACACGATCCCGATGATGAGGATCGGCATCAGCGACATGACCGGTCCGGTCTGCTCGATGCCGACCAGATCGGCCGCCCAGCCCCACTGGAAGACGGCGACGAGCACGCCGAAGGCGGCACCCACCGACAGCAGGAAGCCGAGCGCGGCCTTGACCGGGACCAGGACCGAGCGGAAGACCACCGACAGCAGGAGCACCGCCAGGCCGATGACCACGGTCAGATAAGGGAGGAGAGCGTCGGACATGGCCTGGGAGATGTCGATGTTCAGCGCGGTGGTGCCGGTCACCAGGACGCCGGCGCCCGTGTCGGCCTCGACGCCGGAGACCGCGCCCCGGATCGCGTGCACCAGGTCCTTGGTCTCGCCGCTGTTCGGCGCGGTCCGCGGGACGGCGGTGAAGACGGCCGTGTCCTCGGTCCGGCTGAGCACCGGGTCACCGACCGACGCGATCCCGTCCACTTCCCGTACGGTCTTGACGGCCAGGTCCGTGGCGGCCCGGGAGTCCGCGGCCTCCGACGTGTCCACGACCACGGTCAACGGGCCGTTGAAGCCAGGGCCGAAGCCTTCCGACAGCAGGTCGTAGGCACGGCGCTGGGTGGTCTCCACCGGCTTGGACTCGTCTCCGGGCAGCCCGAGTTCGAGGCTCAGCGCCGGCAGGGCGACGGCACCGAGACCGAGTACGGCGGTCACCAGCACGGCCACCGGCCGCCGCAGCACGAACCGCGCCCAGCGGGTGCCGAGCCCCGGCCGGCCGGCCGCGGTGGGCACCCTGTGCGGGCGCTCGCCTCCCGGCCGGGCGGCCTTGCGGACGGTGCGGGACAGTACCCGCCGGCCGAACAGGCCGAACAGCGCGGGGACCAGGGTCAGCGCGACGAGTACGGCAAGGGCCACGGCGCCCGCGCCACCCATGCCCATCTTGGTGAGTTCGGGGATTCCGACGACCCCCAGCCCGGCCAGGGCGATGACGACGGTCGCTCCGGCGAAGACGACGGCGGACCCGGCCGTGCCCACCGCCCGGCCGGCCGCCTCCTCGGGCTCGCTGCCCCGGGCCCGCTCGTCGCGGAAGCGGGAGGTGATGAAGAGCGCGTAGTCGATGCCGACCGCCAGCCCCAGCATCAGCGCGAGGATGGCGACGGTGGAGGTCAGGCCCAGTGGCGCGGCCAGCGCGGAGACCAGGCCGAGGGCGACGGCCACGCCCAGGAAGGCGGTCAGCAGCGACAGTCCGGCCGCGACCAGCGATCCGAGGGTGAGGACCAGTACCGCCGCCGCCACCAGCACGCCGATGATCTCCGTCGTCCCGCCCGGTGACACTTCCGCCTCCAGGGCCGAGCCGCCGGTCTCCACGGTCAGCCCCGCGCCCCTGGCCCGGCTCACGGCGTCCTCGAGGGCGCTCTTCGTCGTCCCGGTCAGGTCGACGGCGTCCGCGGTGTAGGTGATCGTGGAGTAGGCGATGGTGCCGTCCTCGCTGACAGCGCCGGCCTCGAAGGGGTCGGTGGCCGACGCGACCTGATCGCCTCCGTCCAGCGAGCCCAGCGTCTCCTCGACGGCCGCCCTGTTCTCCCCGGCCGTCACCCGCTGCCCGTCCGGGGCCCGGAACACCAGGCGGGCCCCGGCACCCTGGGAGTTGCTCCGGGGGAAGCGCTCGTCCAGGAGGTCGAACGCCTTCTGCGACTCGGTGCCGGGCATGGAGAGGTCCTCTTCCTGCCCGGCCGGCGCCATGGCGGCGGCGACCACGGCCAGCACCAGGACGGCCAGCCACACGCCACCCACGAGCCGGCGCCGCCGGAAGGCCCACCGTCCGGTCCGGTAAAGAAATGTCGCCACCTGTCGATCACTCCAGACACCGCGAGGCAAGGAAAATGCGCGAGATTCCGCGCGCCTCCCACGCTGCCCTCCGGCGCCCCGCCGGGCATCGTCCCCCGGCGCCGTCGTCCCCTGGTGCGCCCGGACCAGCCCCTCCCCCGTCCTGGTGCGTACGCACCACAGACCGACCCGGACCGGAGCGGGGCTTGATCCGGAGCCCGGCCGGGCCGTCATGCCCTCGGCGGACGAGCGGCGGACCGCCTCCTGGACCACTGTGTCGGCTTTCAGTCACCGGTCTCTTCAGCACAGCCCGAGTTAACGCTTGCATTAACATAGGGCTCGTGGCTCAATGGGAAGTGGTCCTTGTCGCGGAGGTCGCAGCGTGGTTCGAAGCGCTGGCCGAGGAGGACTGGGACAGTGCAGAGCAGGTGGAAGACGCCATCGACATGCTGGCGGCCACGGGCCCGACGCTGGGTCGTCCGCTGGTCGACCGCATCAAGGGCGCCGACAGTCATCACTTGAAAGAGCTGAGGCCGGGATCGTCCGGGAGCAGCGAGATCCGGATTCTCTTTGCTTTCGATCCGGTGCGTCGGGCAGTGCTCCTGGTGGCCGGTGACAAAGCCGGAAACTGGCAGCGTTGGTACGACAACAATATTCCGGTCGCCGAGAAGCGCTACCGGATACATGTGACCGATCTTGAAACCAGGGAGTACGAATGAGGACGGTCGGTTGGGAGGAGACCAAGCGCAACGCCCGCCAGCGGCGTGAGGCCGCTGGGCTGCCGGTGCGTTCGGCCGAGGAAAAGCAGGTGGCCATGGACAGGCTGACCGCCGAGGTGCGCGCCCACAAGCTCGCAGAGGTCCGACGTGACCAGGCGTTGACCCAGCGCCAGGTCGCTGCGTCCATGGGAGTTTCGGCACCTCGTGTCTCCGCGATCGAGCACGGCGAGCTGGACCGGGCCGAGGTCGCGACACTCCGAGCCTATGTGGAAGCACTCGGGGGCCGACTGCGTGTGGTCGCGGACTTCGGGGACGCGGAGTACACCGTGGCCTGAGCAGGCTGCCGCTCCCGCCCGCCCGGCAGGGACAGCTCTTCAGCGCGCTCCAGAAGCCGTGGAAGCACCCGCGCGGGCAGGGAAAGCCCTTGGCAGCGCAGAGGGCCGGGCATCTGACCCGGCCTTCTGCACGGAGCGGGTGACGAGAATCGAACTCGCGTCCCCAGCTTGGGAAGTGATGGCGCTTGCGTAGCCACACAGCTGCTGACCTGTGTGGTTCCAATGTGTCGACACGGGCGCGCGAGCCTGATCGCACCGCTGTTGACCGTGATTGTCCGCCCTTACGGGCACGCTGTGGGCACAGGCTCCGAAGAGCAACGGTCAGAACGTGTGCGCGAACGTCCACTACCCCTGGCTCGGCTCGTTCGGACGTCCTTCCCTGACGCCCTTCCGCTTGTGCAGACGGCTGCCCGAACCCATGACCGGGTGATGGATCACCCACAGATTGCTCTCAGGGAGGTGGGAGAGAGTCCGTGGTATGCCTGCCGTTCGTGGGACCCGCCGGGGCGCGGTGCGTGTGCTGATCGTCGATGACGAGCCCGAGCTCGCCGAGTTGCTGTCGTGGGCCGTCACCGAGGCGGCCTCAGCGACGAGCAGAAGGCCTCGACCCAGTTCACCGTCCACTCCACCGAGTGGCGCCTGTGGAGCAACGTCGACGCCTACGACCGCCAGGGCGTCTCCCTCGCCGATCTGAGCGACGACCAGAAGGCTCTCGGAACCGCCCTGCTGAAGGCGGCACTGAGCGCCGACGGCCTGGAGACGACGGAGAAGATCCGCAGGATCAACCAGGCGGCCGGCGAGGCCATCGGCAACACGAACGCCTTCAACGAGGACGCCTTTTACTGGACGGTGTTGGGCACCCCGTCCGACACCGAGCCCTGGGGCTTCCAGTTCGACGGCCACCACCTGGTCGTCAACTACTTCGTTCTGGGCGACCAGGTCGTGATGAGCCCCTGCTTCCGGGGCTCGGAGCCGACCTCGATGGACATCGACGGCGAGACGGTCACGGTCTGCCACGAGGAGGTCGCGGCGAGCCTGGCCTTCGTCAGCTCCCTCACGGAGGCCCAGCGGAAGGCCGCCATCGCCTCCTCGACCAAGTCGAACGAGTCCATGAAGGCGGGCGCGTTCTCCGACAACACGGTCCAGGCGTACGAGGGCCTGCGCTGCAACAAGCTCACCGCCGCGCAGAAGAAGAAGCTCCTCGGCGTCGTCGAAGCCTTCGTGGGCCGTGCAAAGTCCGACGCCGAGGTGAGGATGGCCGAAGTCGGCAAGCACCTCGCCGACACCTACGTCACCTGGGCCGGAGGCATCGAGGGCGACTCGGCCTTCTCCGTCCGTGTGCACAGCCCCGTCGTGTGGGTCGAGGTCGACTGCCAGGGCCCCGGCCCCCTCGCCGACGCCTATGGAGCCTCTCAGGGCGACGGCCCGACCCAGAAGCACGTCCACTCCGTCATCCGCACCCCCAACGGCAACGACTACGGAAAAGAGCTCCTCAGGCAGCACTACCTGACCTCGCCCCACCACCGCTGAGGCGCGCAGGTGCTCTCCGTCATGACGCAGGGCCGCACCCACTCGGGTGTGGCCCTGCGGATGTTCGCGGCCGATCCGCCGCGGGAACGGCAGGCTGAGGGCTCGCACAGGTGAGAGTCGCGATGAGCGCGGCGAACCCACAGGTCAGGGGCGCCCGTCGGTGCCGGGAGCGGTGAAGCCGTCGTGTGGGTGAAGAACTCATGCCTTCCACGTGCCCGAACTTCCCGGAAGCGCGCACAGGCTTTTCCTGCCCGGCCTCCCCGCGGGGCACGACTACGAGCGCAGGGCGTCGACCGGTTCCATGCGGGAGGCCCGCAGTGACGGGTAGAGGCCGGCCAGGAGTCCTACCAGGGCTCCGGCGACCGGGGCTCCGAGGGCGAGGCGGACGTCCAGGACCGGTGTCCACTCCTTGACGGCGGAGACGATCACCACGACGACCATGCCCAGGGCGGCACCCACGACACCGCCGAGGAGTCCGATCGTCGTCGACTCCACCAGGAACTGGCCGGCGACCTGACGCCGCGAGGCCCCGAGGGCGCGGCGCAGTCCGATCTCCCCGATCCGCTCGATGACCGTCACCAGCGTCACATTGGCGATACCGATGGCCCCGACCACCAGCGAGACCAGCCCGAGGACCAGGAACAGGCCGTTGACGTCGCCCTGCACTCCCTTGCGGGCCTCGGCCGGATCGGCCGGTGCCGTCACGGTCAGGGAAGCCTCGGCGCCGGGGGCCAGCGCGATCGGCGCCTGGCGGGCGACCTGGCCGGCCGCGCCGAGCGCGGTGTTGATCAGCACCCGGGTCACGGTCCCCAGCCCCATCCGGTCCGCGGCCGTCGTGGGCGGCAGGATCACCGCGGTGGCGAGCTGCTGTTCCCGCTCCACTCCGCCGAGTATCCCGATCACCGTGTACGCCTGGCCCTTCAGGAAGACCGCGGGAGCGTTCTCCACCGAGCTGATGCCAAGGAGCCGTGCCGCCTGGTCGCCGAGGACCGCCACCCGGTCGTGCCGGGCGATGTCCCCGTCGTCGAGGAAGCGTCCGGTGGTCATCCCGCCCCGTACCGCGGCCGGCAGCGTGGGGGACGCGGCGACGACCGCCATGGTCTGACCGCTGACCTCGCCGGGAGCGACCACGTCGTTGGCACGCACCTCGACGCCCGCGGTCTCCTGGGAGGCGGCGATCGCCGCCACCGACTCGACCCCGGCCAGCCGGCGCACCGCGTCGACCCCCGACCAGTCCACGAGCGGACCGGAGCCGGCCGAGGCCACGGAGGACACCCCCACCGTGACCGAGGTGGCGGTCAGGGCGTCGAACCGGCCCACGATCTGGTTGCCTGCCGTGGACGAGACCCCGATGGTGATGACCAGGGTGGTGATGCCCAGGACGGTGCCCAGCGTGGTCAGGGCGGAGCGCATCGGGCGGGCGAGCACCCCCGCCAGCGCTTCGGACCACAGGTCCCTGAAGTCCATCCAGGGGCGCTCGACGGTCCCCCCGGCCCGTGCTCTTCCCCCGGCCCGTGCCGTGCCCGTGGAAGCCGCGGCTTGCGGGACGCGTTTTTGGGACCTCATCGGTGCTCCTCGGTGAGCCGTCCGTCGCTGATCCTCACCCGTCTGTGGGCACGCCCGCTGACCGCCTTCTCGTGCGTGATCACCACCAGGGTCATGCCCTGCTCGCCGAGCCGGCCGAAGAGGTCCAGCACCGACTCGGTGTTCTCGCTGTCGAGGTTGCCGGTGGGCTCGTCGCAGAGCAGCAGGGCGGGTTCGCTCATCAGCGCCCGGGCGATCGCCACCCGCTGTCTCTCACCGCCGGAGAGCCGGTCAGGCCGGAAGCCGGCCCGGTGCGCCAGACCCACCCGTCGCAGTGCCTGCTCGGCCCTGGTACGGCGGCCGGCCCGGCCGCGCCCGGGGCGCGGCCGGCGGTAGGTCTCGGCCAGCATGACGTTCTCCTCCACGGTCCGGTACGGCAGCAGGTGGAAGGACTGGAAGACGAACCCGATCCGGCTGCCACGCAACGAGGTGCGCTCCAGGTCGCCGAGCGCGTTGGTCTCCACCCCGTCGAGCCAGTAGGTGCCCGAGGTGGGGCGGTCCAGCAGCCCCAGGGTGTTGAGCAGCGTTGACTTGCCGGAACCGGACGGGCCGACGATCGACAGGTGCTCGCCGCGCCGAACGGTCAGGTTCACCTCGCGCAGGGCGTGCACCGGCGGTTCGGAGTCGAAGGTCCGGTCCACGGCGATCAGCTGGATGACCGTGTCCGCGTCGGGCACGACGGAGAACGGCGGACCGCTCATCGCCCGACCACCACCTGGTCGCCGGACTTCAAGGCGGCACCGGACGACGGGGTGACCTCCACCTGACCGCCCGCGGAGAGCCCGGCCTCGACGGGGACGTCCACCACCTCGCCGCCGCGCACGACCTGCACCCGGGCCTTCCCGTCGGCGGACGTGTGCAGCGCGGCGACGGGCACCGTCAGCACCTTGCCCTCCGACGAGCCCACCTCGATGGTGACCTTCGCGGATTCGGCGGCTTTCTCGGCCGGCGTCCCCGCCGGCACGGAGATCTGCACCGGTACGGGAGCCGAGCTGTCGCCGCTCCCGCCGTCCGAGGTCCCCTGCTGCTTGTCGGTGTCGGCCGGAGCGTCCTTCGGTACGTCGTCGCCGAGTGCCACTACTTCGCCGTCCGCCTCCGTGCCGTCGGTGGTCTCCACCCGGGCCCGCATGCCCTTGTGGAGCAGCTCGGCGTCGTCGGCCGGGACCACGGCCCGTACCACGACCTCGGAGCTGGTCACCGTGGCGACCGGTCCGGAGGGGGTGTCCCCCGTCTTCACGGACACCTTGTCCAGCCGGGCCGGCAGTTCCGGCAGGAAGACCACCTCACCGGCGGGGACCTTGGTCCCATAACCGGCCTGGAAGGCGGAGAGCGCGGCGTTGGCCGCGTCCAACTGTTGCTGTGCCGACTTGAGCTGCAGCTCAGCGGCGTCCCCGCCGGTGCCCGAGCCGTCTTCGGAGCCGCTGCCGGATTCCCCGGAGCCGCTGCCGGATTTCCCGGAACCGCCGCCGGGCTCCTCGGAGCCTCCGGTCCCCCCGGACCCGCCGCCCGGGTTCCGTGCCGCGAGGAGGGCCTGCTGCGCGGTGGTCACCGCCGCTTCGAGCGTCCCCAGTCGCTGCTTGTCGGCGACGGTGGGCTCCATGGCGCGGTAGCCCTTGCTCTCGTACCAGCGGCTCACCGCCGCAGCGTCCGACTGCCCGTATGTCCCGCTCGTCGAACCGGGGTTGAAGCTCAGCCGGGTCAGCGCCCGCTGGAGCTGCTCGACATCGTCCCCGGAGGCGCCGGGCCCCAGTGTCCGGTACATCGGCACGGTGCCCCGCAGCACCAGGACCGGCCGCCCGCTCACCTGCATCAGCACATCGCCCTCCTTCACCTCCGCCCCGGCCGCCGGTGCCTTGGTGACCCGCTGGGTGACGCTGTCGCCGGCCCCCGCATCGCCGGACCCGGAGTCTGGAGAGCCGACGGGCCCGGCCAGGGTCACGCTCTGCGGCGAGGCGAACTCCACCGAGCCCTGGGCCACCACGCTCGCGGTGAGCGAGCGCCGCTCGACCGTGACGGTGACGGGACCGGCTTCCGGCGGCCGGTGCGCGGCGGCGGCGTCCGCGGGCGACTGCATCCGCGATCCGGCGAACCAGCCGCCCGCTCCGACCAGCGCCACCGCGGTGACGACGACCGTCAGCTGTCCGGAACGGGTGCCGACCAGCTTGCGGAACCGCCCGGGACGGGTGCCGGCCGGTTGGGGACGCTGCCTCACCCGGCACCGCCACCGCTGGTCGGGGCCTTCAGGAACTTCGGGAAGTAGGCGGCCCGGAACTCCTTGCCGCACTCCAGGTCCCGCATCGCCAGCTCGATGTCCGTGGTGAGCAGCGGGAGGGCCTCCTCCTTGCTCAGGGACTCCTGGGCGTTCCCGCTCTCGTCGACGGCGCCACTGGCGCCGGCCGGAGTGGAACTGAACGCCTGGAGCTTGACCATCTCCCCGATGCCGGTCGGCTGCGTGGTCGTGACGGAGATGCCTTCCTTCCTCAGGCACGAGGCGTACGACTGCGCCAGCGCGACCAGCTTCGGATCACCGTTGAGCGCCTGCGCGTTGGCCTGGTTCCGGTTCGCGGTCGCGGTGTCCCGTTCCTGGGCCGACGCGGAGCCGTAGACCTTCTTGTCGGCCTCACCCTGACAGCCGGTCCAGTTCTTCTCACCGGTCTTCGGGTCGGGGATGGCGCCCAACGCCTCGTTGTACGCGGCCTTCTGCTCGGGAGTGAGCGTGTCCACGTAGTCCGCGTTGGGCATCCGGTCCGAGTCCTGCCGGGCGGCCGCACTGCCCGACGCGCCGGCGTCGCCGGGGTAGACGATGCCCGCGTAGATGCCGAAGCCGTACTTCTGCCGGTACTTCTTCGTCAGCTCGTAGTCCGCCCCGTCAGTGCTCCAGGAGGCGGCGGGATCTTCGGGGGCCACGGGGGTGTAGGTGAATCCCTGCTTCTTCATGCAGGCCGCGATCGCGTTCTCCAAGAGGTACTGCTTCTTGAGATCGGCGTTCGCGTCGGCGGGAATGTCGAGCTGCCCCGACGAGCCGTCCGTGGTCTTCTCACCGTCCGACGCGTGGGACTCCGAGCCGGTGTCGGTGTCGGTGTCGGTGTCGGTGCCACAAGCCGCCAGCAGCGGCAGCAAACTGACCGCCGCCGCCGCGGCCAGTCTTCGGACAGTGCGGGATCGAGTCATCTACTTCCATCCGATCGGAAGGGAGGGGGATTCCGCCTGCGGACGCAGGAGAACGCGGAGTTCACAGTGGTGCCGGCAGTTCATGGCCCTGGGGCCGGTACATGACCGAGCTGTAACGGCCGTTCGCCGTGACGGCCGGCCTCGGGACCGGCGCCGGTCATACGGGCGGCCCGGTGACGAAGTCACCGTTCTCGTCGTAGGGCCAGGCGTTGGCGACGCACCCGTGCAGGCCCTTGATCTGCTGCATCATCACGGGGGCCAGTTGCCCGGCGCCCCCGCAGGTCACGTGCGAGTGGCCGAGGAAGTGCCCCACCTCGTGGTTGATGATCAGCGCCCGGTAGTCATGGATCGGCCCGTCGAAGGTGGGCGAGCCCTTGACCCAGCGCTTGAGGTTCACCACCACCCCTCCGGGAACCTCGCAGTTGTACTCGCCTCCGGTGTCCTGCTGGATGCCGGCCCAGCACAGGGCGTCCGCCGTCGCCGGTGTCGCGATCTTTATCGTGATGTCGTGCGGCGATCCCGCGCCCACCAGCTGGAACGCGTTGTCCGGGTCGTGGGTCCAGCCCCGCGGGGCGGCGAGTATCCCGGCGATCTCGTTCGCCGCCTGGGACGGCGAGATGTCGAGGCCGGTCTCGACCTCCACGACGTAGCGCACCGGGCGGGAGCCGCTGCCCACCTTCTCCCCACTGGCCTGCGCGGTGACGAACGTCCCGCTGCCCGTCGGGGGAACGTCGATCTCGGTCCGGCTCGCGGTGGGAGAGGGGGAGGGGGAGGAAGGGGAGGGGGAGGGGGAGGGGGAGGAGGGGGGCGGTGTGGGAGTGGGGGTGACGTGCGTGCTCCGCGGGTGCGGCGCACCGCCCGACGCGTCGCTCCGCCCGCCTTCCAGCAAGTACGCCGCCGAACCCAGCAGGCCGGCGGTCACCAGCAGGCTGGTCAGCAGGCTCTGGCCCCGGCGGCGCGGCCGTTCCCGGCGATGGGCGGACCGGCGTCGGCGACCGGCGCGGTGACCGGCGCGGTGACCGGCCGTGGTGCTGCCGGTGGCGGGTGCGGATTGCCGCTGTCGTGCCGAATGCATGGCAGCTCAATCTGGTGATCCCAGATGATCCCCATGAGCCGGTGCCGTCACGGAAAGATAACGACGCCCCGCGTTCCCCGGCCCATGTGATCGTTGTGTAACGGCGGTCGGAGAGGGACCTTCCTCGGGACGGTCACCTCGTCCGGTCTGCTTACACTGCCGAAATGCCACGGGTCCTGATCGTCGAAGACGACCTAGATGTCCGCAGGGCCGTCCAACTGGGTCTGCGGCACCAGGGGCATGAGGTCTTCGCCGTGGAAACGGGGGAGGAGGGGCTGGAACAGCTCCGCCCCTTCCGGCCGGACGTCGTCGTACTCGATCTCATGCTGCCCGGCATGTCCGGCCTGGACGTGTGCCGCCGGATCAGGGACCGCGACCAGGTGCCGATCATCATGGTGACGGCCCGGGGGGACGACGTCGACGTGGTCGTGGGACTGGAGACCGGTGCGGACGACTACGTGGTGAAGCCCGTGCAGGCCCGGGTGCTCGACGCACGGATACGGGCCGTACTGCGCAGACAGGACGCGTCGCTGCCGGACGGCACCCGTCCCCGGACGGAGACGCACGGCGAGCTGGTCGTCGACCGCGCCGGGCTCGTGGTGACGCACCGCGGCGAACCCGTTACCCTCGCCCCCTCCGAACTGCGGCTGCTGCTGACCCTGTCGGCCTCGCCCGGCCAGGTGTTCAGCCGCCAGCAGCTGCTGGAAGCGGTCTGGGAACACAGCTACCACGGCGACATACGGCTCGTGGACGCCTGTGTGAAGCGACTGCGCAACAAGCTCGGCGAGGGCAGGAATCCCCGTTACGTGCAGACCGTACGCGGATTCGGTTACCGCTTCGGCACCTCATGAGCGACCGGACGTCCGCCGCCGTACCGGGTGCCGGCCCCCGGTGGTTCCTCCGGGCGGCACTGGCGCGCATCCCGCTCCCCCTGCGCGGCCTGCGCCCCCGCCTGCTGACGTCCTTCGTCCTGGTGGCCGTGGCCAGCGCCCTGGGCACCGGGGCCCTCGCCTTCCGCGAGGCGCGCACGGGGGTGCTCCAGCAGAGCCAGGACTCCGTCATCAACCAGTTCCGTACGAGCGTCGACGCCGTCGCGCCCAGCATCCCCCTGGCCCCGGACCGGTCGGACCTCCAGTTCGCGGTGGACCAGGTGCTGTACGCGAACCGTTCCTCGGGCTGGCGGGTCATGGCCGCGTACGGCGGCCACCGCGCCTACGCGCCGAGCGCCGGCTTCACCGAGCCGAGCCCCGAACTGCTCCGGTCCGTCCGGGACCGGCGTGCCGCGGTGTTCCAGCGGATGAACGTCGACGGGCGTCCTCGTCTCGTCGTCGGCATGCCCGTCACGTACACCTCGGGCGAGGGCACGGAGCCCAGGCTCTCCGGGTTCGTGATGTATCTGGAGGTCCCGCAGACCACCGAGGAGGGGTACGTCGAGGCCATGGTCAGCGGCATCGAGCGGGCCACCCTGGTGGCCCTGTGCCTCGCCGTCGTCCTGGCGCTGCTCGCCGCGAGCGGCGTACTGCGACCCGTACGGGCGTTGCGCCGGGCGACGCGCCGGATGGCCGCGGGGCACCTCGACGTACGGCTGGACGTCACCGGTTCCGACGAACTGGCCGATCTCTCCCAGTCCTTCAACGAGACGGCGGCCGCACTGGAGCGAACCGTACGGGAGCTGCGTCGCCTGGAGGCCCAGGGACGCCGCTTCGTGGCGGACGTCTCCCACGAACTGCGCACGCCGCTGGCGGCGATGTCGGCGGTCACCGACGTGCTGGACCTGGAGGGGGAAGGGGAGACCGGTGAGGCGCTGCGGCTCATCAGCGAGGGAACGAACCGGCTGAGCGGACTGGTGAACGACCTGATGGAGATCTCCCGTTTCGACGCGGGGGCGGCCGAACTCAACCGGGACGAGATCGACCTGGCCGAGTCCGTACGGCGCACCGTCGCCTCCCGGTGGCGGCAGGAGCAGGTGGAGACCCGGCTGCCCGGACCGGGTGAGCTCCGCGCGCGCGTCGATCCGCGCAGACTCGACGTGGTGACGGCCAATCTGATCGGCAACGCGCTGCGGCACGGAGAGCCGCCCGTGCGGCTGACCATGGGGGTACGGGTGGACGGGGCGGGCATGGCGTGGGCCGTCATCGAGGTGACCGACAACGGACCGGGGATCGCCGAGGAGGCCATGCCGCACCTCTTCGAGCGGTTCTACAAGGCGAGCACCTCACGGGCCAGGAGCGAGAGCAGCGGGTTGGGTCTGGCCATCACGGCGGAGAACGTGCGCCTGCACGGGGGGCGCATCCGGGCGGCGAACCTGCCCCGGGGCGGCGCGGTGTTCACGGTCGAACTCCCGCTGCACCACGACGACACCGACACCGAGGCCGACGGGGGCACCCTGTGAGGGGCTCGCGGACGGCAGCGCTGCTGTCCGGGCTCACGGCGGTGGCCGCGGTCGCGCTCACGGCGTGCGGAGTCCCCCCGTCCGGTGTCATCGAGACCGGTGCGCCGGCGAGCGGCATGTTCTCCCCCAGTCCGACACCACCCTCGACGCCCGCCACCATCTCCCTCTTCTTCCTGCGCGACGGGGAGTTGATGCCCTATCCCCACCGGATCGACGACGCCGGGGACCTCGAGGCCGTCGTACACATGCTGTTCGAGGCGTCGGCCGCGAACGAGACCGCGACGGCCACCACGGAGCTGCCCCGCCTGACGGACGCGCCACGGGTGGCGATCGACGGCGGTATTCTCTTCGTCAAACTCCCCGGTAAGACGGCTCCGCTGAGCCGTCGGGCCATGCTCCAGCTGACGTGCACGGTGAACCACGCGGAAGCCGCCGGCGGCACCGCGCCCCGTTCCGCCATGTCCCTCAGCCTCCATGTGCTCGGGGACGGATGGACGATGACGGAGTCGGACCACGCGTGCCCCGTCGTGTCCCCTTCGCAGGAGCAACCGAAGCACTGACCCCGTGGGAGCCCTCCGGCTGACCACCGGACGGCCCCCGCTCGGGACCGGAACCGGCCTTCCGGCCACGGTCGCCCGCCTGACCGCGCGGTGGCCACCACGGCGACGCTCCCCCTCGTGAACCACCCAACGACCTCTCTCCGCGCTGTGACACTGCCTTCGCGGGGCCGGACGTCGACACCGCAGGCCCGCTTCGGCGCGGTACGGATCGTTCGGGCCCCCGGTCCACAGTCGTGAACAACGCTTCCTGAGAAGCGGGCGGCCTCCGGTGCGCCTCCTCCGGCCGGAAGCGACGTGGAACCCGCACAGCCGTCGGTCTCCCAGCCGGCTTCCGCTTCTGCGAACGGCCAGTCCTCCGAGAAAGTCGCGCTGGTCTGTCAGCACTCCGGAGAGGAGCGACAGCGCGACATGGCCGCCGGGCTCGACGACATGGTCCGCGCCGAGCATGCGCAGCGCGCCGACGGCGCTCTGCGGATCAAGATGTCACGGCATGCTCGGCGGAGTTCTCCTGGTCCTGCCGACTGCCCGGCCGCGGCGCGTCGGCGGGTGCCGGGGCCCAGGGGGGCCGAAGGCCGCCTCCGCCCCGGGGGCGTGTCCTCGCCTCCCGAGTCGTGCGCACGGCGCGGGCCCGGCGGCGTCCGGAACGGCCGGAGGCCGGCCGTTCCGGACGGAGGAAGCGTCGGGAGCGGTCGTCCTACGCCGGGAGGAGCGCCAGCGCCTCCACCTCCAGGAGCAGTTCGGGCCGGAAGAGGGCGGCCACCTGGACTGCGGTACTCGCAGGTGGCCGCTCGATGTCGATGTACTGGTCCCGCGCCTCCCGCACGGCGGGCAGGAAGGCCACGTCGGTCACGTAGTAGGTGAATTTGACGACGTTGCCGAAGTCGGCGCCGGCCGAGGCGAGGCAACGGCGGAGGTTCTCGAAGACCTGCCGGGCCTGCGCGGCGGGATCACCTTCCCCGACCAGCTTGCCGTCCGCGTCGAACGCGACCTGCCCCGACACGGCGACCAGCCGGCCGGTCCCCGTGACCACGTGGGTGTACCCCGTCCCGGGGGCCACGCCGTCCGGGGCGCCGATGTGGGTGAGCGGGGAGGTGTCCTGTGTGGGTTCCATGCCCGGCATTCTGGACCGCGCCCCGCCGAACCGGCCAGGAGGAACCGGGACGGTGGGGCGCCGAGGGAAGACCGACGCCCCCGGACCCTCACGTCGGTCCGCAGGCCGGTTCACTGATCGTTTCAGAATGAGTTTTTCTCGGGTCTTGTGCTCGGCGAGACTGGTCGACAGGGTATCCAGGGTGCGTGCTGATCTTGTTCCTGACGACCTGTGGGAGCGGGTGGCCCCGCTGCTGCCGCCTGCACCCGAGCGGCGCCGCCGCCACCCCGGGCGGCTGCGTGTTCCCGACCGAGTGCACCAGTTCAAACGGCTCCGCACCCGCTACGAACGACGCGCCGGTCTCCACCAGGGCCTGCTCGAACCGGCCCGCAGCCTCATATGTCTCCGCCGCCTGCGAACCTCGCCCTGAGCGATCAGTTGGCTACGCTGAACCACCCCGGCCGCACCTCGGTCAGAAGCGGTTGCAGCGACCGCACTGCGAACCGAATGTCCTCATCCGTGACGTCAAGAGGCTCCGGCAGGCTCAGCCCATACCGGCGCAGCCGCCAGAGGTCGAAGACTTCGCTCCCGTCTGCTGCGAAGTCCACATCGACCTCAGTGCCGTTGTCGCTCACGAAGCGGCACCCTGCCCCATGAACCTTGTAGGAGTAGGTGCCGATGTGATCACTCCGGCTGATCCGGCGCGAACGGGCCAGGCCGACGACGCCCGCCAGCCGCTCAAGCGAAGGGATCGCGACCCTCATGGCCTCGTCAATCGCGTTCAGAGCGTGGACGTAGCCGAGCACGAGGTCTCGTGCAGCCCCAACCCGTTCCATACGGCGTCATCCCCCTGAGCCCGTGACTCAAGGAATTGTTCCATGGGGCCGCCAGCCTCTCCGCAGGACGGCATTCTGACAACGATCAGTTAGGGCACGCGGAGGGCACGCGGAGGGCACGCCGCCCTGTAATTGGCCTAGACAACAAGCAAGGCCCAGGTTGATGACCTGGGCCTTCTTCATGGAGCGGGTGACGAGAATCGAACTCGCGTTCTCAGCTTGGGAAGCTGATGTTCTACCATTAAACTACACCCGCTTGTGATCCAGGGCGCTGGTCTCGACCGGTGTCCGGATGCTCGCCCACTGTACCCCATGCCAGGTCTCCGGTGTTTTCCGTGCCGGGGGCCTGATGGCGTTTCAGGGGTGGAAGCATGTGCGGAGGGCTGGAGTTGGGGCGTACGGTGGGGCCCCGAGTGGGGGTGTGCGGGCGGGGGTGCCGCCCGCAGGGTCGTCTCCTTGGTCCCGTAATGTGGCTTTTGTCGTCAGGGCAGGAAGCCAGATGCGGTTCTTGGGAAGGGACTCTTGGACTTGATGGAGCGCACCGTCGTCCGCTGTGCCGATGGGCACGTATTCGCCGCCACTTCGTTCCCGATGCAGCAGGCCGAGCGACTCGGCCCCGGTCGGTTGCTGCGGTGTCCGCGCTGTGCGCGGCTTCGCAGCGTCGTACCGGTGGCTTTCGAGAAGCGGTAGGGGGCAGGGCCGGGTTCGGCCCGCCGGCCGGTCGTGAGACCGAGCGGTGGGCCGGAGCGGCACACCTTGGGCGTGGGCGCGTGGGGCGGCGCGATGGTGGCCGGCCCGCGCGCCTTGCGTATCCTCGGGGAGTGCTTCTCTCAGACAAGGACATCCGGGCCGAGATCGACGCCGGGCGGGTACGGATCGATCCCTACGACGAATCCATGGTGCAGCCGTCCAGTATCGACATCCGTCTCGACCGCTTCTTCCGGGTGTTCGAGAACCACCGGTACCCGCACATCGACCCCTCCATCGAGCAGGCGGAGCTGACCCGGCTCGTCGAGCCGGAGGGGGACGAGCCTTTCATCCTTCACCCCGGTGAGTTCGTGCTGGCCAGTACGTTCGAGGTCATCTCGCTGCCCGACGATCTCGCTTCGCGGCTCGAGGGGAAGAGCTCGCTGGGGCGGCTCGGGCTCGTCACGCACTCGACCGCCGGGTTCATCGACCCCGGCTTCTCCGGGCACGTGACCCTAGAGCTGTCGAACCTCGCCACGCTGCCCATCAAGCTGTGGCCCGGTATGAAGATCGGCCAGTTGTGTCTGTTCCGGCTCAGCTCGCGCGCCGAGTCCCCGTACGGCAGTGAGCGGTACGGGTCCCGTTACCAGGGGCAGCGCGGGCCCACCGCCTCACGGTCCTTCCTCAACTTCCACCGGAGTCAGGTGTGAGCGGGCAGGTTCTCGACGCGTAGAGAGCGGCCGAGGGCAGATCAACAGGAAGGGGGCTCCCGATCGGGAGCCCCCTTCCTCGTGTGCCTCGTGTGCCTCGTGTGCTGCTCGTGGTCAGAGCGTGCCCAGCTTCACCAGGGACAGCAGGGCCAGGAGCTGGATCGCGGACGCGCCCAGGGCCTTCGGCCAGGGGAGGTCGTGGGAGCGGCTGACCATCAGGGTGAGGAGCGCGCCGCCCGCGACCCAGGTGGCCCAGCCGACGATCTGGACGAAGCCGGCGTCGCCGCTCGCGAACATCGCGAGGATCAGGCGGGGTGCGTCCGTGAGGGACATGATCAGCATGGACAGGCCGACCGTGGGCTGCCAGGCGCCGTTGCCGCCGAGCTGGCGGGCCAGGGAGTGGGTGACCACGCCCAGGATGAGGAAGCTGATCACCATGGCCACGCCCGTCATCAGGATGATGGGTATGAGGCTGGTGACAGTGGCGTCGATCGCCTCTTCACGGGCGCCCTCGAAGCCGAAGATCGCCAGCAGGCCGTAGAGGAAGGTGACGGTGAGGGCGGGACCCCACACCGTGTAGTCGCGCATCTGCAGGAAGGTCCGGTCAGGGGCGGTGACGATGCCCTTGAGCAGGTCCTTCCAGCGCAGGCGGGGGCCGACCGGGCCGGGCAGGGGGTCCGCGTCGCCGGGATACGGGTCCTCGCTGATCCGGAAGGCCTGGGTGTGGCCCGGGTTGTTGGCCGCGTACGGGTCGTGGGGGGCGTGTGGGGCGTGCGGGCCGGGAGGGTACGCGCCGCCGTCGCCGAAGTATTCGGGTTCGCCGTGGCCGCCGCCGGCACCGGGGCGGTGCTGCCCGCCGTAGCCGCCCGGACCGCCCGGACCGCCCGGACCGCCCGGTCCGTTCGGTCCGTTCGGCCCGCGGTTCATCTGCGGCCAGCCGCCGCCGGTGCCGCCGCCGTTGTTGCCGCCTCTGCCGTAGGGCGGCTGCTGGGGCGGGTACGGCTGAGGCGCCTGCGGGGAGCCGTACGACGGCCCCGGCGGCGTCTGCTGTCCGTACGGGGGTTGTTGCGGTCGCGCGTGAGGAGCGCCGTTGTTGTCCCGGCCGCGTCCGATCCTGAATCCAGCCACGTTGTCGAACGTACCTGGTCCCGGGGGGCCGCGTGCCGGGCCCGGGGTTTCGGGCCCGCCTTTGCGGCCGAGCTGTGACATCCCCTAAGGGGTCGTCAGCCCGGTACTCCGTCCTGCGGAGGGCTGGGGGCCGGTCCGGTCCTCCGCAGGACGGAGCCGGGGCCGGCCGGCGTCAGTGGGCGTCAGTCGGCGAAGCCGCCGCTGAACTCCGGCAGCTTGACGGCGTTCTTCGCCGTCGGGGTGGTGCTCGTACCGCGCAGCAGGATGCCGCGGTCCTGTGCCCCGACGCCGAGGTCGGCGCGGCCGTCGGCGTTCAGGTCGCGCAGGCGTACGGAGTTCCCGAAGAAGGTGTCGGCTTCGGCCGGTCCCAGCACCGTCTGGGGGATCGAGGAGGAGCGGGAGCCGCTGAGGCCGTCCGAGCCACCGCGGAAGAAGTGCAAGCTGCCCTGATAGGCCCGGCCGCTGACGGCCTCGTGCGGTACGCCGACGGCGAGGTCCGCGTAGCCGTCGCCGTTCGCGTCGCCGGCGGAGACGGCGTAGCCGAAGTTGTCGTCCGCCTCGGGGGAGCCGGAGACGCCGGCCGTGGCCTGGGTGAACGTGGTGGAGCCGCCGGGGCCGGAGGAGGTGCCGCGCCAGACGGTGACCGCGCCCCGGCCGTTGCTCTGGTCGGGCAGGCCGACGGCGATGTCGCCGTAGCCGTTCTTGTCGAAGTCGCCGATGGTGGCGGCCCGGGGTTCGCTGGTGAAGGTCTTGTAGGGGCCGGAGGTCAGGCCGGAGGACGCCCCTTTGAGGAACCAGACGCGGTGGAGGGGCTTGTCGCTGCCGGAGGCGAACTGGGTGCCGAGGATCACCAGGTCCGTCCGGCCGTCTTTGTCGACCTTGCCCGCGGCGAGGCCGTGCGAGTACCAGCCCCCTCCCGTCTTGTCGATCCTGCTCACGCTGCCGGTCTTGCCGGCTTTGGTGAACGGGCCGCGGTGGAGCCACGCCTCGCTGCCGCCGATCAGCGTCAGGTCGGGCGAGCCGTCGCCGTTGAAGTCGCCGGTGGCCAGGTCGCGGCCGAAGTACCCGCCCGCACCGGACTTGGGGGCGACGTTGGTGCCGCCGGACAGGCCGGACTTCGAGCCCCAGACGATGGTGACCGTGCCGCGGTACTTGGTTTTGCCGACGTGCTCGCTGGGGTTGCCGACGACGAGGTCCGCGTAGCCGTCCTTGTTGAGGTCGGCGCTCGCCAGCGTCTCGCCGAACTGGTCGTCCTCCTCGCCGGCCCCGGGGATGCCCGGGCTGTCCTGGTGGATCAGCTGGGGGCGGGTGGTGTTGAGGCCCTTCGCGGTGCCGTAGAGCACGGTGACGGTGCCGCCCTCGCGGTCGACGTCGTTGGTGCCGCCGTAGGCGAGGTCGCGGTGGCCGTCGCCGTTGAAGTCGTCGTAGTGCTTGGCGACGGCGGCGGAGGCGGGGGTGGCGAGGAGGACCGGGGTGAGGCCGGAGGCCAGGAGGGTGGCGGCCAGGGCGGCGGCGGTCTGTCTGCGCAAGGGGGTCTCCTGGGGTGGGTGGGCCGGTCGGCCGATGGGACCGGTCGGCCGGCGGGACGGGGCCGGTGCGATGGGTCGCCCGTGTTCGTCCTGGAGGGGCCACGGGTTCGCCGGGTGATCACCCGGCGAACACCGACAAGGAGACCGGCGAGGGGCGGGGAGGGTTGTACGTGGACATGGCGAAAATGGTGACGGGGGTACGTCGAGCGCGCAGAGGGTGCGCGACGGGTGCGCGACGGGTGCGGGGGCGGAGGCAGGACCGTCGGCCCGCACCACGTCGGCCCGCACCGCGCTGCTCCGTGTGCGGGGCGAACGTGGTGCGGGCCGGGTGCGGTATGGCGGGCCCTTCGGGGCCCTGTGTGCGCCCGTCGGTGGAGGGGGTGCTGCGGTTACTAGGTGTTGTTGCTCGAGCGGCCGAAGAACTCGATCTCGGCGATCGCCACCTGCTTCTTCGGGTCGGCGCCGTAGGCCGAGCGCAGGACGAAGCGCACGGCGGTCACCTCGCCGACCCGGAACTTGCGGCGCTGGCCGCCGGCTGCCTGGTCCAGGGTGATGGTGCGGGTGATCTTCTTGCCGTCGGCGAGGGTGATCTGGGCCTCGAGCCGGCGCGGGAGCGCCGACTCCTGCAGCTGTTCCGACTTGGTCGAGACGCCGGGGGTGATCACGAGGTCCAGCAGACGGGTCGGCTGGTCGAAGGTGGCCTCCAGCCACTCGCCCTCGGCGGACTGCGAGATGCCGGGACCCCACCAGGTGTTGTTGAGCTTGTCGAAGGCGAGGGCCGCGCCGTGCTCGGCGTAGGAGCGGGACGCCTTGACGCTGGACGGGCCGATCGGGGCCCGCTTGGCGAAGTGGTCGCGGGTGGCCTGGATCATCGCGCCCATGTTCACGATCAGGGCGATGACCAGTCCGATGACGACGGCGGCGACGATCCAGTTCCAGACCTGGCCGAACCCCCGGCGCAGTCGCGGGCGGTCGCCCGCCCAGGCCGACTCGCCGTTGCGGTCGCCGAACATCCGGCGCCACCAGGGCAGGCGCTCCGGGGTGTCGTCGCCGCGGGTCATCGACATGGCGCAGCGGGAGCAGTAGTGCCGCTCCGGCCGGTTGAGGGTGGAGCACCAGGGGCAGGGGATGCCGCCCTCGGCGCCTGCCTGCGGGCCGACGGCGCGGACCTGGGGGCGGTGGGCGACGGGGCGTCCGGGCAGGACCGGCGCGACGGCGGGCTCGTCCGGGGCGCGGGGCTCCGAGTCGGCGACGGGGACGAGGAGGGACCTGGCCCGCGCGGCGGCGTCGTCGTCGTGGTGGGGGTGCGGCGGCCGGGGGGAGCCCGCCGCGTGCGGCAGGGGTTCGGTGTCGCCGTCGGGGGTCGTGTTGTACGGGTCGGCCGGCCGGGGGGCGGCAGGGGTCTGGCCGTCGTCGCCCTGGCGCCCGCGGGGCTGGTCGGGCGCGGTGGTTGCTGCTGCGGCGGTTCCGGCGGCGCGGTCCGTTCCGTCGTGTCCGTACGAGGCGTGGGGCGTGGCTGTCCCCGGTGCTTCCGGTGCTTCCGGTGCCTCCGGCGCGGTGGTCCGCTCGTCGGCGTGCGTCGTCGGTGCCGACGCGGGGGTCGGTGCCGGTGCCGGGGTGGTCGTGCGGACGCCGTCGTCCGCCGCTCCCGTCCGGGGGTGCGGTATCGCGGCCTGGCCCCTGTCGTCGGTGCCGGTCGTCCGGCCGGTGGCTCCCGGCCAGTCGTCGGTGTCGCCCCTGCGGGCCGCGCGCGCGGCCCTGTTGTCGGTGCCGGGCCAGTCGTCCGCGTCGCCCCTGCGTCCGCCGGCGGCCCGTCCGGCCCCGTCGTCGGTGCCGGTCCGGCCCGTGGGGCCCGGCCGGTCGTCGGTGCCGGGGCCGTCCGTGGTGCGGGTCCGGGCGGGGGCGTCGGCCGTCGCGGCCCGTCCCGTGGGCTCGGCTCGTCCGGTGGGCTCGGTCCGTCCCGGCCGGCTGCTGTCGGCCCAGCTGAGGACCGCTCCGCAGGAGTCGCAGAAGGACTGGCCGGGTTCCGCCGGGGTGCCGCACTCGGCGCAGCTGGGGGCGGCCCGGCCGGGTCCGGAGGTCTGGCTGGTCATCTGTCGGTGGTCCTTTCGGCAGCGGTCGCGGCGGTTACCTTGACCGTGTACGGCATGTGGGCGGGGCGGGCGGCCGCGACCAGGGCGTCCAGCCGGTATTCGTCGGCGGAGGTCGGGTCGGGCAGCGGCAGCGAGACGTGCAGGTGCGGGCGGCGGTCGCCGGGGACCGGTCCGAGCGGCCGGGCGTGCCATTCGGCGGCGCCGCTCTCGGTGATCTGCGGCGTCACGCCGAACACCAGGCGAACGGCCTCGGACAGGCCGCGCCGGGTGCCCCGTACCCGGTGCAGATACGTGGCGGCGGCGACGGCGGCACGCAGCCGGCGTTCTCCCTCGGCGCCACCGGCCGCGGCGCCGCCGGTCCCGGTGCCGAGAGCAATGCCGCCGTCGGTTTCGATGCCGTCGGTCTCGGCGCCGACCCAGTCGGCCAGCCAGCGGGTGAAGTCGACCGGGGCGAGCGCGGGGTCGAAGTAGGAGTCCAGGTTGTCGAGGACGACGAGGAAGGGCGCGAGGACCTCGTCGAGCCCGGCGACGAAGCGCTGCGCCAGATCGTCGTCGGCGAAGATCGCGGGCAGCATCGCGCCGATCGGCGCGGAGGAGGCGAGCCCGTCGACGGAGCCCCTCATGCGCCGTCCCCGATCACGCGGATCCGGTGGTCGAAGGAGAACACGAGGGACGGGGCGGAGAGGTCGATCCGGTCCGTGGCCTCGCCGCGCTTGCCGGTGATCGGGTCGGCGGGGTGCAGCAGGACCTGGTCGACGAGTTCCACGCCGGGCACGCGTTGGAGCACCGCGAAGATCTCCCCGGCCTGTACGGGCCGGCCGAAGGGCCAGCCGGTGCCGTCGGTGCCGCCGGTGAGCGGGTCGAGGTGGCGGTAGAGGGCGTCGTGGGCCTGGCGGCGGACCCGGTCGGTGTCGGTGCCGCGGAAGGCGTGCACGGTGGCGACGACGGTGACGCCCTGGTAGAAGGGCGGGCCGACGGCGAGGCGGGTGCCGATCAGCCGGCGTTCGTCGAGGTAGCGGGTGATGCGGGAGAGCAGCGCGTCGCCGGGGACGAGCTGTTCGAAGCGCAGGCGTCCGCCGGGGTCCGCCACGGCCTGGGGGACGACCAGGACCCGTACCGCGTAGGCGCCGTGCTCGCTCTCCTCGCCCTCCAGGCAGGTGATGCGGGCGGTGTCGGGGGCGGCGCGGCGGGCGAGTTCCTCGTAGTCGCGCAGGGTGACCGCGCGTTCCTGGGCGCGCAGGGTGATGGGTGCCCGGGTCTTGGCCTCGTCCACGGTCTCGCCGTCGACGCCGCCGCGCGCGGCCTCCCGGTTGACGACCTCGGAGACGTACGGCACGGAGCGGCGCAGGACGCGGACGGCGCCGCGGGCGACGTTGCCGGCCCTGCCCCCGCCGGTGCGGTAGCGGAGGGCGCGGATGACGGCGCCCTTCGGGGGGACGGCGCCGTACTGGCGCAGGGTGCCGTCGGGTTCGCGTACCGCGGGGCCGAAGGCGATCTCGCCGGTCGCGGCGTCCAGGGTGATGTGCCGGTCGCGCGGGCGGGAGGCGGCGAAGTGGGCGACGACGTCCCAGTCGGTCCAGCCGTCGTGTTCGGCGGTCTGCAGCAGGACGGGCGGGGTGTCGCCGACGACGGGGGCGTGGGCGAGGCGCAGCCGCTGGCCGGGCAGGCCGGTGGACTCGCCGAGCGCCTCGTCGTGCACGGTCTCGGCGTGCACGGCGCCGGTGGTGCCGCCGAGGGTGTACACCTCGGCGGAGCGCACGGACGGGGAGGTGGTGTAGAAGGGCTGGCCGGCGAGGGGTTCGGTGACCCGGCAGCGCAGCCAGCCGCCCTCGTGCCCGCCGTTGCGGGAGAGCACGTGTCCGCCGGGGACGTGCAGGACGACCTCGCCGGGCCGGTTGAGGCCGCCGGTGACGTCGCGGTCGATCTCGCACTCCGTCCAGCCGTCCTCGGTCCACGCTTCCCACACCAGCGGGGGCTGGCGCGGGTCGACGCCGACGCCGTCGACGCGGCTGTCGAGTTCGAGGGCGACGGCGCAGTGCGGGACGGCGGCGCTCAGGCCGAACAGCATGCAGTCGCCGGGGCGGGGGGCCTCGGCGAAGCAGAGGACGTCCTTGCCCTCGGTCAGGTCGTCGGTGCGGTCGGCGACCGGCGCGCCCTGGTTCTGCACGGCCAGCCGGCGCAACGAGGAGGGGACGACGGTGAGTTCGCGTTCGGTGGCGAAGACCACGGCCTCGTCGCGCTCGGTGCGGGTGGTGGCCACCTCGGTCCCCTCGGGCAGTACCACCGGTTCGTCCTGCGGCGCGGACAGCCAGAAGGTGACGTCGGTGCGGGCGGCCGTCGGGGGGAAGAGGGTGATGCCGACGAGGTCGAGGAAGGCCAGGTGGTTCTTCTCGGGCACCCGGTTGAGGCGGTACACGATCTGGTCCGCCATGTGCGCGACCGCCTCCACCAGCGTGACTCCGGGGTCGGAGACGTTGTGGTCGGTCCACTCCGGGGCGCGCTGCTGGATGTAGCGCTTGGCGTCGTCGACGAACTGCTGGAAACGGCGGTCGTCCAGATGGGGGGAGGGCAGGGCCATCAGCGGTCGCTTTCGGGGAGGGGGCCGCCCGACTCGCCCGCACCGGCCGTGCCTGCCGTGCCGGGCTCGTCGTGGGAGGGGATGACGTAGAACGGGAAGACGAGGCTGCGCGGGTTGTTGGTGCCGCGGACGGAGTAGCGGACGTCGATGTGCAGGACGCCCTCGCCGGGGCCGGCGGTGACCTCCACGTCCTCGACCTCGATGCGGGGCTCCCAGCGGTCGAGGCTCGCGTACACCTCGTGCTGGATGCGGCCGGCGGTGGCCTCGTTGACGGGGGCGAACACCATGTCGTGGATGGCGCAGCCGAACTCCGGGCGCATCGGCCGCTCGCCGGGCGCGGTGGCCAGCACCAGCCGGATGGCCTCCTCGATCTCCTTCTCGCCGCTGACCAGGGCGATGCCCCCGGTGGGTCCGATGCGCAGGGGGAACGCCCAGCCGGATCCGACGAATTGCTCGGCCATCAGATCACCGGCTTTCCGTTGGCGGTGAGGATGCCCATGATCGGAACGGTGGCGGCCCGGATGCCCACGCTGGCCACCGCGTTGATCTGCACGCTCGCCATCGCGGACAGGCTGGCCGTGCCCATGGCCTTCAGGGAGAGCGCGCCCTTGGCGTCGACGTTGACGGCGCCGATGGACGAGCTGAGGCTGACCGCGCCGCGGCCCTCCAGGGTGAGCCGGCCGCCGCTCTTGATGGTCACCGACCGTTTGCCGTTCAAGGTGAGGTCGGTGCCCGCCTCGACGGACACCGAGCGGCTGCCCTTGATGACGACGGTGCCCTTGCTGTCGACGGTGATCTCCGTCTTCGTACGGTCCAGGTTGATGATCAGCTTGTCGTCGCCGGAGGCCACGCGGACGCCCTGCTTGCGGGCGCCGGTGGTCTGGCTGAGCAGGTCGACGCGGTTGGCCTCGCGGTCGGACAGGGTGTGCCGGATCGCCCGCCGCTTCACGGTGTCGTGCAGCGGCACGTCCCGGACGGGGGACGGCTTGTCCACGCCGTTGTAGAGCCCGCCGACGACGAACGGATGGTCGAGGGCGCCCCGGTCGAACGCCACCAGCACCTCGTCGCCCACGTCGAGCGGGAAGATGCCGCCGCCGCGCTTGCCGCCCAACTGCACGGTGCGGGTCCAGTCGGAGACGTAGGTGTCGTCCAGCCACGGGAACTTCAGCTTGACCCTGCCCTGCTTGAGCGGGTCCTGTACGTCGGTGACCAGCGCGTTGGCGACACCGGGCAGGCGGGGCGCGGCCGCGCCGGTGCCTGAGCCGCCGGAGGTGAGGCCGAACAGGGAGCGCCACTGACGGCCGCTGACGGTGATCCAGGTCTCGTAGTGCTTGCCGTCGCCGAACACGTGCCGGGCGGACGTCACCGTGTACTTGCCCTCGAAGGGGGCGCCGACGTCGGTGAGGGTGACGGGGACGCCGGGACGCAGCTTGGGATTGCCGCGCACGACGACCTCCAGCTCGGCGAAGGACGAGGTCACGTCGTCGGCGAGGGAGTCGGCGGCGAACTTCACCTCGTTCTGCCGGTCGTAGGGCTTCTCCGTCTCCACGAGGGTGACGATCCCGAACGCCGAGGCGGCCTTCTGGGGGGTGGTGCCGATGGAGATGCCGGGGTTGGCGGTGGTGGGTGCCGTCGCGGTCAGTTCCTTCTTCGCGACGACGTCCCAGCCGCGCGCCTCGACGCGGCCGTACTGGTCGGCGGCGGTCACCGCGGCCCTGCAGCGCAGCACGTCGGTGCCGGCCTGGAGGACGAACGGGCTCTTCTCGCCCGGGGTGCTGGTGGGGGGCGCGCCGGAGGCGGGATCGGGGCTGACGAACCGCAACTTCCCCTTGGGGTCCACGGACATCACCATTTCGTTCTCGTCGGCGAGCCGGGACAGGAAGTCCCAGTCGGTGACGTTGGCCTGGCTGATGAACTCGTAGACCGTCCTGGTCGACTGCACCTCGCCGACGGCGACGCCGTCCTGGCCGGCCAGGGTGCGGGCGATGTCCGACGCCGTCTGGTTGCGGTAGGCGGCGACCCGGCGGCGGCGCATCATGCGGTGGCCGCGGTCGTAGCCGCGGATCACGGTGAAGGTGCCGGTGCCGTCGTAGTCGGTCTCCATGCCGGTGACCTCGCCGGTCAGCAGCGGGTCGCCGGCGCCCTTGCCGTGGGCGACGGGGGAGATCACCACCTTGGTGCCGAACTTGATGCCCAGTTTGCCGAGCACCAGCCCGTGCGCGTCCCGGAACGTGACCCGGAAGGCGCCCGGCACCCCGGCCCCCAGGTCGACCCAGCCGCCGACGAGCAGCGGGGCGAAGTAGGGCGGCACCGGCTTGCCGTCGAACGTGACGTCGACGATGTTGGAGAAGGAGGGCTTGACCATCAGAACACGACCTCCCCGGCCGCCGGAAGGATCAGTTCGGTGCCGTTGGGCAGTCGGGACGGGTCGTCGATGTCGTTGACCTCGGCGATCGTGCGCCAGGCCGAGGCGTCCCCGTACTCCCGCCAGGCCAGCGACTGCAGCGTGTCGCCCGCCACGACCCGGTGCACGCGCCGCGCGGTGAGCGCGCCCGAGGTCGGGTTCTGGCCCTTGGTCTGGCTGGGGATCTCGTTCAGTTCCACCTGGCAGGCCGCACGGATCGGCACGCCCGTCGTCCCGAACAGCGTGTAGTTCGCCCCCACACTGCTGATGTACGCGGTGAACCGTGCCGTGGAGAACGACCCCCACTCGAACACCACCCACGGCGTGGACGGCTGGTCCGCCGCGATGCTCTTGCTGGTCACCTCGCAGCAGGAGAACAACGCCTCGACCTTCTTCAGCACACTGTTGTCGCCGGGGTCACCGGAGGAGTCCAGGAAGATCTCCATCGTCAGGTTCCGGCCCTCGGCCCCCATGAACTCGGGCAGCGGGCCGTCGCGCAGGGCGGCGGACGGCGTGCTCTTCCACTGGGCGCGACGGGTGAGGGTCAGCTGCGCCGGGTTGAAGTCGAAGTCGAAGGTCCTGATCAGACCGCCCGGGGTGGTGCTGTCGCCGATCGGGGGCTCGTGGATGGCCAGCGTGGCCCGCACCAGGCTCTTGCCTGCGCCGCCCTTGGAGCCCTTGCCTCCCTTGGCTGCCATGGTCCTTCGTCTCCGTCCTCGGTGCTGGTGCTGGTGCTGGTGCTGGTACTGGTACTGGTACTTCGTACGCGGTACGCGGTACGCGGTACGCGGTACGCGGTGCTTGGTGTGCGGTGGTGCGGTGGTGCGGGGCGGTGTGGTGGTCCGTCCGTGGAGTCCGCCCGGTCCGTGGCTCCGGTCCCGCTCAGTCCGTGAATCCGTGGTGCGCGATCTCCAGGACCTCCGTGGCCACGCCCGGGCTCGCGGGGTCCAGGGAGGGGCCCTGCCAGCTGACCGGCAGTACGTCGATCAGCCCCCAGCGCGCCACCTCCGAACCGTCCGCGCGCAGCGCCGAGATCTGGGCGGTGGGGCGGGTGACGCCGGTGGTCACGGACGAGATCCAGGCGGCGACCTTCGAGGTCTCCGGGGTCAGCGGGCGGGTCAGCCGGATGGTGGAGAAGGTGACCCGGGTCGGCAACTGCCACACGAACCCGTTGTTGCCGCCCTCCTGGTGCTGCTCGATCTCCACCGTCGACGCCAGGCCCTCACATCCGTTGAACGCGCCGAGGCTCTGCCCGTCGATGGTGAGGGTGAAGAAGATGGTGGATCCCGGGTCGAGATCGCTGGGCATCGGAGGGCCTTTCGGGGGCGGGTGGTGGGTCTCGGTGGGCAGGCGCGAGGCCGGAAGCGGGTCAGGCGCGGGTCAGGTGCGGGGGTCGCGGAGCCTGCCGATACGTTCCCGGTCCATCCGCAGTTCGGTGCGCAGGAGGCGGGTGAGCGGGCCGATCAGACGATGCGTCAGCTCGTCGAGCTGCCCGTCGGTCAGGGTCCGAGGGTCGAAGGACTGCGCGGAGTGCGACCCTCCTCCGCCGGGATGCGGGTCGCGGCGGCTGTACGGCGGGGGCGGCTCCGGGGTGTACGGCGGCGGGGGCGGCCCGGGGGTGTACGGCGGTGGGGGCCCAGGGGTGTTCGTCGGTGGCGAGCCGGGGGTGTTCGTCGATGGCGAGCCGGTGAACTTCTTCCAGAGCGACTTGAGCGCGGTGGGCACGGCGCGCTGGACGGGGACCGGCAAGTCGGGAAGCGCCGGGGCGGCGGGGGCGTGCAACCGGGCCACGGAGGGGGCGGCCGTCGTGGACGGGCCCGCCGTGGTCGCCCGCTGCACGGGCGGCGCGGAGGAAACGGCGGGGGCCGGGAGGGCGGGGGCGTAAGCGGCGGGTGCGCGGAGCGGGACCGGGGCGGGTGAGGCGGGCGCCGCGGACGAGGGAATCGAGGGCATGAACATGGGGCTCTTCACCGGGCTCTGTGAGGCGGTGCGTTGGACGGGGACGGCGCCCTGTGCCCCGGGCAGCGCGGATTGCCCGGGTGCGGGTGCGGGTGCGGGTGCGGACAGCGGCGACGCGGGTGACGGCGTCGGGGACTTGGCGGAGGGCGTGGACGCGAGCGCGCCCGGAGAACTCTCGGGGACGGAGCTGGACGCAGGAGCAGGAGCAGGAGCAGGTACAGGTGCGGGCGTAGGCGTAGGCGTGGTGCGGCGTTGGAGGGGAGCGCCGAGACCGGGCCGTGCGGGGGCGGAGGGAGCCTTGACCTGCGGGACGGAGAGCGCGGGGCGATGCCGTGCGGGCGCGGAGCCGGCCGGGCGGGCGGGCTCCGTTGAGCCGGGCAGGGCGAGACGCTGCACGGGCGCGTCCGTTTCGGCGCGGGGTACGGGAAGGGTGCTGGGGACGGGTGCGGGCGGCGCGCTCCTGTTGCCGACGGAACCGACGGAACCGACGGAGCCGGTGGACTTGGAGAACTCGGTCGGCCGGGCGGAACCGGAGCGCTGGACCACGGGTGCGGTGGGCGTGGCCAGGGGGATGGACGGACCGGGCGGCTTGGGCCGGGGCGCCGCGAGCCGCTGGATGGGGGGCCCGACGGGAGTGGCGGCGGAGGCCGGGGCGACGGACGCCGGGGCGGAAGCGGTGCGGCTCGGCTTCGGCACGGGGACGGAGGTGGAACCGAGCGGCGGCAGCGCGGCACGCCCCGCGCCCTCCGCTGACGCCCCGGGGCCGGGACGGCGCTGGACGGCAGGGGGTGCGGATATGCCGGGGAGAGCGCGGCTGCCGGGCATGGCGGGGGTGTCGCCGAGGGCGGCGACGGGGAGCGCGGGGGCGGTCGGGGTCGTTGTCCCAGGGCTCGTACGGCGCCGGATGGCGGGGGCGGTGGCTCCGGGGGCGGCCGTTGTGGGCGTCGGAGCGGGGGTGGGGGTGGCCGGGATCGTCGCTCCGGAGCCCGTGTGGCGCTGCACGGTCGGAGCGGTGGCTCCGGGAGCGGCCGTTGCGGGTGCCGGAGTGGTGGCCGGGGCACCGGACGGTGATGCGATGTGCGTGTTCCGGGCCCGCTGGGCGGGGCTCACCTCGGCGGCCGCGGCGACGGACGGGGAGGAACCGGGCGTGGCCGTGGCCCCGGGGGATACGGGGACGGTCGTGTCCCGGCGCGCCGGTGACGACGACGGGACACGCCGGATCGGCGCGGCGGGTGCCGTGGCACCGGGCCGGGCGAGGCGCTGCACGGCAGGCACGGGGCCGGTGGTCGGCGCGGACGCGCCGTGAGCGGGCGTGGGTGTGCTGCCGCGGGCGCTCCCAGGAGGGCCGGCCGACGGTCCGGTGGGGGTGGCCGGTGCGCGCTGCACCACCGACGCTCCGGACGACGTGACCGGCGTCCCCGAAGGGCCGGCCGAAGGCGCCGCCGAGGGCATGGCTGCCGGGCTCACGGCACCGGACGCGGGAGGCGCGACGGAAGGCGTACCGGAAGAGAGCGCGGAAGGCACGAGGGAAGGCGCAACGGAAGGCACCGAAGCGGGAGTCGCAGTACCGCCACCGCCACCGCCACCGTCGTCCGCCGGGCCGGGGCCGGGCCGTCCGGGTCCTGGGCCGCCCGACGGCCCGGAGGCGTCGGGCTGCCGCGTGCTCGTGGCACCGCCGCCGGACCGGGCCGCCCGTCGCTGCACGGCGGGCGCGGTCTGTCGCAGCGGTACGGCGGCGGGTGCGGGGCGGAGCCTCGGTGCCATCGGCGACAGCGCGGACGGTACGGCGGGAGCCAGCGCGCGGGCCGGGGCCAGGGACCGCACCACGGGAGGCGCCGGGGTGGCGGGCGCCGGGGAGGAAACCGCTCGTGCCGGTGCCTGCTCCCCCGCGGCTCCCTCGGTGTTCCCGCGCGGTACGGACACCGGCGCCGGGTCGGGGCCGGGCGTACCGGACGCCGGTCGCGCGGACGTGACGGACCGTTGGACCGCAGGATCCTGCCCGCCGGGGCGGCCGGCGCCCTCGATGCCCCGAGGAACCTCCACCCCGGCCCGCGTACCGGAGGCCGTACCCGTACGGGATTCCGTAGCGGTACCCGTACCGGAGGCCGTACCCGTGCCGGAGTCCGTACCGGCCCGACTACCGGCGGCCTGCGTACCCGTACCGGGCCGCACGGCCGCGCGCTGTACGGGGGCCGGGGCCGGGGCGTTCGTGAGCGGGGCGGAACCCGGGGGCGGGGCCGTCACAGGCGCGCCGAGCAGCGGCCGGCGACGTGCGCCGGCGGGAGCGGTCCCCCCGGCGGCCGGGGCGGGGGAGGACGGCGGGGTGACCGCGGGAGCCGGTGAGGCGGCCGGGCGTGTACCGGAGCCGCCCCTGCCTTTGCCCCTGGCGACCGGCAGGGCACGCCGTTGGAGGGGTGCTGTCGTGGCCGTCGTCCGGGTCAGTGTTGCGGGCCGGTGGGCCGGGGCGTGGACGGGGGTGACCGAGGGGCCCGAGGGCCGGGTGACGGTGAGGGGCGCTGCCGCGCGCTGCACCGGCGGCACCTCCGTGCCGTCGCCCGAGTGCCCGGTGCTGTGCCCGGTGCTGTGCCCGGTTCTGTGCTCGCCGGGCTCCGGGTGCGTTGTCCGGGGAGCGGCGACCGGCATGGAGAGCGAGGGCAGTTCGAGTCCCGGTGAGGGCTCGGCCGAGGTGGCGAGGACTCCTTGGACCAGCCCGCCGGGCGCGCCGTCGAGCACGGCGTGGGAGAGCGTGCCCATGAAGGCCGGGTTCTGCCAGGTGCTCAGCCGGCCACCGAACCCGGAGTCGGCGACGGGCCACGAGGGCCGGGCGGTGGCCCGCTGGATCGGCGGCAGTCCGGGCCAGCCGGCGGTCCGCACCACGGACGCGCCGCCGCCGTTGTCACCGGCGTCGGCGGATCCCGCGGACGCGAAGGACGCACCCGGAGACGCCCCGGGGGGCTCCTGCGCAGCACTCGTGGCCGGGGACGGCGTGGACGTGTCGGCCGCGCTGGATGCGCCGGCCCCGCCCCGCCTCCCCGGCGCGTTCCGCAACCGGTCGAGGAATCCCATGCCGTGTCAGCCCTCCGCCGTGGCGCGGGTGACGAGCGAGGTGATCTGCTCCGTGTACCGGCGGCGGTCGCCGTGTTCGAGGTCCAGGATGTTCTCCAGGCTCCAGTGGAAGTGGTAGGCGATGTACGCGATCTCCTCGTGCAGCCGGTCGGTCGCGTACGTCACGATTCCCCCAGGCGGCTCCCGCCGAGTTCGACCTCGAACGGCTGCTCGCAGTGGGGACAGGTCACGCCGGCCCGGGTGTGGCCCTCGGCGTTGACCTGCCGGTAGAAGTCCTGGAGGAACGCCAGGTCGGAGGCGAACATGTTCTCCACCACCCCGTCGTGCACCATCGGCAGCGTGCCCAGCCGGGTGATCACCCGGCCGAGCAGGACCACCGACAGGTAGGCGGGGTTCTCCTGCACCCGGACGTCGCGCAGCGGGATCAGCTCGTCCCGGGCGGTCGCGAGCCGCATCACACCGTGCCGGTGCACGGTTCCGGAGTCGTCGACGTACCCGCGCGGCAGTTCGAACGGGAACTCGGTGCGCAGCACCTGACCGGCCGGGGCCGCTTCCGCGGGCGGCGTGGGCAGGGTGGTCTGCTCCGGTTGTGTCGGGCTCTCCGCGACGGCGACGGGCCCCTGGTCGGTTCCGGTTCCGGGACCGGAACCGGCCGGGACGGATCCCGGCCGGGCAGTGGTACGGCGCATTACTCGATGACCAGTTCTTCGAACGTGATGGTCACGGTCTCGGACAGGGCGGAGGCCTCACCGGCCTTCACCGTGCTGGTGTCGATCTTGCTGCACCACGCGTTGCGCATGTTGTACCGCTTGACCGGGTTGTTCTGGTAGTCCATCACCATGATGGTGGCGTTCTTGCGGGCCGTGGCCATCGCGCCGTTGACCGACTCGTTGATCCACTGGTTGAACGCCGCGGACTGGGTCATGCCGCGGACGACCGTGCAGGTGCCGGCCTTCTTCACACCCGGCATCTTCTTGGTGACGGGCTTGCCCTGGGCCGAGACCTGCTGGTACTCGATGACGTCCTGCTCGAGGCTGAGGCCGCTGACCTCGGCGAGGTACTCGACCATCACACCGTCGATCTGGAGGCCGAAATTGTGTGACGTAAGGGCGTCACCCGGCTGCAGACTCATTTATCTTTCTTTCCTTCTGACCTTGAGCGGCCCGCCCGCGGCGCGAGCCGGGGGCGGGACCGGGGGATGGGAGGGCGGAGAACGCGGGGGAAACCTCCCCCTACTCCTCCAGCTCCCCGCTTCCGCTGGAGAACTGGGCCAAGCGGAAGATCACGAACTCGGCCGGCTTGACCGGCGCGATGCCGATCTCGCAGATGACCCGGCCGAGGTCGACCGACTCCTGCGGGTTGGTCTCCTCGTCACACTTGACGTAGTACGCCTCCTCCGGCCGGGCGCCGAAGAGGGCGCCCGAGCGCCACTCGTTGACGAGGAAGGCGGAGACGTTGCGCCGGATCCTGGCCCACAGCTGGTGGTCGTTGGGCTCGAACACCACCCACTGGGTGCCGATCAGGATCGACTCCTCCAGGTAGTTGAAGTACCGGCGGACGTTCAGGTAGCGCCAGGCCGGGTCCGAGGACATGGTGCGGGCACCCCAGACGCGGATGCCGCGGCCGGGGAAGGCGCGGATGCAGTTGACGCCGACCGGGTTGAGCAGGTCCTGCTCGCCGCGGGTGATCTGGATCTCCAGGTCGACGGCGCCGCGCACCACCTCGTTGGCGGGCGCCTTGTGCACACCGCGCTCGAAGTCGTTGCGGGCCCAGATGCCGGCGATGTGGCCGCTCGGCGGGACGGTCCTGGTCTGGCCGCTCGCCGGGTCGAAGACCTTGACCCACGGGTAGTAGAGGGCGGCGTACTTGGAGTCGTAGCCGGCGGTCTCCTGGCGCCACACGCGGATGTCGCGGGCGTTCATGTTGGGCGGCGGGTCGATGACGGCGACCCGGTCGCCCATCAGCTCGCAGTGCGCGATCAGGCCGAGCTGGACGGCCTTGACGGCCTCCAGGTCGATGGCACCGCGCTGGTAGGCGGCCATCAGGTCGGGAACGGCGACCATGGAGATCTCGTCCACGGCCTCGAGGCCGCCGAAGCCGGTACGGTCCGCCGAGTCGCCGAGGTACTGGGCCGGGCCGGGGTGGCCCCCGGTGGCGCCGGCGACGGCCGGGGCGACGGGCGCGGCGGCGGGCGCGGCGGCAGGGGCGACGAGGGCCACGGTCTGGTTCTCCGGGCGCACGAGCTGCGCGGCGGGCGTCGCCTCCTGCACGGTGATGAGCTTGGAGCGCTCCCTCACCTGCGTGACGACGTAGTTGCGGCCGCTCTTCTTGGCGGTCACGTCGAAGGACTCGACGGCCTTGCCGTCGTCCTTGACGACGAGCTTGAACCGCTCGGCGGGACCCTCGCCCTCGGGGTCGGAGACCTCGACGCTGAGGGGGCCGGAACCCGCGGCCACGGCGGTCACGGTGAACGTGCCGAGCTGCTGGGGTGCCCCGGCGGGCAGCGCGGCCGGCGCGGCCGAACCGGTCACCTCGGCGGGGGCGCCGGACGCCTCACCGGTGGCACCGCCCGCGGCACCGCCGACGCGGACCACGTAGGCGGCGCTGCCGCCGTTGTTGAAGAAGCCGTAGACGGAGTGCGCCAGGTAGTACCCGTCGGTGAACGCACCGAAGGCGGCGACGAACTGTGTCCAGTTGGTCACCAGTGTCGGCGTGTTCAGCGGACCGGATGGTGCGAGCCCGACGAAGGCCGCCACCGACGTTCCCACCCCCTCAATGGGGCGCGAGCCGCTGGCCACCTCCTCGACGTAGACGCCCGGCGACAGGTAGGACGGCATGCTCTGCTCTCCTCGGGGTACAAGTCAGGTCTACGCCCACCCTCGCGCGCGCAGCGCGTCGTACAAACGTCTGCGAGTGCCGTATGCGGGGCATTCGTGTTGCCCGGAAGGGCAACGGGGCGTCGGCGTCAGTGGCCTGCGCGGGCCTGAGGGCCTGCCCGGCAGGGGGCCTTTCCGCCCCGGCCGGGACGAAGGCGCGGGCCGGGGTGGCCCCTGCGGCGGCCAGGGCAACCACTCGGCCTCGCAGGGCACTTGACGCTGCCCCCGGGACTCCTGACGGGCCGTGCCGCAGCCCGTAGCGTCGCTGCGTGAGCCTATGGACTTCTCTTGAGCCGGCGTCGACGACGGTGGATCCCGGTGGTAGTGCGACGGTGCGGTTGCGGGTGCGCAACACCGGTGACGTGGTGGACGAGTACCGGTTCGAACCGGTGGGTGATCTTGCGCCGTGGGCGCGGGTGGAGCCGCAGTCGTTGCGGTTGTATCCGGGGACGACGGGGACGGTGGAGGTGTCGTTCGCTCCGCCGCGTACGTCGGACGCGGCGGCGGGTCCGCATCCGTATGCGGTGCGGATCACGCCGACGGAGCATCCGGAGGCGACGACCGTTCCCGAGGGGAATGTGACGGTCACGCCGTTCACGGAGGTGCGGGCGGAGTT